>NZ_JBLVKW010000025.1:0-102680 GCF_048270745.1 Streptomyces sp. NPDC056231 | reverse complement strand
GTCCGGCACGGCACCTCGCGGCGTTGCCGAAACGCCCGGATAGCTCCGCTATCAGGACGCTCCGGCGCCTTGCGATGCACCGCACCGGACGCCGCGACCTCTCCGACCCTGATCCGCCGGACACCCCCTAGCCTGGGGCGCACCCCTGGTGTCCCCGGGGCGTCAGAGCGTCAGGCCGCCCTCGAGCGTGTCCATGGCCCGGTTGATCATCGCGATCAGGTCGCCCTTCTGGTCGTGCTCGCCCCAGTACAACGTCACCTCGCGCAGCGCCCCCAGCACTGCGGCGATGAACACCCGGACCTCCAGGTCGGCGGCGCCGCGGCCGCTCCGGTCGGCGAGCACCTGGGCCAGGACCTTCGCCGTGTCCGACATGGTCTCCGACATCCGCGCCCGGATCGCGGGGACCTCCACCATCAGCCGGGTGCGCTGGCACAGTTCCTCCTCCTCGGTGGCGAGGAATGCCGTCAGCGCCTCCGTCACGACGAACCGCAGCGACTCCAGGGGCGGCTCGTCCGCGGGACGGTTCCGCAACTCCGCTTCCATGAGGAGGTCGTACTCGTCGGTGAGGACGATGTCCTCTTTGGCGGCGAAGTAACGGAACACCGTGCTCGGCGACACCTCCGCCGCCTCCGCGATCTGCTCGACCGTCGTCGCGTCGTACCCCTGCTCGGCGATCAGCCGGTAGGTGGCGCGGCGGATCGCCACCCGGGTCTTGAGCTTCTTGCGCTCGCGCAGCCCCAGCCGGGGCTGCGCCTCGACGGAGGTGGCGGAGGAGGTACGGGAGGTGGCGGCCATGGTCGTCATTCTCATGCATCGACGGGCTCCGCGACCACGTCGGCGTCCTCGGTCCGCGACGGGCCGGCGTCCGTCAGAAGCGCCCCCACCAGCAGCGCGGTCACCAGCGACGCGACGCCGATGACCAGCAGGACCACGCTCATGCCGTGCACGTACGCCACGTTCGCGGAGTCCGCGAGCCGTTGCACACCGAGTCGGTCGGCGACGACATGTGCGGCGACGACGGAGTCCCCGGCACGGTCCGCGGCGGCCGCCGGTACGTCCGTCGTGTCGAGCCTGCCGGCGTACACGCCGGCGAGCAGCGAGCCCAGCAGGGCGACACCGAGGGCGCTGCCCGTCTGCCGTACGGTCATCATGAGTCCGGATCCGCTGCCCGCACGGTCGGCGGGCAGCGTGCCGAGCGCCGTGTCCATGGCGGGGACGACCGAGAATCCGAAGCCGATGCCGGCCAGGGACAGCCACAGTGCGGTGAAGCCGTAGCCGCTGTCGATCGTCGTACGGCTGCCGAGGAACGAGGCGAAGGCCAGCACGACCAGGCCGGCGGCGATCGTGGCCCGCGCGCCGAACCGCGCGGTGACAGCGCCGCCGGTCTTCGCGGCGACGGTCAGGCCGCCCATCATCGGCAGCATCCGCACACCGGTGCCGAGCGCGTCGTGGCCGAGGACCGACTGCAGGTAAGCGGGCATGAGGAACATCAGTCCCGACATCACGAAGATGATCAGCGTCGCGGTCAGCGTGCTCAGCAGGAACGGGCGATGCCGCAGCAGGGTCATGTCGAGCATCGGGCGGGTCATCGTGCGTTCCCGCCCGACCAGCAGAGCCATCAGCGCAACACTGCCGGCCAGCATCGCCAGGATCAGCGGATCGCCCCAGCCGCGCCCGGGTGCCTCGATGATCGCGTAGATCAGGGCGCCGAGACCGGTCACGGTCAGGGCGGTGGAGAGCGCGTCGACCTTCGGGGCGGCCGGGTCGCGGGTCTCCGGGAGCAGGAACACGCAGGCAGCGATCCCGATCGCCACCATCGGGATATTGATCAGGAAGATCGAGCCCCACCAGAAGTGGTCCAGCAGCCAGCCGCCGATGATCGGGCCGAGCGGCAGCCCGAGTGCCGAGGCGGCCGAGACGATGCCGACCGCCTTGACCCGGTCCCTGGGTTCGCCGAAGAGCGAGGGCACCACGGCGAGGGCGAGGGGCATCACGAGCGCGCCGCCGATGCCCATGACGCAGCGGGCGGCCACGACGGCGGGCACGGTGCCGGCCAGCGCCCCGACGAGTGAGCCGATCAGGAAGACGCCGAGGCCGGTGATGAGGACCCGGCGGCGGCCGAACCGGTCGCCGAGCAGTCCCGCCGGGAGCATCAGTGCGGCGAAGACAACGATGTAGGCATCGGCCATCCACTGCTGTTCGCCGAGACTGGCGCCGAGCTGTTCGGCCATGGTCGGCAGCGCCACGTTGAGGATCGTCATGTCGAATCCGAGCACGAGCAGGCTCGCGACCAGCGCGCCCAGGGCCCACCAGCGTCGATTCATGGCCCACTCCTTCGAGGGTCGAAGTCAAGTGACAGTAACTCTCAAAAGGGTTTGGGTGTCAATGCGGCGGGCGGGTGACGATGCCTCGGCATGCGAAAGGGCCGCAGCTCGGAAGCTGCGGCCCTGGAAGGTGGGGAGGGGGTGCTCAGGCGTGGTTGTACGCCACGAGCGAGATGCCGACGTAATGCACGATGAAGGCGGCCAGGGTCAGTGAGTGGAAGACCTCGTGGAAGCCGAACCATCGCGGTGACGGGTTGGGTCGCTTGATCCCGTAGATGACGCCGCCCGCGCTGTAGAGCAGGCCGCCGACGACGACCAGGACCAGGACCGCGATCCCGCCGGTGCGCATGAAATCGGGCAGGAAGAAGACCGCCGCCCATCCCATCGCCAGGTAGCAGGGGGTGTACAGCCAGCGGGGGGCGCCGACCCAGAGCACCCGGAAGGCGATGCCGGCCGCCGCTGCCGCCCAGACCGCCCACAGCAGTGGACGCCCGGTCGACTCCGGGAGCAGCAGCAGGGTCAGCGGCGTGTACGTGCCCGCGATGATCAGGAAGATGTTGGCGTGGTCCAGTCGGCGCAGCACCGCCTCGCCGCGCGGACCCCACGTGCCGCGGTGGTAGACCGCACTCACGCCGAAGAGCAGGCATGCGGTCGCGATGTAGATGCCGCAGGCGATCCGGCCGCGGATACTGTCTGTGAGTGCAATCAGAACAATCCCCGCGATCAGCACCGCGGGGAACATTCCGGCATGCAGCCAGCCGCGCATGCGTGGTTTCACCGGGTCCGGCGCCACCTCGGCCGGGCCCGGCTCGGCTGGTTCGACCTCGGCTGGTTCGACCTCGGCTGGTTCGGGCGCGGCGGCGGCAGCAGTCATGACCGCATGCTACCTACGCCACCGTAGGTTGCGGACGCGAGTGGCGATGCTCACGTGGGCGCCCCCCTGGACATATGGGCGATTCGGTCGGATGATCAAATGAGTATGGTCGGCACCGGATGAGCGGCTACGAAGCATCCGGGTCGCAGCCCCCACGGGGCAACAGCCCAAAAGACACCCTCAACAAGGAGCGATCGTGGCGCGCGACATCGCGGCTCCCCTCACTGTTCCCACCCGTCACCAGGAGCTCGTCTCCTGGGTGAACGAGATCGCAGCCATCACCGAGCCGGACCGCGTGGTCTGGTGCGACGGTTCCGAAGCCGAGTACGAGCGCCTGTGCGGGGAGCTCGTGGCCAAGGGCACGTTCACCAAGCTCGACGAGATCAAGCGCCCGAACTCGTACTACGCCGCCTCCGACCCGAGCGATGTCGCCCGCGTCGAGGACCGCACCTTCATCTGCTCCGAGAAGGAGGAGGACGCGGGCCCGACGAACCACTGGAAGGCCCCCGCCGAGATGCGGGAGATCTTCACCGGTGAGAAGGGTGTCTTCCGCGGCTCCATGCGTGGTCGCACGATGTACGTCGTTCCGTTCTGCATGGGCCCCGTCGGCTCTCCGCTCTCCGCGATCGGCGTCGAGATCACCGACTCCGCGTACGTCGCCGTCTCGATGCGCACCATGACGCGCATGGGTCAGGCCGTCCTCGACGAGCTCGGCACCGACGGCTTCTTCGTCAAGGCGGTCCACACGCTGGGTGCGCCCCTGGAGGAGGGCCAGGAGGACGTTCCGTGGCCGTGCAACTCCACCAAGTACATCTCGCACTTCCCCGAGGACCGCGAGATCTGGTCGTACGGCTCCGGCTACGGCGGCAACGCCCTGCTCGGCAAGAAGTGCTACGCGCTCCGCATCGCCTCGGTCATGGCCCGCGACGAGGGCTGGCTCGCCGAGCACATGCTGATCCTCAAGCTCACGCCGCCGCAGGGTGAGGCGAAGTACGTCGCCGCTGCGTTCCCGAGCGCCTGCGGCAAGACCAACCTCGCCATGCTGGAGCCCACGATCTCCGGCTGGACCGTCGAGACCATCGGCGACGACATCGCCTGGATGCGGTTCGGCGAGGACGGCCGTCTCTACGCGATCAACCCCGAGGCCGGATTCTTCGGAGTCGCGCCCGGCACCGGCGAGCACACCAACGCCAACGCCATGAAGACCATGTGGGGCAACTCCGTCTTCACGAACGTCGCGCTCACCGACGACGGCGACGTGTGGTGGGAGGGCATGACCGAGGAGATCCCCGCGCACCTCACGGACTGGAAGGGCAACGACTGGACCCCCGAGTCCGGCACGCCCGCCGCCCACCCCAACGCCCGCTTCACCGTCCCGGCCGGCCAGTGCCCGATCATCGCGCCCGAGTGGGAGGACCCGAAGGGTGTGCCGATCTCGGCCATCCTCTTCGGCGGCCGTCGTGCTTCGGCCGTACCGCTGGTCACCGAGTCCTTCGACTGGCAGCACGGTGTCTTCCTCGGCGCCAACGTGGCCTCCGAGAAGACCGCCGCCGCCGAGGGCAAGGTCGGCGAGCTGCGCCGCGACCCGTTCGCCATGCTGCCGTTCTGCGGCTACAACATGGGCGACTACATGAACCACTGGGTCAAGATCGGCAGCGACGCCGCGCGGGGAGGAAACCAGGCGAAGCTCCCGAAGATCTACTACGTGAACTGGTTCCGCAAGAACGACGCGGGCAAGTTCGTGTGGCCGGGCTTCGGCGAGAACAGCCGTGTTCTGAAGTGGATCGTCGAGCGCCTGGACGGCAAGGCCGAGGGTGTCGAGACGCCGATCGGCATCCTGCCCGCCAAGGGCTCCCTGGACACCGATGGCCTGGACCTCTCCGAGTCCGACCTGGAGTTCCTGCTCACGGTCGACAAGGAGGTCTGGCGCGAGGAGGCGGCGCTGGTCCCCGAGCACCTCAACACCTTCGGTGACCACACGCCGAAGGAACTGTGGGACGAGTACCGCGCGCTGGTCCAGCGCCTGGGCTGACGCCCCTGGGGCGCACTCCTGAAGTGCGCCCCCGCGATCCCCGTGGCCGGGCCTTTCGACATCCGCCCTGACCTGTGGGGTCAACAGCCCGCCGCGGAACGGCCCCCGGAACCCCCTTACGGTTCCGGGGGCCGCCCTTTCCCGCCCCTTTTTATAGAGAACGTCCGCGCGTCGCCGTAAGCGTGCGCGCGGGACCTTCACATTGCCTCGATGATCCTTCACATGGCCTTCGGCCGAGCCGTCCGGAGGCCGGCTGAGGATGTGGGGGACTCCATGCCGGCGGTCGGGGCTCAGGTCCTGTCCTGCCGATCTTCGTGGGCCCGGGGTGCCTGGCGCGGCACCTCGCCGCGTTGTCGGACTCGCCCACGTACGTCCAGTACGAGGACGATCCTCCGCCTTGCGATGCGCCGCACCAGGCGCCCCGGGCTGATCCACGAAGATCGACAGGACAGGACCTAGTCGGACCGGCCCCGGTCCTCCAGGTACCGCGTGTGCGTCTGCTGCCGACGCGCCTCGGCCTCCCGCAACCCTGCGACCAGCGACTCCGCCTCCCGGTGGAGCAGCGACAGCTGCTGTTCGAGATGGCGCTCGGGCGGCTCGGTGCCCGGTGCGATCCGGGTCCACCACCGTGTCCGCAGATACGTGTCGACGGACTCCGGGATGTCCTGGTGCACGGCGCGCGACAGGGCGTGGATGCCTTCCGGATCGGTGGCGAAGGCCTCGGAGACCCAGCCGGGGTCGAGCAGCCCTGCCAGCAGCTCCGTCAGCTCGACGAGCCGCCCGGACGCGGCGGGCGGCAGCTCGACCTCGTCCAGATAGGCCCGCAGGGTCACGAAGTCGGCCCGCAACGAATCCAGTTGGGACGACGGGTCGGGGAAGTCCGGGGCGGGTGGCCGCTCCGGCGGGGCGATCAGCGCACCTGCGCCGTACAGTCCGACGATCACCACCGGCCAGTACGCGCCGGCGAGCCCGGTAAAGGTGAGGGCGAGCCCGGCGATCCCGCAGGCGCTCCCGGTGAGGTTCTTGCGCGACTCGATGTACGCCAGGAACCGGCCCGGCGCTCTACTGATAGCCACGGATCTCCTCGAAGGCACCGTCCAGGGAGCCCGGCCCCTGATCCTTCGTCGCGTCGAAGAGCCGGCCGCCGGTCAGGGAGGCGATCGCGTCCAGCTCCGCACGGTCCGAGTCGCCGAAGACGACCGGGAAGACGGGGGTGACGCGACGCGCAGCCGGGAGCGAACGGTAGAAGCGGGCGAAGTCGTCGGCCGAGTCGCCCGTCGTGTTCTCGCCGTCCGTCATCAGGACGATCGAGGTGAACGCGGACCCGGTGTCCGGACCCAGCCGGTCGTAGGCGGACTCCAGACTCGAAAAGATCGCCGTCTCGCCGCTCGCGGTCAGGGCGGCGGTGTCCGCCTTGATCGCCGCAAGTCCCGCCTGCGGATCGGTGGGATCGACCGTATGGGTACGTGCCCGCTTCACCGACGACCCGAACGGCAGCAGCGTGACCTCCTCGCGCTCCCGGAAGTCCCCGGTCAGCCCGGTCAGCGCCGCCTTCAGCTTCCGGAGCCGCTCGCCCTTCATCGACCCGGACGTGTCCAGGACGTACACGGTGCGCGAGGGCCGCCGGAGCTTGTTCTCGTAACGGTCGAGCAGCCCGTCCGCGACGGATCGCGAGCCGGGGAAAGGCAGTTCACGCCGCGCCTCGGCGGCCAGCGGCGCCGCGGGCCGCACGGACGTGACGACCGGGCGGCGGAACGTCTCCCGGGTCAGCTGCCGCTGCACGGCGGGGGAGCGGAGGTACGAGGTCAGGGCGCGCACCGAGTCCTTCGCTTCCGGCGAGGCGGCGGAGAGCAGGCTCAGCGGGTAGTCCGCCGTCACCACACCGTCGCGCGGGCGGATCACCGTCAGCCCGGTACGACTGTCCCGACTCAGGGAGAGCAGCACGGACTCGTAGTTGATCAGCGCGTCGACCGTGCCCCGCCGGGCGTACGCGGTGGCCAGCCAGCCGGACGATCCGGAGGTCAGCCGCTGCCCGCCGAAGAACTCCTCCATCTTTCCGCTCGCCTTGCGGACATCGGCGTCGGTCAGCGCGGACTGGGCGCCCGACAGCGCCGAAGCGACCGAAACGAGCGCGGCGAAACCGGAGTTGGAGCGCGCCGGATCCGTCATTCCGTACGTCAGCTCCCCGTCGGCCACCGCCCGGTGCACCTGCGACCAGGTGACGCGCGACGGGTCCCAGCCCAGCCGCTTCACCACTGCCGGCTTGACGCCGATGGCGACCGGCGACGCCATCAGCGGCGTCTCGGACGTGACCCGCTTCGCCGCCTCCGGGTGGAGCCGCAGATAGTCGTTGGACGACAGCCACACTGCGTCGTACGCCTCGTCCGCCTTCCCGGAGCCGAGCTGCTGGACGGCGTCGAGCGTCCCGGTCCAGGTGGGCCGCACAGTGATCCCGGTGGCCTTCCGCGCCTGCTCCAACAGCGGCTTCATATCGGCCAGTTCACTGGACGCCAGCACCCGCAGCGTGCCCGCCCGCGGAGCACCGTCGTCCTTCTTCCCGGACGCCGCGGGACCGTCCGCCGCGGAACACGCGGCGACCGGCACGAGCGCCGCGGCGGCCAGGAGCGCGGCGAGCCTGCGCGACACCCGACGGCGCAGCCTTCTGAGCCGGCCCTTCATCCGAGACCGCCGCCCTCAAGGGCCCCCGCCGTCCGGCTGCGCTCCAAGTGGGTGCCGGCCTGCTGGAGTTCGGCCGTCAACGACTCGACCGTCGCCGCCATGGACTCGGTCGCCTGCACCTTGTACGTGTCGATCGCGTCCAGCGTCCGGTAGATCTGCTGGAACGCAGTCCGCAGTGTCTCCGCGCCCACCGCCGGGTCCGCGGCGATCCGCTGGATCTCCCCGCTCTGGGTGGCGAGCATCTCCGCATTGCCGCGGATCAGATCCTCCGTCGTGGAGCGCAGCACCTGCACCTGCTCAGTCACCTTGCGCTGGCTCTCCAGCGCCGATGCCAGCATCACGGCGATCCGCAGCGCGGAGACGGTCGTGGTCGCTGCGCGGTCGACGCCCCTGATCAGCTCCTCGTTGTTGCGGCGCACGACATCCATCGCCAGGTACCCCTGCGCGCAGACCGCGAGCTGGGTCAGTAGATCCTGGTGCTTCTGCCGTACAGGGAACAGCACATCGGCCCGCAGGGCGTCCGCCTGCACCGGGTCGGCGGCCTCCGTCGCCCGGATGCGCTGCTCGACCGCGCCGTCCAGGGCCTCGGTCAGGACGACGTACTCCTGGAGCTTGCCCATCGTCTCCCAGAGCCGGGTGCGCTCGGTGTGCAGGGCGGCGTTGTCGCGGCGCAGTTCGTCCTGGCCGCCGCGGAGCGATCCCACGATCCTGTTGAGGGTGGACTGCGCGGAGGCGTACTTCGCGACATGATCGCGCAGCCTGTTGCCGCCGGGCAGCTTCGCCAGCAGCCGGCGGGCCCCGCGACCGGGGGTGTCACGCGGGTCGAGGTCCTCGACGGTGCGGCGCAGCTCGACGAGCGAGGCACCGACCCTCGACCGAGCGTCACCGTCCCCCGGCCCGGCCGAGAGCTCACGGACCGTACGGTCCAGCATCCGGTTGGACTGCTGGGCGGCGCTTCGGATGTCGCCCTGCCCGAGGGCGGCGATCTCCCCGATCCTGGTGGTGAACTCGGGCGAGCGGGCATCGAGCCCGGCGAGGCCGGCGACGTACTCGGCGGCCCGCCGCGTCATCTCCGTGCGGACGGAGTCGTCGACCGGGACGAGGCCGGCGGCCTGCTCGGTGCGGACGGGGGCGACGGGCTCGGGCGGGGTGAGGACG
The DNA here is from genome assembly GCF_048270745.1 of Streptomyces sp. NPDC056231. Lineage (NCBI taxonomy): Bacteria > Bacillati > Actinomycetota > Actinomycetes > Kitasatosporales > Streptomycetaceae > Streptomyces > Streptomyces sp. NPDC056231. Next base: position 93,613 of record NZ_JBLVKW010000025.1, on the reverse strand, counting down.
AGCGGCTGCGGCTCGGTTTCGGTCATGGGTGAGGTCTCCCGGAAGGCGTGTGTCATCAGCCACGGGTCCGGCGGGCCATCGCGCGCAGCACCGTTGCGGTGGGCACGGGCGCCTGGCGGATCCCGGTCAGCTGTTGGTCGATGTAGTCGGTGTGGTCACCGGTCGCGGCGGTGAACTCGGCTGCCGCGCCCTGAGGGCGGAAGCCGTGCCGCGCGGCCAGCCTGCGCAGCCCGGGGTCGGCGGAGAGCAGCTCGCCGAGCTGCCGGCCCGGGGCGGTCAGAGGTACGAGGGTGTGATCGCTGGAGACGGTGGTGTCCGGGTAGAGGACGACCAGGTCCCCGAGCTCCTGTTGCTGCTTCTGCATCAGCAGCGAGGCGACCTGCGACTCGTACACCAGGACCAGCGGATTGCCGACTCCGCTGATGAAGTCCCGGAACGGCGCGTCACTGCTGGTCTGCTGCGCGCCCTGCACCTGGATCAGCTTCTTCAGCAGCGGCGCAGTGCGGTCGATCGCGGCGTCGTCGGCGGCGACCCGGCCGCCGTCGGCGACGTACGAGGCGGCGGCGAGGTAGAGCGCGCCGGAGTTGGATGCGACAGGATCGGTGCTCGCGATGAACACTGTCCCGGTCAGCTCGGCGTGCTTATCCGTGCCCTTGAGCTGCTGCCAGGTCCGGTCCGCCTTCGCCGCCTTCAAATACGGGGCCATGCGCAGCTTCCCGCTGGACTTGCCGGTCAGTGTCGCCAGCCCGTTGTCCGCCAGCACCTGCGCGGCGCCGCGGTGCGCGACGACGACGAGCGGCGAGTAGAAGGGCCTGAGCGGGCCGCCCTTGACGGAGGACTTGCGCTGCAGCTCATCGGCCGGAGCCTTCGAGCCGGGGAAGGCGAAGTCGTACTCCTTCAGGGGCAGTCGGTCCATGGCCCAGGACCCGGACGTTTCCACCTTCACGGTGAATCCCTTGGCAGCAAGGGCCTTCACCACATCGGGATCGGCGAAGAACTCCGCCTTCTCCGACCCGATCACTCCACGCACGGTCTTCGTTGCCGTGCTCGTGTCCTTGCTGTCGCGGCCTGCTACGACGGCTACTGCCACTCCGCCGATCAGCAGCACCGCCAGGACGATTCCCACGATGCGTCTCACGGATGCAGACTGCTCGCGGAAACCCACATTCCAGGCCGAGTTGAGTGGACGGCAGGTGAAGTGCGCATCCCAGTACGCAACGGGAGCGGCCGATTCTCTCCGGCAACCCGGTCACAGGTGGGAACTTGGGCTGCGCCGCGCGGCGCACGCACGTGTGCCGTGCCCGGACGATCCCGGGCACGGCACACTTCAGAGGGATCCCAACGAGGTCGGGACCGTTTCTAGTTCTTCGAGAGTCCCTTCTCGACTGCGTCCATGCCCGGCCCCATCGCCCCGTTGGCGGCGAGGCTTTCCATCAGCTGGTCCATCAGGCTGGACTGCTCGCTCGGGTTCAGTGGTTCGCCCTTCTCGAACGGCTCGCTGGGGCCGAAAGTCGGCGCGTTCGGCAGAGTCGTTACTTCCCTCCACTGCGAACCTTCGGCGGGGCACACGAGGGTTTGCCCGTTGGCGGCGCAGTGCAGGGTGTAGACGTCACCATCCGTGGTGATGATCTTGTAGAAGGCGTCACTTCCGTTGGCGTCGACCGAGATGCCGCAGACGGGGGAGTCCGTGGGGAAGCCCGTGATTGTGCTCAGGTTTCCCCAGCCTGCGGTGTTCGCCGACCCGAAGGTGATGTTCTGATTCTCCGGGCCCCCGCCGTCTACGAGGTGGCGCCTACCGTAGAACGCTTGCCCGTTGAAGAGTGCGCCGAGGAATTGCTCGTTGCCGTTGGGCTGCGTCGAGGTGACATTGATGCACGGCCCGGTCCCACCCGTGGCACCCGTGGCTCCCGTGGCGCCCGTGGCTCCGGTGGCGCCCGTGGCTCCGGTACGTCCCGTGGCTCCGGTGGCGCCCGTGGCTCCGGTACGTCCCGTGGCTCCGGTGGCTCCGGTGGCTCCGGTGCGTCCGGTGGCTCCGGTGGGTCCGGTCGGTCCCGTGCGTCCGGTGGCTCCGGTGGCTCCGGTGGCTCCGGTGGCTCCGGTGGCTCCGGTCGGTCCCGTAGGTCCGGTCGGTCCCGTGGGTCCGGTCGGTCCCGTGGCTCCCGTGACTCCGGTGGCTCCGGTGGCTCCGTTCTGACCCGTGGCTCCGGTCGGTCCCGTGGCTCCGGTCGGCCCCGTGGCTCCAGTGGCTCCGGTGCGTCCCGTGGCTCCGGTGGCTCCGGTGCGTCCCGTGGCTCCGGTGCGTCCGGTGGCTCCGGTGGCTCCGGTGCGTCCCGTGGCTCCGGTGCGTCCGGTGGCTCCCGTGGGTCCGGTGGGTCCGGTCGGTCCCGTGGCTCCGGTGGCTCCGTTCTCACCCGTGGGTCCGGTCGGTCCCGTGGCGCCGCGGGGACCCGTCGGCCCGGTGGGCCCGGTGGGCCCGCGCTTGCCCTTCTCCTTCTCCTTGCACTTGTCCCTGTCGTGCTTGTTCTTGTGGTGGTCGCAGCACTTGTCCCTGTCGTGCTTGTTCTTCTCGCGCTCGCACTTGTCACCGCCCATAAGCGCAGGACGGCTCATCTCGCCCGGAGAGAAGGCACTCTGGGCGGCCGCCATCGCAGGGCTGGAGAAGCCCAGCACGACAAGGCTCAGCGTTGCCATCGTGCCGCCGGCCAGCCACTTGCGACCTCGGGGCACCGGGCCCAGACGTGCGGGGGTCCTGTTCTCAGGACTCATGAATTTGCTCCTTGTGGAACCGAATGGAGTGGTCTCGAGAGGCACGCAGAGCCTCTGACGCAACATTCGAGGGCGTATGCAAGAAAATGGGCGAGACACACCAGACGTTCAGGCGATCGGCAGAGCGATGCAGGGGCTGAAAGGGGATAGCACGTCGAAGAGTTGGGCCACGCGGCCCAGTAGTGGTTTCAATCCCGAGTGTGTGTCGGTGCGGCCGACACACACTCGGATGGATACGCTCTGGATGCTTCATCAGCCCCCACTCGCCAAATCGAGGCTCGAATGTCCGTCAGAGATTTTCAAGGAAAGATGAATTTCCGCACCAGGGTCAGAAAGCGTGTGGTCAGGGTGGCGACGGTCGCACTCGCCGTGACCACGACGTGTTCAGGACTGACATGGGCAGCGGTCTCCCTGACGAGAGACAGCGTCGATGCGAAACCGCCGGCCACGTGCTCATACAAACTCACCAGTGGTGCAAAGGCTGTGGGAATTCCCACCTTCGACGCCTCCGCCGCAGCCAGGCCGTACAGGGCAGAACTCGTGACAAACCGGGGAACCATCACCTTGGAGGCCTTGACCGGCAAGGCGCCCTGCGCCACCAACTCCTTCTCCTTCTTGGCGCGGAAGGGGTACTACGACGGCAGCAAGTGTCACCGTGTCACGACCCGAGGGATTTTCGTATTGGATTGCGGTGACCCCAAAGGAGAAGGCGCAGCCGATCCTGGCTATTTCTTCGATGACGAGAATCTGGACGGAGCCGAATATTCGGCCGGCGTCGTGGCGATGTCAAAGGTGGTTCCCGGTAGGAACGGCAGTCAGTTCTTCATCAGTTATGCCGATCCTGCCGTTCCCATGTCGCCCGCGTGGACTCCCTTTGCGAAAGTCGTGAGCGGATTGGACGTACTGAAGGCGATCGCCAGGGACGGGACGCAGGACGGATCCTCCGACGGAAAGCCGAGGAAGGCTGTCGTCATCAAGTCGGTAACGGTGCGGCAGGCATCGGCCGATGCCCCTCGCGAGAAGCGCGGGTGACTCCACCACACCCCAGGTGTGCCGCTGTTCGGAGTATTTTGCGCGCGCACGTGGCGGCTCAGAGCCAAGCCGCGAAGGCTGCTGGCATCTTGAGGCCCTCAGGGTCAGCTTTCCGGAAGGAATAAGTCATGCAAGCCCCACCCACCGACAGTGCCACGCTCCCGGTGCAACAAAAATCAACTGTGGCTGAAGGGCCGGCAGTCGAACCGTCTCGCGGGAGCCGCTCCGACATCCCGTGGTGGATCTGGGCCCTGGCGGGAACGCTGTTCTTCACGTACGCGACGTTGTCCTTGCGTATCCATCAGCGCATGCTCTCCCACAGCTTCGACCTGGGAATCTTCGAGCAGGTCGTCCGCTCCTACGCGCATGGGCACCTGCCCGTCTCCGAAATCAAGGGTCCGGACTTTCCCATCCTGGGGGACCACTTCTCTCCCATTCTGGCCCTGGTGGCACCCGTCTACCGGCTGTGGCCTTCGGCGATGGCCCTGCTCGTGGTGCAGGCGGCGCTGATCGCCGCGAGCGTTGTGCCCCTGACTCTGTGGGCACGCCGAGCGCTGGGCTCCCCCGCCGCCGCGGTCATCGGGGTCTGCTACGGCCTCTCCTGGGGTCTCGCGAGCGGGGTCGGCTCCGACTTCCATGAGTGGGCCTTCGCCGTTCCTCTTCTCGCATGCTCACTCACCGCTCTCGCGACGGGCCGGATGCGTGCCGCGGTCTGCTGGGCTCTGCCTCTGCTGCTGGTGAAGGAGGACCTCGGGCTCACCGTGGTCGTGATCGGCCTCGTCATCGCCCGGCGCGGCGACCGCAAGCTCGGGATCATCACCGCCGCAGTCGGTCTGGCCGGGGCGCTGCTGGCGACGATGGTCATTCTGCCGGCCTTCAGCCCGAACGGGTCCTACGACTACTGGCACTGGCTGAATGGCCCGGAAGGCAGTGGGGGTGGGCTGACGGATCTGCTGTACAAGAACACGATCGGTCTCATCACCCCCGAGACCAAGGTCTCGACGCTCCTGCTCGTGCTGGCCCCGACCCTGTTCCTGGCCCTGCGGTCCCCGTTGATGTGGATCGCAGTGCCGACCCTGTTGTGGCGGGCTGCCTCAGAGCTCAGCACCCACTGGGGCACCGCCTACCACTATTCGCTCGTGCTGATGCCGATCGTCTTCGCGGCCTTCATCGACGCCTTGATCCGACGGAAGCCGAGCAGGAGCAGCCTGCGACGATACCTCGCCGGGTCCGCTGCGATCACATTCCTGGTCCTTCCGCAGTATCCGTTCTGGCAGCTTGTCCAGCCGGCCACCTGGCGGGACGATCCCCGCATCGCTGTCGCCCACCGTCTGATGGACCGGATCCCTGACGGCGCCACGGTCCAGGCATCCAATCTGCTCGTGCCCCAGCTCACGAACCGTACGAGTGTCAGCCTCTACGGCTGGGCCGACAGTCGCCCCGATCCTCAGTGGATCATGGTCGACACCTGGGTGCCGTTCAATCAGCGGTGGCCGCAGAACGTCCTCGAGGAACAGCAGGCCCTGGGCAATGCCCAGGCACAGGGATATGTCGCCGTGGCCAGGGAACAGGGCTTCGTCCTGCTCAAGCGCCCGAGCTGATGTCGTGACGTAGGTCTTCTGCCTCACCGAGTTGGAGGTGACCCGTGAAATCAACGGTCTGCCTGAACATGATTGTCAAGAACGAGGCCCCGGTCATCAGACGCTGCCTCGAGTCCGTGCGCCCTTTGATCGACACGTGGGTCATCCTGGACACCGGCTCGACCGACGGCACTCAGGACGTCATCCGTGATGTTTTCAGTGACCTGCCGGGCGCCCTGCACGAAAGTCCCTGGAAGGGGTACGACGGGAGCCGCAGCGAGGCGATCGACCTGGCGCGTGCCGAAGCGGACTATCTGCTGTTCATCGACGCCGACGACGAGATGGAGGTGGAGCCCGGCTTTCGCATGCCGGAGCTGACCCACGACGCCTACCACGTCGCACTGCACGACGGACCCCTCATCCACTGGCGCCCCGCTCTGGTCTCAACCCGGCTGCCCTGGCGCTACGTCGGCGTCCTGCACGAGTACATCGACTGCGGAACGCCGTACACCCTCGGGACGTTCGAAGGCGCCAACATCCTCTCGGTGGGTGGTGGCGCACGCCTGAGGGGAGAAGGGCAGCGGAAGAAGTACCTGCGTGACGCCAAGGTCCTTCAGCAAGGCCTGATCAAGGAACCCGACAACTCCCGCTACGTCTTCTATCTCGCCCAGAGCTGGCGCGATGCCGGAGAGCCGAAGAAGTCACTCGCCGCCTACGACCGCCGGGCCGGCATGGGCGGATTCGCCGAGGAAGTCTTCTGTGCCCACCTCTATGCCGCACGGATCGCGGTAGAGCTCGGCCGGCGGCCGGCCGAGGTGATCGACCGCTACCTCCGCGCGCACGAAAGCCGTCCCTCGCGCGCCGAAGCAATCGGTGAACTCGCACGCTACTGCCGCCTGAACGGCCAGCGTTGGCCACTTGCGTACATGTTTGCGCAGCAAGCAGCGCAGATCCCGTACCCGGAAGACATTCTGTTCGTCGAGTTCGAGTGGTACGACTGGTGCTCGCTCGACGAACTCGCCGTATCCGCTTACTGGACCGGGAATTATGAGGAGTCGGAGCGCTGCAACCAACGCCTCCTCGAGAGCGGCAAGGTGCCCCCCGAGCACCACGACCGGGTGGTCGGCAACCTCGAATTCGCCCGGCAGAAGCTGGGCTCGAGGGAACTCGTGAACGCCTGACCGGGGGCCGGCGGGGCCGCGGTGGCCCGGCCGGGGAGTCTTCGCGGCACAGGCCGGTGCCCGCGGAGGGACAGCCGACAGCCCGGGCGGCCGGGCACGGCACATGAAGGGCACCCGGTCCGCGCGCCTCCCCGGCCCGCGGACCGGGGCCGTCAGGGGGCGCCGATCAGCTCGGCGTCATGCAGGGCGGCGGTGTGTGCGTCCATGCGCTCGGCGGCGAGAATCGCAGCGGCGGTGTCCGCGCGGGACGCGGCGACGACGAGCGCGCGGCCGGCAAGGGTGAGCGCCCGGTGGTGCAATGCGGCGGGGTCGGCCCGGGTCAGCGCGGCATGCCGCGCCGGGGGCGCCCCGCGCAGCCGGGCCACCTGCTCGGCAATGCGGTCGCCCGGCCGGCCGAGCCCCAGCTCGTCGGTGACGGCGAGCAGGGCGGCCAGATGCCCGGCGAGCTGGATGTCCAGCTCCTCCTCGCGGGTGCGGTGGGGGTACTGCGCTGCGCCGGCCATCGAGTGGACCGACTTGGTGCGGATCGGCTCGTACATGGGGATGGCCTCCTGCTCACGGTCAGGAGACCATCCTACATTGGATTCAGTCTAAAGTTGAGCGGTGTCGGGATCCGGTTGTCTCACGGCTGCCCGTACCCGTCCAGGAACGCGCCGATCCTGGTCACCGCGTCCGCCAGATCCTTGGCCGACGGCAGCGTCACGATCCGGAAGTGATCGGGTTCCGGCCAGTTGAACCCCGTACCCTGCACGACCATGATCTTCTCGGCCCGCAGCAGGTCGAGGACCATCTGCCGGTCGTCCTTGATCTTGTAGACCGCGGGGTCGAGCCGCGGGAAGAGGTACAGCGCCCCCTTCGGCTTCACGCAGGTGACGCCCGGGATCTGCGTCAGCAGGTCGTATGCGACGTCCCGCTGCTCCAGGATCCGCCCGCCCGGCAGCACCAGGTCGTCGATCGACTGCCGCCCGCCGAGCGCCGCGGCCACCGCGTGCTGCGACGGCATATTGGCGCACAGCCGCATGTTGGCGAGGATCGTCAGCCCTTCGATGTACGAGGCGGCGTGCCCCTTCGGGCCGCAGACGGCCAGCCACCCGGACCGGTAACCCGCCACCCGGTAGTTCTTGGAGAGCCCGTTGAACGTGAGCACCAGCAGATCGGGCGCGATGGCCGCCGTCGGGGTGTGTGTCGCTCCGTCGTACAGGATCCGGTCGTAGATCTCGTCGGAGCAGACCACCAGGTTGTGGCGGCGGGCGATCTCCGTCAGCCCGCGCAGCATCTCGTCGTCGTAGACCGCACCGGTCGGATTGTTCGGGTTGATGATCACGATCGCCTTGGTGCGGTCCGTGATCTTCCGCTCGATGTCCGCGAGGTCCGGCATCCAGTCGGCCTGCTCGTCGCACCGGTAGTGCACGGCCGTACCGCCGGCCAGCGACACGGAGGCGGTCCACAGCGGATAGTCCGGCGCGGGTACGAGCACCTCGTCGCCGTCGTCGAGCAGCGCCTGCATCGACATCTGGATCAGCTCGGAGACGCCGTTGCCCAGGTAGATGTCCTCGACGTCGAGGGGGATCCCCTTGGTCTGGTAGTGCTGCATCACCCCGCGGCGCGCGGACAGCAGCCCCTTCGCATCGCCGTAACCGTGCGCCCCGGAGAGGTTGCGCAGTATGTCTTCGAGGATCTCGGGCGGGCACTCGAACCCGAACGCCGCGGGGTTGCCGGTGTTCAGCTTGAGGATGCGGTGACCAGCTGTTTCCAGCCGCATCGCCTCCTCGAGCACGGGGCCCCGGATCTCGTAACAGACATTGGCGAGCTTCGTCGACTGGATGACCTGCATGCCAGCGAGGATACGGTGGTGTTTCGCAGGGTGCGCGGGGTTTGCCCGCAGGTTGACCCGCCCGGGGAACCCGGTTCGCCCGCCCGGTCTTCCATCGCCATGTACCCGCCGTCCCCGGCCGTGGGAACCCTGGCCGGGGACCGTGACGCGGCTTGGAATGGGTGTGTGACGGGCCGGGGCGGGTGAGATGCGCCACGCGAATGGGTCGCCGCCCTCACTCGGGCAGGCGCGTGCCCTCCGGGAGGCGGATGCCGAAGTCGTCCGCCAGGACCCGCAGTAGTTCGTCGCCGTCCGCCAGCTCCCGTTCCTTCTGCGTGCCGTCGGACGCCGTCTCCGTGAGCTTCCGGCCGGACAGTGCCATGTGGCGGTCCGCAGTGGTGCGCTGGACGTACACCAGGTGCTGGAACGGGGAGCGCGGATTGGTCGCGATGTGCCAGTTGATGACCTCGTAGTCCGGTGCCTCGAACGGCTCCAGCGTGAACGCGTACTGGTCCTCCCACTCCCCGCCCGCCGACAGCGTCTGCAGCTTCCACAGCGGCAGCGGGCCGTCGTGCGGTGCGTGGACGAGCCGGTGACGGCGCGGTGCGTCGTGCAGCTCCGCGTCCGCCACCAGTGCGATCGGCTCCAGCAGCGAGCTGCTCGCGCCGAAGCCGACATCGGCGAGATACGGGGTCGGCTCGCCCGGCACGTCGACCAGCATCAGCATGTGGGTGCGCGGCCGTACGTCCCCCGGCGCGGCCCCCAGCACCACGCGCGCGCAGAGCAGCCTCACCGTGAATCCGAGCTCGGCCAGCACGGCGGCGAAGAGGGTGTTGTGCTCGTAGCAGTACCCGCCGCGCTCACTGCGTACGAGCTTCGCCTGGAGGTCCGCGAGCGCCAGTGAGGGCGCACTGCCGAGCACGGGGTCCAGATTCTCGAACGGGATGCCCAGCGCATGGGCGCGGTGCACGGAACGCAGCACCTCCACGGTGGGGAGGCGCTCCCCGGCCCAGCCGATACGGGCGAAGTACGCGTCGAGGTCGAGAGTGCGGTCGTGGTCGGTCGTCATGGTCCGACCGTACGCAACCGGGGCGGCGTAGGCCTCCGACCAGGGGCGGATCCGCCTGGTACGCGGGCCCTGGTCCCCACCGCGGCGGCCGCCGATCGGCGGACCCGCGTGACCGGTAGGGCACGGACACCCGGGACCGCACTGTCGGCGGCGCTCAGCGCACCAGCAGGTCGATGACGCCCGTGGTGCCCTCCTCGCCGCCCCGCTCCGCTTCCATGAGGCGCCGCTCCATCAGCGCCAGGTAGGGGGTCAGCAGTTCGGCGCTGACCCCCTGCTCCTCGGCCGTGCGCAGCAGCGTCGCACTGGCCGCGACCTGCATGGCGAGGTTGGAGGCCACGCCCGCGCGGTAGTCGCCGCTTTCCAGCTGAGCGGCAGTCGCGTGCACCGCGGGCGCCATGGCGGTGAGCCAGTCGGCCAGCAGCGGGGCGAACGCCCGAGGGTCGATGTTCTCCTTGCGGATCAGCGCGAAGGCGTGTGCGACCCCCGCGAACATCCCCGTCATCGCGCTCAGCAGCGCCACGTCGTGCAGGCCGGCGAAGCCGGGATCCTCGCCGGTATAGGTGGTGCCGGCCGGCACGGCGAGCGTCTCCCCGTGCGCGTCGAACAGGGGGCGGGACCCGCTGTAAAAGATGTAGCCGCCGGAGCCCGCGACGCCGATCATCGGCGGCACCGCCATGATCCCGCCGTCCAGGAAGCGGGCGCCGCGCTCCTGGGCCCACGCGGCGAGTGCGCGCGCCTGGCCCGGAGTGGAAGTGGTGAGGTTGACCAGGTCCTTGCCGGCGAGGTCGGCGCCGGCCAAGGTCTGCCCGACGGAGGCGTCGTCCAGCAGGCAGAGGACGACGAGCCGGTTCGCGGCCACCGCCTCCGCGGCCGTCCCGGCCGCGCTCGCCCCCTCGGTGGCCAGCGCCTCGGCACGGGCGGGGCTGCGGTTCCAGACGGTCAGCGGATGCCCGGCGGCGAGCCAGGTCCGGGCGAGCGCGGTGCCCATGGCACCGAGCCCGAGGAGGGTGAGCGGCTGCTTCTCAGGGGTGTTGTCAGTCATGGAGATTAGGCTGGTCGCAGGCCTCGGAGTGATCAAGTACCCACTTTTGAGTGGGTGGTTACCGCGGGGTGAGTGACCAGGTGGGAGGGGTGGGGCATGGGGACCGTGCGGAGGCCGGGGGCGTTCGTCTGCGGGATCGACGCGGCGATGGATGTCATCGGCGGCAAGTGGAAGGTGCTGATCCTCTGGGCGCTGAACGAGCAGACGTGCCGCTTCGGCGAGCTGCGCAGACTGGTGCCGGGGATCACCGAGAAGGTGCTCACCTCGCATCTGCGGGAACTGGAGGACGACGGCATCGTGCACCGGAAGGTGCATGCCGAGGTGCCGCCCCGCGTCGAGTACTCGCTGACCCCGCTCGGGTTCGCGCTCAACGAGGCGCTCGGGCCGCTCGGCGCGTGGGGACGGGAGCATGTGCTCGGTCAGGGCGCCCCCGAAGGTGTTCCGGGCATCCCCGATGGCGCCCGGGGCGACTCCGAGGGCGTGCCGGACACGCGCAATCCACATGCGACGGCGGACCGCGTTCCGGCAGACTGCGCCGGTGACAGCTGATCCCTCATCCGCCTCCGCCTCGGCGCGCGCCCTGAGACATGTCGCTTCTCTCTCCTCGGGGCAGCCACTGGACCGGGCCGTGGCGCTCACGCTGAACTTCCACCCCGACCGGATGGCGGGCGACCGCCCGATCCTGGCCAAGCTGGCCGAGGACGGCGTCTACCACTCGCAATTCGTCACCGGTACCAGCAACGGCGGGCTGACCGCGCACCCCGGCGGCGACCGGTGGCGCTGGGAGAGCCGGATCTTCGGCGGTGCGTACGACGGTGTGCCCGGTGAACAGCGGCCGGTGTACGGGGCGTTGAACTTCCGGTGCAAGGAGGTCGGGGCGGCGCCACGCTTCGGCTCGGCGCACTTCCGGCTGACCGCCGAGGCGCTTTCGCGCGCCACCTTCTGCTACCCGGACAGTGCCGCCGAACCCACGGACTTCGGCGTGGCCGACCGTATGCGGCTCATCGAACTGGCCGAGGCCGACAGTCAGGACGCGCTCAACGACTACATCGAGGCGCAGGTGCACGGCCCGGTGGTGCTCGACCGTCATATGGAGGCTCTGGTTCTCGACCCGAGCCACCGCGGCACCGCCGTGGAGGAAGCCGCCCGCCGACTGCCGTGTCCCACGGAATGGCACGGCGGAGTCAGGCTGTTCGTCGACGAGTTGCACCAACACGCGGACTACCGAGGGCAGGAGTTCGTGGACCTCGGCGCGGAGATCGCGGAGGGCGGCGTGCTCGATCCGCGGATCATCGGGGACGCGGCGCGGACGGGCCGTTACGAGACGCAGTCGCTGAAGATGGTCTGGCACTGCCTGGCCCGCTTCGGCGCACCGGCCGAGCCGCGGGTACCGGCGCAGGCATCCCCGTCGGCCCGCTGAGAGGTGGCGGACTACCGGCGGCCGGTACCTCTTCGTTCCTGTCGTCGGCCGGCGGGGGACGGCCCCGCGGCGTGTTGTCGGGGCCGCACGGCGGTGGAGCCCGAACCGCACGCGGCTGACCGGCCACCCCGTCAGCAGACTGTTCCCGGCCGGGCCGCAGTGGCCCTCAACAGGTCGCGCACCAGGTCGAAGTCGATGTTCTCCGGTTTGCGGAAGCGCAGGCAGCCCTTGCCCATGTCCTGTCCGGCCAGCCGCTCCTCGAATGCCGCGCGGACATCGGTGCGCAGCAGGTAGAAGGAGACGTAGTTCTTCTGGCTCGCGAAGGCGATCTCGACGACGCCGTCCCGTTCGTAGGCGGGCATTCCGTAGGCCATGATCTCGCCGAAGCCCTTGAGCTCCTGGCGGCACATCAACCGCAGTCCGACCAGGGCGTCCCGGCGCTCCTCCGGCACCTCGGACAGGTATCCGTCGACGTCCTCCGCCTTGCTCTGCACCATGCGTACAGCCTAACGAGGGTCCCGAGGCCGGAAGGCGGTCTTGCCCCGGACACGCGCACCCCTAACAATGCGCATGACAAAACCGAAGGAACTTCGGTCACAGAGGTCATAGAGGGGACCCCCACATGAAGAAGCCTCTCCTCGGCGCGCTTTTCGCCGTTCTCCTCCTCGGAGTGGGAACGGCACCCGCTGTCGCGGCCACAAGCCACGACGCGGCCGCGCCGCAGAAGACGACGCAGGTTCAGCAGGTCACGGCCAAGGCGGTCGACTTCGCCGGTACGGTCGCGCTCAGCAACTGTTCCGGCTCCGTGGTCCGCACGGCCGCCTCGCTCCCGAGCGACCCGGCGCTCGTGCTCTCCAACGGGCACTGCCTGGAGACCGGCTTCCCCGGTCCGGGTGAGGTCGTCCTCGGCCGGAAGTCCACCCGCAGCTTCACCCTGCTGAACTCCGCGGGCAGCGGAGTCGGCACCCTGCGCGCCAGCAAGATCGCGTACGGGACGATGACCGACACCGACATATCGCTGTATCAACTCACCCGTACCTACGCCCAGATCGAGAGCACCTACGGCATCAAGGCGCTGGAGCTCAACGCCGCGCACCCGGTCCAGGGCACCGCGATCACGGTCGTCTCCGGCTACTGGAAGCGCACGTACAGCTGCAACATCGACGGCTTCGTCTACCGCATGAAGGAGGGCTCGTGGACATGGAAGGACTCGGTCCGCTACACCTCCGCCTGCCAGACCATCGGCGGCACGTCCGGCTCCCCGGTGATCGACAACGCGACCGGCAAGGTCGTCGCCGTCAACAACACCGGTAACGAGGACGGGCAGCAGTGCACGGTCAACAATCCGTGTGAGGTTGACGAGAGCGGCAATGTGACGGTCCGCCAGGGCATCAACTACGCCCAGGAGACGTACGGCATCGTGCCGTGCATCGGCGCCGGCAGTCAGATCGACCTCAACCGGACCGGGTGCACCCTGCCCAAGCCGTAGCCGGAAAACGTCCGCGCGCGTCGCCCGGCCCGCCCCCGGTGACGCGCGCGGGGCGTGGTCCCGCAGAGTGCGAGCGGCGGGGCGTCAGGTCCTGCGCCACCGGCCGTTGGCGCAGACGCCCGACCGTCGTGCACCTGTTCCCGCGCGCCGTGAGACCCCGCAGGTCTCACGGCGCGCCCGTGCGTCGCACCGCCGCCTCGATTCCGTCCAGCAGCACGCCCAGCCCGGCGGTGAACGTCTCGCGCGCCTGACGCTCCAGGTAGGGCACCGGGTCGTCGGCCGGTGGCGGCTCGGGTGTGCTCTCGCTCTCCAGGCGGCCGACGTCCGGGAAGCGGTCCGCGAAGTCGGGGGCCACCTCGCCGAGCAGCGCCGAGCGGGCGAACCACCACTCCTCGTCGGACTGGCCGGTCACCGCAGCGGCCAGCCGGGACTCGGCGACCGTCTGCGCCGAGCCGCGGACGAAGTGGAACAGTGTGCCGATCAGCCGCCGCAGGAGATGCGCGTCGAGCCCGGTCCCGTACAGAAGACGTACGAGGGTGTTGAGGGCGGCGTACTCGTGCGGGCCCAGCACCGGTCGGGCCTGGGAGACCTGGAGCACCCACGGGTGGCGGAGATGGAAGGCGAGGGTGTCCTCCGCCCAGCGCGTGAGGGAAGCACGCCAGTTGTCCGTGTCCGGGTAGTCGGACGGGAGTTCGGCATGCACCGCGTCGTACATCAGGTCCAGGAGCTCGCTCCTTCCGGGGACGTACGTGTAGAGGGCCATGGCCGTCCGGCCGAGCCGCTCGCCCACGGCGCGCATCGAGAGCGCCGCCATGCCGTCCTCGTCGGCGACGGCGACGGCGGCGCTCACGATCGCGTCCACGGTCAGTCCGGGCTTGGGTCCCGACCGGGCCGGTCCCGTTCCGCCCGGTGCCGGAGCGCTCTCCGTGCGCCACAGCAGGGCCATCGAACGGCGGGCGTCGCCCTGTCCCGCATAGACCACCACTTGCGACTCCTTACGCCATAAAGTAACTTCGCAGCGACTCTTTACGGCATAAGGTATCAGGGAGAAAGTAGGTGGCCGATCCGATGAGTCAGTCGCTTCCGGTGTCGTACGTCCAGGTGGTGGGCGTGGAACGGATCACGCCGCGGACGGCGCGCGTCACCTTTACCGGAGATGTGCTGGCCGGTCTGATCGAGGACCGGCCGGATCAGCAGATGAAGCTCTGCTTCCCGAAGGGGCAGGGCGCGCCCGTCCTGCCGGAGCAGGACCCCGACGACACGTACGGGATGCGGTGGTACGAGGCGTACCTCGCGATCCCGGAGGCCGACCGGCCGTGGATGCGGAGCTTCACCGTCCGGGCGTACGACCGTGAGCGCAACGAGATGACCGTCGACTTCGTGCTCCACGGCGACACCGGACCCGCTTCCCGCTGGGGACGGACCGCGCAGCCCGGGGACGTACTCGGCATGGTCGGCCCGTCCTCGGCGTACGCCCGGCCGCTGCCCGCCTCCGACTGGCTGCTGCTGGCCGGGGACGCGACAGCGCTCCCCGCGATCGGCACGCTGCTCGAAGCGCTGCCGGCCGGCATGCGCGCGGCGGCGTACGTGGCGGTTGCCGACGCGGGGGAGGAGCAGCGGCTCTCGTCCGCCGCCGAGGTGACCGTGCGCTGGGTGCACGCGGGGGAGGAGCTGACGGACGTGGTCCGCGCGGCGGAGCTGCCGGGCGAGGCGGGGGCGGGGGCCGCATGGCTCGCGGGGGAGGCGGGGACCGTACGGACGCTCCGTCGCCACCTGGTCGAGGAGCGCGGGATGCCCAGGCAGGCGGTGGAGTTCAGTGGCTACTGGCGGCGCAGGCTGACCCAGGACGACGCCCCGACCGAGGAGGACCTGGCCTGGGCGAAGGAGCGGGCGGAGGGGTGAGGAGGGTCACCGTGAGCCGCGCACCGGCCGGGACGGCCGGACCGCCCGTCCTGCCAGCACCGGGGTCCGCCTGCCGTCCTCGATGACGAAGCGGCCGTCGATCAGGACGTGCGGGATGCCCACCGGCAGCGTGCGCGGCGCCTCGAAGGTCGAGCCCGCCGCCACCGTCGCCGGATCGAAGAGGACCAGGTCGGCGCGGTAGCCCTCGCGGACGTACCCCCGGTCGGGCAGCCGCAGCCGGGCCGCCGGGCGGGAGGTGAGGTGGGCGATGCACTCCTCCAGCGAAAGGATGCCCAACTCCCTTACATACCGGCCGAGATACTGAGGGAACGTGCCGTACGCGCGCGGGTGGGGCTTGTCGCCCTGAAGGATGCCGTCGCTGCCGCCGGTGTGGACGCGGTGGCGCATGATCTGCCGGACGTTCTCCTCGTGGCCGACATGCTGCAGGATCGTCGAACCGAGCCGGTCGTCGAGGAGCAGCCGCCGGGCGGTCACCCAGGGGGCCTCGCCCCGCAGCCGCGCGGACTCGGCCACCGTACGGCCGACATGGTCGGCGAGGGCGGGCACGCTCACACCGGAGATCTCGATGGTGTCCCACTCGATCGGCACGCCGTGGCAGCCGTCCGAGCCGAGGACCTCCAGGTGGTGGCGGACGGTTTCCGCCGTCGCGTCGTCCGCGAGCCGTGCCAGGACGGCCTCCGGGCCGCCCTCGCTCGCCCAACTGGGCAGCATGGCGACGAGCGTGGTGCAGCCGGGGGTGTACGGATACGTGTCGAGGGAGATGTCCGCACCCGCGGCGAGCGCGTCGTCGAGGAGGGCCAGCAGGTCCGGCGCCCTGCCCTTGTTCACCCCGAAGTTCATGGTGGCGTGGGCGAGATGGAGGGCGCAGCCCGCGAATGGGGCCTCCCCTGCTCCCTTTGGAGCTCGGGGACGGGTGAGCCGGACCATCTCCTCGTACGCGCCGAGCGCACCCGCCCCGTACGAACGGTGGTGCGGGCAGTAGTAGCCGTCGTACCGGGCCACCACCCGGCACAGCTCGGTGAGTTCGGCGTCGTCGGCATACATGCCGGGGGTGTATGTCAGCCCGGACGACATGCCGACCGCACCGTCCGCCATCCCCTGCGCGACGAGCTCCTTCATCCGGGTCAGCTCGGCGTCGGTGGCGGGGCGGTCGTCCCAGCCGACGGCGTACATCCGAACGGTGCCCTGCGGGATGAGGTACGCGGCGTTGACCGCGATGCCCTCGCCGCCGAAGTTGCGGTCGAGGCGGTCCAGGTACTCGCCGACCGTGCGCCAGTCGAAGTCGATGTCATCGCCGTCGCCGTTCCAGCCGGTGATCGCCTTCCGCACCTCGGCGAGGGTGCGGGTGTCGACCGGGGCGTACGACAGCCCGTCCTGGCCGAGCACTTCGAGGGTGACGCCCTGGGCGGCCTTCGCGCTGTGATCCGGATCGCGGAGAAGCGCGAGGTCGCTGTGGGCGTGCATGTCGACGAAGCCGGGGGAGAGGGCGAGGCCGCCGGCGTCGAGGGTGCGGCGGGCGGTCGGGCGGGGGCCGTGCCCCTCGCTCTCCTTGCGGATCTCCGAGATCCGGCCGTCGGTGATGCCGATGTCGGCGCGGTAGGAGGGGGTGCCGGTGCCGTCGATGACGGCGGCGTCGCGGATGACGAGATCCATGGTGTGCGGCCTTTCCGTGCCGGTGTTCTTTCCCCTCCCCGCCCCTTCCCGCAGCGGGGGTGCTGCCCCCGGACCCCCGCTCCTCAATCGCCGGAGGGGCTGGAGGGGAAAACGCCGGAGGGGCTGGAGCGGAAATCGAGGACAACGCCCGCAGGGGTCAGAAGAACGTGCGGATGTAGTCCGTGACCGTGCCGTCCGCCTCGACAAGCGGAATCAACTGCCACTTGTCGAACGACGTGCACGGGTGCGACAGCCCCATGCCGACCCAGTCCCCGACCTCCAGCTCCGCCCCGGCCTCGGTGCGCAGCCACGCGTGCTGGTCGGACAGCTTGGTGACGGTGATGCCGGTGGCGGCGCGCACCGAGCCGTCCCGCCCGGACCGTACGACCTGCGCCTGCGGAAGATCGAGGTCGTACGCCGCGTCCCGCTTCCCCGCGTTCACGAACGCCTGCTCGTCGGACGGCCGCGAGACGACCTGGGCCCAGAGGCGGAACGCGGGCTGCAGGGCGCCCTCCTCCGGGACCCGTTTGAACGGGGTGATGCGCAGGTAGTGCCCGTCGTCGTGTGAGACGTACGCCCCCGAACGCAGCAACTTGCATACCGAACGCGTGAGTTCGGGGATCTCCGCGAAGACGTCCGCGACCGTGTCGAACCAGGCGCTGCCGCCCGCGCTGATCACGATCCGGTCGTCGGCAGCCAGTGCGGCGAACCGGCCCGCCTTGTCGAAGTCGGCGGCCACCCGGACGAGCCGGTGCAGCCAGTCCCGGACCCGCTCCGTGGACGCGTCCGGCACCTCGCCCTCGTAACCGGCGACCCCGACCAGGCGCAGCGTCCCCACCGCGGCCACCGCGTCGGCGACCGCCGCGCAGTCGGCCTCGGTGCGGGCACCTGTGCGGGCCCCTTCGCCGGCGCCGAGTTCCACTACCACGTCGACCGGACGTACCGCACCCGCGGCGCGCAGCGCTTCGTCCATCAGCTCGACGCCGCGCACCGAGTCGACGTAACAGATGAAGTGGAAGCCGGGGTCGGAGTCCAGCTCGCCGGCGAGCCAGCGCAGTGCGACCGCGTCCACGAGCTCGTTGGCGAGGAAGATCCGCTCGATGCCGTACGCGCGGTACACCCGGACCTGGTGCGGAACGGCGGCTGTGATGCCCCACGCGCCGTGCTCCAGCTGCCGGGCGAAGAGCTGCGGCGCCATGGACGTCTTGCCGTGCGGCGCGAACGCGAGGCCGTGACGGTCGGCGTACGTCTCCAGCAGCGCAAGGTTGTGCGCGACGGACTCGGCGGAGAGGGCGAGGACGGGCGTCGTGAAGCCGCCGGTGAAGAGGTTGCGGCGCTCGGCGGCGAGGGCGCCGACCGTGAGCCCGTCGGCGTCGGGCGGGAGCGACTTGAAGCGGTGGTCGACGCGCTCGGCGGCGAGTTCACCAAGCGTGTAGGGAGCTTTCGCGACGTTCTCGTCGGCGGCCATGGACCCTCCTCGAAATCTGTTCGTTGCACCATATGCAACACACATTGCGCATATCGCTTGACGCTGTCTAGCATCCGAGCCGATGCCGGGTCAAAGACGAGAGCCGGTGCGGAGCGCTGACCACCGAGGAGCCCGAGTGTCCGGACCCGCAGCCGCGAAACGTGGAGCCACCACCGCCGATGTCGTCTGCCTCGGTGAGTCCATGGTGACGTTCCTGCCCTCGCAGCCCGGCCGCCTCGCCGACGTCCCGTCCTTCGGGCGCGCGATCGGGGGCGCCGAGTCCAACGTCGCCTGCGCGCTCGCGACGGCCGGACACCGCGCGAAGTGGGTCGGCCGGGTCGGTGCGGACGGGTTCGGTGACCATCTCGTCGACGCGATCGCGGCCTACGGGGTCGACACCTCGGCAGTCCGGCGCGATCCCGACCGCCCCACCGGCATCTACTTCCGTACGGCGGCGGACCGGGCGGCGAGTACCCATGAGGTCGCGTACTACCGGGCCGGTTCGGCGGCCTCCGCGATGTCCCCCGCGAACGTTCCGTACGAGGACCTGCTCGACGCGCGCATCCTGCACCTGACCGGTATCACGGCGGCCCTCTCCGCCGACTGCCTGTCCCTGCTCCGCTCCCTCACCGAGCCCCGCCCGGGCCGCCCGCTGATCTCCTTCGACGTGAACCACCGCCCGAACCTGTGGCGTACCGGCGACGAGGGACCGGGCGTGCTGCTCGACCTGGCGCGCCGCGCCGATCTCGTCTTCGTCGGTGAGGACGAGGCGGAGGAGGCGTGGGGACTGCGGGGCGCCGACGCCATCCGTGAGGCGCTGCCGGAGCCGACGATGCTCGTGGTCAAGCGGGGGCCGGAGGGGGCGACGGTCTTCTCGGGGCGCCGCCCCGATCCCCGCTCCTCGATCACCGGGCGGGCTGATTCTTCCGTCACCACCGTCCCCGCCCTTCACGTGGACGTCGTCGCCGCCGTCGGCGCGGGCGACGCCTTCGCCGCCGGTTTCCTCTCCGCCACTCTCCGCGAGCTCCCCGTCCGCGACCGCGTCCGCCACGGCCACCTCATGGCCGCCGCCGTCCTCACCGTCCCCGGCGACCTCACCGACCCGCCGGTCCGCTCCCACGCCGACGAACTCGTCGCTCTCGACGACGCCGCCTGGGAGAGACTTCGTCTCGGTCCCGGCTGGACGGCAGCCGGCCACGCCGGCATCGACCGGAGCCCGGCCCCGCAGGAGGTACACCCGACATGAGCCAGACCGTCGACCGCGCACTGAGCATCCTCCCGCTCCTCGCCGAGGGCCCAGCCGACCTCGGCCAGGTCGCCGACCGCCTCGGCGTCCACAAGTCGACCGCGCTCCGCCTGCTCCGTACGCTGCACGAACACGGTCTCGTCTACCGCCAGCAGGACCAGCGCTACCGCCTCGGAGCCCGTCTCATCGCCCTCGCGCAGGAGGCCGTCGAGAACCTCGACGTACGCGAGATCGCCCACCCCCACCTCGTCGAGCTCAACGCGCAGTGCGGGCACACCGTCCATCTCGCGGTGTACGAGGAGGGGGAAGTCCTCTACATCGACAAGGTGGAGAGCCGCTACCCGGTCCGGATGTACTCGCGGATCGGCAAGCCCGTCGCGATCACCGTCGCCGCCGTCGCCAAGCTGCTGCTCGCGGATCTGTCCGAGCCCGAGCGGCGGGCGGTCGCCGAGAAGCTCGACTACCCCAAGTACACGTCCCGTTCGGTCCCGGACGCCGGCGCCTTCCTCAAGGAGCTCGCCATCGTCCGCGAACAGGGCTGGGCCACCGACCTCGGCGGCCACGAGGAGTCCATCAACTGCATCGGAGCCCCGATCCGCGGCGCGGACGGCCGTGTCGTCGCCGCCCTGTCGGTCTCCGCACCCAATGTGGTGGTCACGGCCGAGGAACTCCTCACCCTGCTCCCGCTGGTGCGCCGCACCGCCGACACCATCAGCCGGGAGTACTCCGGCACCAACCGACCCGAGAAAGCCTGAACGCGATGACCGAGAAGACCGCCCTCACCCCCAGCACCCACACCACGCCGCCCGCCAAGTTCTCGCACGGCGTGAAGAAGGGGAACATCCTCCAGGTCGCCGGCCAGGTCGGCTTCCTGCCCGCCGTTGAGGGCCAGGCCCCCACCCCGGCCGGCCCGACGCTGCGCGAGCAGACCCTCCAGACGTTCGCCAACGTCAAGGCGATCCTGGAGGAGGGCGGCGCGAGCTGGGACGACGTGATGATGATGCGCGTCTACCTCACGGACGTGGACCACTTCGCGGAGATGAACGAGATCTACAACACGTACTTCGGCGAGCAGAACCTCAAGGAGGCCCCTGCCGCCCGCACGACGGTGTACGTCGGCCTTCCCAAGGGCCTGCTGATCGAGATCGACGCGCTCGCCGTCCTCGGCTGAACGATCCCCGGCCGGCCCGCCTGCCTCACCGCACCACCACGCCGCACGGCACGGCGCCCCCGGCATCGACGGGGGCGCCGTGCCGAGCCCCACCGGTCGCGGACGCGCTCGCCGGCACGTTGCCAAGACCTCTGACGGCAGCAGCTGTGATCGGCGGGCTCGGCGGCCGTGGTGGGCGCGACGGAATCGCGAGCTCCAGTGATCCGGTCCACTGTCGTCCGAAGTCGCCCGGAGGCAACCTCCGTTGACACTTTTCGGTGATCTTTTCGCGCGCGTTCGAACCCTCTCGCATCTGTGCGGCCGAGATCGCCGGACAGTGACCGAGCCCCTCCTCCGGAGCCTGCCGTCGATCCGTGGAGATCCATTCTGACGTGCGCAAACGAATTCTGAGCAGGGGGAATCGGAACGGAGTCCGGTAACCCTCCGCAGTGGTACGGAAATTAACCAGTATCGGTTTCGTCCGATTTCGCACCAGCGGGATCCGTGCGAATCGCCCCCGCGCCGCGCACACCTTGTCGTACTGGCCTCCGAAAGATGTTCACTGGCCGGTAGGACGTGGATAAAGTGTTGACGCAGAAGCACGGAGCAGGAGCGATTGCGGCCGTTGTCGTCACGACAACGGCCGGAGCCGAACGGGGAACCAGCGTGCCGACCGCAATAACAGTGACCAGTGCTGATCTCGTGCTGCCGCCGACCGACCAGCAGACACCGACAGCCGCTTTACTCCGGGCTCCGGAAGACCAGACCATGGACCAGGCGATCGGTGACATGCATGTGCTGCTGGAACAGCACGGGTATGTCGTCGCCATCTATGCGGCCAACCTGCCGATCGCCCATGAGCGCAGGATGCACGCCGTCAGATCGGTCCTGGAAAGTGACCGGATCGCCCTGCTCAAGGTGGATCTGCCACCCTTGGGCATTGCCGTACTGGTGCGTCAGTTGCGTCAGTTGTCGATCTGCGACTTCAGCCCGGGGGTGGTGGCCTCCGCCGCCCGGCTGCTGCCCCACTACATCCACGCCGGCGCCCTGCTGAACTCCGTCACCAAACTGGACCGGGTTCCGGTCAGCCTGAAGACGCACGCCAAGTCCTGGGTCCCGGGCTCCCAGTTCGCCGTCCTCGCGGGCCCGAACCCGCAGCTCATCAAGGTCGGTCCGACCGCCAAACCCCTGGACGGCCCGGAATTCGCCACGGATCTGCTGGTCGCCAAGGGGCAGTCGCAGTCCGAATGGGTGCAGCAGACCTTGGCCCCTGCATGGAAGGTCCAGGCCATTCACGAGGCCGCCCTGCCTTCCGATTCCCCCGGCTGGTGGGGAACCGGAAAGCTGGTGGAATTTGCCGCTTACCTTCCGGACATCTCCGTGCTGTACCAACTCGTCGCATCGGTAAGGCGGGAGATCTGCCACTGGTGCGGAATGGAGCTCATCGGGGATCGTTGCGGTTTCTGTACGTCACCGCTTCACGTTCCCGAGAACCGAATGTCTTCCAACGGTGTCCTCAGTCAGGGGGCGCCTGCACCACCCGGCTCCTAGTGCCCCGGATTCCTCCACGGTCGCACATATATGCACGTACCTTTCCCCGACCACCGCTCCTGCGCCCCGCTCCCTGTCATATGCCGTCCCCTTCAAGCGGAACACAAGGCCCATAGACAGGTCTACGCGCAGATACAGACGCAGATTCGGACATAAACCGAGTCACCGCACATCCTTCTGTCCGTTGCCCCACGCATCCGATTCGAACGAGGTTGTCCGGCCCATGAACTCCCGCCAGCGCCGCGGCGTGATACTCCTGCTCCTTTCGGTCCTGTGCGCCTTCGGCGCCTTCGCCGGGGTGCTCTCGGTGATCAGCGACGTCAACTCGAAGGTCGGACCCGAGGTCTCCGCCTACCAGGTGAAGTCCAACGTCGCCCCCTACACGGCGCTGTCCTCCGGGCAGTTCGAAAAGATCAAGATGCCGAAGCGCTGGCTCTCGACCAACGCCGTGACCGACCTCGCCGAGATCAACGGCAAGATAGCCATCACCCAGCTCCGCGAGGGCTCGCTGCTCCAGTCGGACATGATGCAGAAGCGTCCCGAACTGCAGCCCGGCGAGCAGGAGATCGCCATCATGATCGACGCCGCGACCGGTGTCGCCGGCAAGATCACCCCCGGTGCGACGGTCAACGTCTATGCCACCTTCGCCGGGGAACGGGACGGCGCGCAGTCCCAGTCGAAGGTCATCGTCTCCAACGCCAAGGTCCTGGAAGTCGGCAAGCTGACCGCCCTGGATCCGGGCCGGGACGCCAAGTCGAACATGGGCACCGAGGCCGTCCCGATCACCTTCGCGCTCAACACGCTCGACACCCAGCGCATCGCCTATGCCGAGTCCTTCGCGGAGCACGTACGCCTGGCGCTCGTCGCTTCCGGCAGCGACAGCACCATCCGCCCGGGCGACCGCACCTACACGCTCGACAAGGACAAGTGAGGATCGAATGACCACGAGGATCCTCCCGGCAGTCGGCGACCCCGACGCGGCCAGATCCGTCACCACCCTGCTCAGCCAGCTTCCTGACGCCGAGCCAGGGGCTCCCGTCGGAGACTCGACACAGCTGATCGACACCCTCGCCCGGCTCGCGGGCGAGTCGATCGACGAACTGCCCGAGGTCGTGCTGGTCCATGAGCGGATCGGCCCGGTGCCGGCTCTGGAACTGATCCGGGAGGTCTCGCTGCGCTTCCCCGCCATCGGGGTCGTGCTGATCACCGCCGACGCCAGTCCCGGCCTGCTCGCCGCGGCAATGGAATCCGGCGCCCGTGGCCTGGTCACCCTGCCGCTGAGTTACGAGGAGCTGGTCAACCGGGTCCAGTCCGCCGCCCAGTGGTCGGTCGGAGTGCGCCGCCACCTGGGCACCGGAGGCGATGTCTTCACCGGTCCCGGCGGCACGGTCGTCACGGTAAGCGGCGCCAAGGGCGGTGTGGGCGCCACCGTCACCGCGGTCCAGCTCGCCCTGGCCTCGCAGGCGTCGGGCCGCACGGTCGCCCTCGTCGACATGGACCTCCAGGCCGGTGACATCGCCTCGTACCTCGATGTGCAGTTCCGGCGCTCCGTCGTCGACCTGGCGGCGATCACCGACATCTCTCCCCGCGTCCTGTCCGACGCCGTGTTCAGCCACAGCTCCGGCCTCGCCCTGCTGCTGGCGCCCGGCGAGGGCGAACGCGGCGAGGAGGTCAGCGACCGGTCGGCCCGCCAGATCGTCAGCGCCCTGCGGTCGCGGTACGAGGTCGTGGTCATCGACTGCGGCAGCCAGCTCCAGGGCGCGAGCGCGGCGGCCATCGAAATGGCGGACACGGCGCTGCTGGTCACCACCCCGGACGTGATCGCGGTGCGCGGCGCGAAGCGCACCGTACGGATGTGGGACCGGCTGCAGATCCGCAAGGCGGAGGAGACGCTCACCCTCGTCAACCGGTTCATCCGCAACACGGAGATCCAGCCCCCGCTGATCGAGAAGATCACGGGGACCCGGATGGCGAACACGGCCGTCCCCGCGAATTTCAAGGAGCTCCAGGGCGCCGTCGACGCGGGGCGGATGCATGAACTCGATGCCAAGAGCACGGTGAAGCAGGCGCTGTGGGGCCTGGCCGGAGAGCTGGGGATCGTCAAGGTCCCCGAAAACGCGGACAAGCGCGGCAAGTTCAAGAACGACCGAGGCTCGATCGGACGCCCGCGCAGATGGCGCGACGGTGACACCGGGGGCCGTGCGACGACCGAGGAGGCACGTTGAGCCATGACGACCACCGATATGAACGGCCCCGGAATACGGGAGACGCGAGAGGTACGGGGAGGGCGTTACGGCGCACCTGTCCGCGAGGGGATCAGCGGGAGGCGCAGGCGTGATCGTGGCCAGACCGCGATCGAGTTCCTGGGCGTGACGCCGCTGATCATCCTGCTGATGCTCGTGCTGTGGCAGTGCGCGCTGATCGGCTACACCTTCTCCCTGGCGGGGAACGCGGCGGACGAGGCGGCCCACAAGGGGGCCATCGCGGAGTTCCGTGCCAACCCGGCCTGCCAGCGTGCGGCGCTGGATCACCTGCCTCGCGCCTGGCGGAAGTCGGCGAAGCCGAAGTGCACAGCCGATGTCTCGTCCGGCATGTACAGAGCCGAGGTCAAGCTGAAGGTGCCGGTCCTGGTGCCCGGCCTCCTCAACTGGAAGTACGCGGTCACCGGCAATGCCGCGTCGCCGCTGGAGGGCTGAGCGATGATCATGCGTACCGACACGCCGGTCCGGACACCGAACGCCACCCGCCGTGACCGGGGCCAGGTCGCCATCGAGTACCTGGGCTTCCTCCCGCTGCTGCTCCTGGTCGCTCTCCTGGCGATCCAGCTGGGCCTGGCCGCGTATGCCGCCAACCAGGCGGGCACCGGCGCCCGCGCGGGAGCCCGTATGGCCAGCATGTCGCGGAGCGGCGGCTGCGACGAGCAGGCAGCCAAGGAAGCGATGAGCGACTGGACCGCCCGCCGGGCGCACATCACGGATCGGTTTTCCTCCTCCGGTGAGGTCACCTGCACCGCTCGTGTCAAAGTGCCCCGCGTCATTCCGGGCGTCGACATCTGGGGCTGGGCCGAACGAAGCTCCACGATGCCCCGCACCTGACCCCGCGGCGCACCGCACCGCTGCCTCACCAGCGGCACAACAAGTACGTCAGAGCGAGGAGTTACGGACATGAGTCTGCGGGCACGCGTCACCGCCCCGGAGAAGCACAGCGGGGCGCGGGAGGACGGCCACATGGTCGCCACCTACCGCGCCAAGCTGCTCGAAGAGATCGACCTGGCGGAGATGTCCTCGCTCGCCGCGGCCGACCGGCGGGCTCGGCTGGAGCGCGTCCTCAGTCACATCATCAGCCGTGAGGGGCCGGTCCTTTCGACCGTCGAACGCACCCAGCTCATCCGCCGGGTCGTCGACGAGGCTCTCGGTCTCGGCATCCTGGAACCGCTCCTCGAAGACGCATCCATCACGGAAATCATGGTGAACGGCCCTGACCAGATCTTCGTCGAGCGCAGCGGCAAGGTCGAGCAGCTCCCGATGCGCTTCGGTTCGCACGAGCAGCTGATGCAGACCATCGAGCGCATCGTGTCGACCGTCAACCGCCGGGTGGACGAGTCGAATCCGATGGTCGACGCACGTCTGCCCAGTGGTGAGCGTGTCAACGTGATCATTCCTCCGCTCTCGTTGACGGGTGCGACGCTCACCATCCGACGCTTCCCGAGGGCGTTCACGCTCCAGGAGATGATCAACGGCGGCTCGCTCGACGAGCAGATGCTGATCCTGCTCTCCGGGCTCGTCCAGGCCAAGCTCAACGTCATCGTCTCCGGGGCCACCGGTACCGGAAAGACGACGCTGCTCAATGCGCTCTCCGGGCTCATCCCGAACAGCGAGCGCATCGTCACCATCGAGGACTCCGCCGAGCTCCAGCTCCAGCAGAGCCATGTGATCCGGCTGGAGTCCCGTCCGGCGAACGTCGAGGGGAAGGGCCAGATCACCATTCGTGACCTGGTCCGCAACTCCCTGCGTATGCGCCCCGACCGGATCGTCGTCGGTGAGGTCCGTGGCGGCGAATCGCTCGACATGCTCCAGGCGATGTCGACCGGTCACGACGGTTCGCTCGCCACGGTCCACGCCAACAACGCCGAGGACGCGCTCATGCGTCTGCAGACCCTGGCGTCGATGTCCGAGATCAAGATCCCGTTCGAGGCCCTGCACGACCAGATCAACAGCGCCGTCGATGTCATCGTCCAGCTCACCCGGCACGCCGACGGCTCCCGCAAGGTCACCGAGATCGCCGTCCTCGACTCGCACGGCCGCGACCCGTACCGCATCGTGACGGTCGCCCGGTTCAACGCCCAGCCGATGGCCGCCGACGGGCGGATCTACGGCGAGTTCCAGTACCTCCCGATCCCGCGCAAGATCGCCGACCGTCTCTACATGGCCAGCCAGCCCATCCCGCAGGCCTTCGGAGTCGCCGCGTCCGCCGAACAGCTCGCCACCCGAGAGGCCAACTAGGTACCTGTGCCATGACAAATCTTCCTCTTCTCACGATCGGCGTCACGCTGCTCTGCGGCGTGACGGGCGTCATGGGCCTGCACGCCTACTCCGGCGGGAAGGCCGACCAGGAAGCACTGGTCGACCGGCTGTCGCACACCGGGCAGATCCCCGAGGGTGGGCGTCACCGCCGCTTCCGGGGTGTCGACCGAAGGCTGCGCAAGACCGGTCTGGGCCGCAAGCTCGAACTGAAACTGGCGGCCACCGGACTCGAGATCACGCCCGGCGAATTCTTCGTCTACGCGCTCGCCGCGATGGCCGCGCTGTGGATGATCGCCTCGTCGATCCTCGCCAGCTTCTTCGGCCCGGTCGCGGCACTCATCGGGCTCTGGGGCACCAACGCCTTCCTGAACTGGCAGCGGACCAAGCGCACCGAGCGCTTCATCAACCAGCTCCCCGAACTCGCCCGCATCCTCGCCAACGCCACCCAGGCAGGGCTGGCGCTCCGCACCTCCATCGGCATGGCGGCGGACGAGATGGAGGACCCGGCGGGCGAGGAACTGGCCCGGGTCGCCCGCCGCCTGGCCGTCGGTGAATCCCTCGACGATGCGCTGAGCGAACTGACCGACCGGCTGCCGTCGCGCGAACTCGTCGTTCTCGTGACGACCCTTGTGCTGTCCAACCGGGCCGGCGGTACGGTCGTCAGCTCCCTGCGCAACCTCACCGAGACGCTGGAGGAGCGCAAGGAGACCCGGCGCGAGGTCAAGACCCAGCTCTCCCAGGTCACTGTCACCGCCTACGCCGTCCCCATCTTCGGACTCGGCGCCATGCTCCTGATGAATGCGGTGATGCCCGGTGCACTCGACCGCATGACCGGAGCCTTCATCGGCCAGGTCGCAGTGGTTGTCTCCATCGCCCTGTACGCGATCGGATTCATCGTGATCCGCCGCCTGTCCCGGATCGACGTCTGATGGGCGGGGGGAACATGGACCTGCTCCTCGCAGGCATCGTTGGGCTCGCGGTGTTCGGAGCCATTGCCGGTATCCGCATGTACCGGGCCGACGCCAAACTCCCCGGTGACCTCGCGATCGCCCTGGAGGTAGGCGCCACCCGCACCAACGCGATGGGTTCCGGCATCGACCGGATGGGCATGCGCTGGGCCCCCATGGTGCTGCGGATGATGGGCCCCAAGGCGGTCAACAAGAAGCGCCGCCAGATCGACATGGCGGGCAACCCGGGCGGTCTGACCATCGACCGCTACGCCGCCCGCCGCTTCGTCTACGGCGCCCTCGGCGCGTTCGGCGCGCTCACGATGCTGATGCGCGGCCAACTCTTCCTCGCCATTGTGCTGATCGCCTTCGGCCTGTTCTGGTCCGAGGTCGGCATCCTGGCGGCGGTCCGCGTCCGCAGGGACCACATCGACCGGACGCTCCCCGACTTCCTCGACGTCCTCGCCGTCGTCGTCTCCGCCGGCCTCGGCTTCCGCCAGGCGCTCGGCCGCGTCGCGGAGAAGTACGAGGGTCCCTGGGCCGACGAACTCCGCATCACCCTGCGCCAGATGGACATGGGTGTCAGCCGCCGCGAGGCGTTCGATCAGCTGCGCAAGCGCAACGACTCGGAACAGGTCGCGATGTTCGTGACCACGCTCCAGCAGGGTGAGGAGCTCGGTGCGCCGATCGTCGAGACGCTGATCCAGATCGCCAACGACATGCGACGTACGGACGCCCAGAACGCCCGCAGGAAGGCGGCCAGGGCCGTACCCAAGGCGACCTTCGCGGTCACCACGTTCCTGCTCCCCGGGACGCTCGTGCTGCTGACGGTCGGTTTCGTCTACGGAGCCAACGTCGACTTCAGCTTCCTCTCGGGCGGATGACATGGGCGGCGGAGTCGATGACCACGATCCACGGAGGAGGTGACAGGCACATGTCGTTCCCACTCGGCAGCGCGCAGACAGGACTGGCGTCGGACGTACGCCAGGCGATCGCCGACCCCGGGCCGCGCCCGGCGTTCGCGATCCAGCTCAACGCGCTGCAGGCGATGTGCCGGCAGGTCTTCGGGTTCCGGCTCGCCATGATCGGTATGGCAACCCCGTTCGCAATCGCGCACACCGCACCGGGACCGGCCACCTGGCTGATCGGCTCGGCGATCCTCGTCACCTTCATGGGCTCGTACGTCCTCTTCCGCGACTGGGAGCGCTTCGGCCCCGTCCTGCTCCGCCACCCCTGGCTGCTCGGTATAGACGCACTGTTCGGCGCCCTGCTGCTGATCACCGCCACGCCCGAGTCCACCCTCGCGTACGTCACCGTCTGCACCCCGCTGCTGGCCGGACTCGTCTACGGCTGGCGGGGCGCAGCGGTCTTCGCGGCGCTCCAGACGCTGATCGTCTTCGGCGTGTACGGCACCGATCCGAAACTGGAGCCCGCCGACGCCACGGCGTTTCTCCTTCCAGGCTTCTGTGTGATCGCGGGCGCCGTCGGGGTCACTCTGCGCAATCTGCTCCTGCGCTTCGGCACCGCCAGCCAGGCGCTCACCGAGACCAGGGCACGGCTCGCGGTGAACGAGGCGGTGGAGGGCGAGCGCACCCGGCTCGCCCGGGAGATGCACGACTCGGTGGCCAAGACCCTGCACGGTCTGGCGCTGGCCGCAGACGGTCTGGCCAGCTCCTCCGACCGGATGGATCCGCTCACCGTCAAGCACCAGGCCGAACTGGTCGCCCGGTCCGCCCGCCGGGCGGCGGCGGAATCGAGGGAACTCCTCTCAGACCTGCGCCGCGAGTCCGGACTCGACGGGGGAGTGGACGTCGTCAGCGAGCTCCGCGCCCGCGCGGATGACTTCACCCGCCGCCACGGACTCACGGCCACGTTCCGGATGCTCAACGAGACCCCGGTCCCGTCCGTGCCGCAGGTGGTCGCCCGCCAGCTGCTCACGGTCGCCTCCGAAGCGATGGAGAACGCTCATCGCCATGCCCACCCCACCTATCTCGTCGTGCTCGCCGGCGTGAAGGGCGATGTCCTGCGTGTCAGCGTGTACGACGACGGACGCGGCCTGCCCCCGGGCACGACGCTCGACGACCTCAGGCGCGCCGGTCACTTCGGTCTCGTCGGCATGGTCGAACGCGCCGCTTCGATCGGCGCCCGTATCCGCATCGGCAGGGGCAAGGCGGCCAAGGGCACCGAAGTACGCCTCGAACTCCCGGTGGCCGCGCTCGTCGCCGTCCCGGAAGCACAGCAAGTGAACTGACCCGTTCCACCCACCCTCACCCCCACCCCCCATAGATCCTGAGAGGAGGTCGCAGAATGCCGGACGATGTCTCCCGCGCGTCGGGCCAGAACTGGGCGGCACAGAACCACACCTCCCAGCACACGTCCTCGCACGTCACCCCGCTCAACTCGGAGCTCAGCTCTTCCGGGTTCGTCCCCCAGCAGCCCGCGGCATCCGAGGTCACACCTCCCTTCCCCGCAGCCCCGCCCATGGCTCTCCCCAGCCCCCTGCGGGTCGTCGTCGCCGACGACAACCCCGTGGTCCGGGCCGGCCTGGGCGTCCTGCTCTCCGGCCGCGAGGACATCGAAGTCGTGGCGGAGGCCACGGACGGCCGCCAGGCCTACGACATGGCCGTGCAGCACCGCCCGGACGTCGTCCTGCTCGACGTCCGCATGCCGGGTGTCGACGGCATCTCGGCCCTGCCCCACCTCGTACGGGTGGCCCCCGTCATGATGCTGACCTACAGCCGCGAGAGTGAGATCGTCCACGAGGCGCTGCGGCTGGGCGCGGGTGGCTATCTGGTGCACGGCGAGTTCACTGCGGACCAACTGGTGCAGGCGGTCCGGGACACCAAGAGCGGCCGCGCCCACTTCACCGCGACTGCGGCGAACGCGCTCCTGGCCCATATGCGGCAGGGATCGGGACCACCGGGGCAACCCCTCCCGGAGGGGCTGGGAACGGCACTGACCACGGGCGTTCCCCACCCCGGGCCCGGATACGACGGACACCCCGCGGGCGCGGTGCAGCAGGACGGTGCGCATGCACACGGCGCCGGTCCGGAAATGGTTCCACCTGCGCCACAACCGGTCCGATCCGCTCAGGGTCTTTCGCATCTGCAATCAGTTATGGCACAGTCTTCACTGACCGGGACGCCGGGAACGGCGCCCAACAGGCAGCAGTACGGACTGAGTTCGCGGGAGGTGGAGGTCATGGAGCTGATCGCGTCCGGCATGAGCAATCAGCAGATCGCCGCCACCTGCTTCATCAGCGAGAAGACGGTCAAGAACCACATCAACCGCATCTTCACCAAGCTCCACAGCGGCAGCCGCAGCGAGGCGATCGCCCGCTGGCTCGGCACGGCCCCGACGGGTGGGCCCGGCGCGCGGGGGACTGGTGGCCGTGGCTGAGGCGAAGGTTCGGACACCGGGCAGCAGCGCGGGACGCGGGACCCAACTCCCCCTTTGGGCCCGGGAATGGGCCCTGGGACCCTCTGGCGGGCAGGGTGTGCCGCCGTATGTTTCTCATGTCGCCAGCGGGACCGGCCAGGAGGAAGCCGGTACCGCGGGTGGCACCAGAGAAACGTGCGAGTCGGCCGGCTGTCGGTCGGCCGAACCCGGAGGGGAACACCATGTCG
This sequence comes from Streptomyces sp. NPDC056231, assembly GCF_048270745.1. Taxonomy (NCBI): domain Bacteria; kingdom Bacillati; phylum Actinomycetota; class Actinomycetes; order Kitasatosporales; family Streptomycetaceae; genus Streptomyces; species Streptomyces sp. NPDC056231. Next base: position 62,134 of record NZ_JBLVKW010000025.1, on the reverse strand, counting down.
AACATCACCCTGAAGACCGCCGTCCGCGTCAACGGCTGGGCCAACACCGCCGTCAGCAAGATCCAGAAGCGTTACGAGGCCAAGGACCGCGGCCAGACGGCGTTCGAGTACCTGGGCATCATCCTCGTGGTCGTGGCGATCATCGGTGCGATCGTGGCTACGGGTATCGGTGGTGCGATCTCCACACGCATCAGTGGCCTGGTGAACTCCATCACCGCGGGCTGATGATCGGTCGTCGACGCCGCGACTCAGGGCAGGCCTTCCCCATCTATGTAGTGATGGTGGCGGGCCTGCTCTTTCTCGCTGTGGCGTTCTTTGCTGTCGGCAAGGCTGCGGCTTTGCGTAATGGGGCTCAGGGTGCGGCGGATGCCGCCGCACTGGCTGCCGCCGAGAAGGCTCGTGAGGAGTTCGAGGCGCCGTTCCTCGCCTCGCTTCCCGAAGACATGTTGGACCTGTTCCTCCGGGCCCACGCGGTTCCGGGGTGTTCCGCGGCTCAGGGATTCGCCTCAGCGAATCAGGCGGATGTCAACTACTGCCTGCCCATACCTGGCGGCTATCGAGACCGGATCAAGGTTGAGGTCCAGGGCCGTAAACCGGTGGACTCGTCGGTGATTCCGGGTACGGAGAAGAAGGTCGCGAAGGCTCACGCCACCGCCATAGTTGAGTTCCAGTGCCCCGGATGGAGGTCCGTGGACCTCAACCATGACAGCATCCGGGACGTGTACTTCTTCACGTGTCCCGGCGGGATGGTTGAAATCAGGCCCAGCAGTCCGCCGGACTGGTCCCGGGTGAGCAAACTCCTTTTCGACGTGCATCTGATTGACGACTGACAGCGAACGACGACTAAAGGAATCAGAACCCATGAGCATTCGGCGCACCACCAAGTCCCGAAGGGTTGTGGCAGCTGTCTCGCTGACAGCGGCATTGGCCCTGGCCGTCACCGGGTGCGGTGCTGACGACGGCGGCGGAAAGACGAAGGACTCGGGTTCTGAGTCGTCATCCGTGCCTTCTAAGTCCTCCGATGGGGACAAGGGGGCGAAGCAGGAGGACACCGCTGCTGAGGACAATGTGGACCCGAATGTGAAACTCGCCGAGGTGAGGGGGCAGAACGGCGTCACGCTCATCATCAATCAGGTGAAGCGCGACTCGGGTGGATTTGTCACCGTGCAAGGTGAGATCAAGAATGGGAGCAATACGAACCAGCCCAGTGGCGGCTGGGCTGGTTCGGAGGCAGGAATCGTTCCGCAGAACCCCAACTCGGTTGCTGGCGCTGCGCTGATCGACAAGGTCGGTAAGAAGCGGTACTACGTTCTCCGGGACACCGAGAACCGCTGCCTGTGCACGACAGGAATCCTGCCACTTCAGCCAGGTAAGTCGACCGCCGTGTTCATGCAGTTCCCCGCACCGCCCAGCACTACGACCGAGGTCGACTTCATGCTCCCGACCTTCGCCACCACCTCGCTGAAGATCTCCGGGTGATGGCCGACATGACCCACACCCGTATCCGCCGCAGGCCACCACGTCTCGCGGGACACGTCATTGCAACCACACTGCTGATGGCCAGTGTCACTGTCCTGGGTGCCTCGCAGGCGGTGGCCGACGACCCCAGCGTGCCGCCCGGCACCGAGGCGTCATCGGTGCCACCCGTCAAGGTGGACGGCAACGACCCCGACCTCAAGATGGCCGAGGGCGCCACGCTCGCCCCCGCCAAAGTCCTCGACATCATCCAGGTCGTCGAGGACGAGGGCGGCGAGGAGCGCCGCGAGGACAGCAACGCCAGCATCAAGTTCGCGCTCCAGGCCGAGGTTCTCTTCGGCAAGGACAGCGCGAAGCTGAGCGCCGCAGCCAAGTCCCGTATCGCAGCCGTTGCAGCCGAGATCAAGAAGCAGAACGCCACGAAGGTGCGCGTCTTCGGCTTCACCGACAATCTCGGGTCGTCCGCGCATGGCGACGTGCTGTCCAAGCAGCGCGCCGATGCGGTGCACGGCGTGCTGGTCCAGTCGCTCGGATCGACGATCACCTTTGAGATCCGTGGTTACGGCGAGCAGTACCCGATCGCCGACAACAGCACGGAAGAGGGCCGGAAGAAGAACCGGCGCGTGGAGGTCTCCTTCCCGCGCGGCAGCGCTTCCTGACCCACGGCTCACCCGCAGGGTTGTAGGGTCTCAGATTTCGTGTCCTCATCTCAGCTCGGATGTCCGAGCGAGGTCCTATAGGACGCGAAATCTGAGACCTGCAGTTCAGGGCCTTCAAAGCCGAGCGCGGCCAACCCATGAAGCCGACCCCTGAGTTCTCGGCAGAGCATCATCCGGAAACCGATTGACGACAGTCGCAGAATCTATGTCATGGGAACTGATATCAGCGGCTATGTCGAACGGCGAGCAGGGCGTCGCAGCGAGTTGGACGACAGCTCGGCGTGGCATGCCGCCTTCGACCTTTACTCCCTTGGCGTCGACAGGAACTATGACGCGTTCGGCTGTCTCTTCGGAGTCCGCAACTACGTCAACTTCCGACCGCTGGCTCCGAACCGCGGCATCCCGATCGATGCGTCCGAGACCGTTCGTGCTGAGCTCGACCGGCTTCCGTGGCCGGACCAGGCACACAGCTGCACCTGGATCACCTGGGCCGAACTGAAGGCCGTCGACTGGGACGAGATGGCAGAGAGGCCCGATAGCCGAATCCACGAATACCGCGATACACCGCACGGGCTGAGGCTGGTGGGGAAGGCGTCCTGGAGCCCTCGGTTCGCCCGCGCGGTCGGCATCCCTGAGCCAGTAGCGGGCGGCTACGGTCAGGAATGGCCGGAGGGGAGCGAATGGCTCATCGATGACGTGCTTTTCAGATCCGTGAAGCTCTGCCGTCGAGACGCCGTCACGGATACCGGCGAGTGGCAGCCGGTCTGGAACGCCATGAAGGCGCTCGCAGAGCAGCACGGTGATGAAAACGTCCGACTTGTCGTCTGGTTCGATGACTGAAACCGGGCGAGGAACTCCACGATGTGGCGTGGGACGTCGAGCGCGGCAGCACAGGTGACCAACGTGAAGCCTCTGGCACGAGCGGACATGATCTTGGTGGACCAGTCCTGCCAGGGACTTCACGCCTGCCCGGCCCCCTGGCCCACCGAAGATCAATTCGCTGGCGAAGCCTCAGTGGGTAAGAGCCATGCTGGGCTCAGCCCCAGGTCTTGCCGGCCGGTTCCTTGATGGTGCGGTTGATCCGGTTGAAGAAGTTGGTCAGTGCGATCTCCAGGTTGATCGCGCCGATCTGCTCCTCGGTGAAATGGGCGTTGACCTCTTCCCAGATCTCGTCGGTGACGCCCTGCGCACCATCCTGCAACCGGGTGGCGGCCTCGGCCAGCGCCAGTGCCGCGCGCTCCGCATCCGTGTAGAACGGTGCCTCGCGCCACGCCGCTACGTTGTGCAGCCGTTCGTCGGTGTCACCGGCCTTCTTCCCCCCAGCGACACCGGCGTAGACGCACGCCGAGCAGCTATTGACCTGGCTGACGCGCAGGTGGACCAGCGCGAGCAGCTTCGGGTCGACGCCCCCGGCAGCGATCGCCTTCTGGAGGTGCTGGATCGCGGTCCACACATCGGCGTTGTTCGTGTTCTTGTTCTTGAGCCGGTTTTCCATGTGACAGTGCTCTCCTTCATCGGGTTACGTTGCGGCGCCTGTGCGCGTCATCCCTATGACGGAGCGGCTTCCAGGGAGGTAACAACATGGCCGGCACCCAGCCCGCGGACCCGATCGCCGATGCCTTCGAGTCCCACCGTGACCGGCTCCGCGCCGTCGCCTACCGCATGCTCGGATCACATGCCGATGCGGAAGACGTGGTCCAAGAGGCGTGGCTGCGTCTCTCCCGCCAGGACACCGACACCATCAACAACCTCGGCGGCTGGCTGACGACCGTGGTCGGCCGCATCAGCCTCGATGTCCTGCGCTCAGGCCGGACACGCCCAGAAGTCTCCTTCGACGACCGGCTACCCGAATTCACCGTGACGCTCGACGATGCTCCTGCTCCGGAAGACCTCGTGGCACTCGGGGACTCCGTCGGCCTCGCGCTTCTCACAGTCCTTGACTCGCTGCGTCCTGACGAACGACTGGCGTTCGTGCTGCACGACGTGTTCGCCGTGCCCTTCGCGGAGATCGGCACCATTCTCGGCAAGTCCGCCGACGCGACCAAAATGCTCGCCAGCCGTGCCCGCAGGAAAGTGCAAGCCGCCCAGCAGCCTGTAAGCGCCGGACGACAACAACATGAGGTGGTCCAAGCCTTCCTGACTGCGGCCCGCGACGGTCAGTTCCAGCAGCTGCTGCAGGTTCTCCACCCCGAAGTGAAGTTCACCGTCCACACCCCGAACGGCACGTTCGTCACGCTTGGGGCCACCGAAGTCGCCACACGCGCGCGAGTGGCCGGCAGCGCGGCACGAGGACATGCGGCGACCGTCAACGGCCGCCCCGGCGTCATCTCCTGGAGCGAAGACGGCACCCCGCTTTCCCTCCTGGCCTTCACTGTCGCCGACGGCCACATCACCGAGATCACCGCCGTGGTCGACCCGGCCGAACTCGCGCTCATGGACCTGCCGGACCCGGTGTGAAGACCGGTGCCGCCAGGAGCCGGTCGGTGAAGCCCAGTTCGTACGTCGGCCCGGCCCCCGCCTCCCGCCGGCGGTTGCCCTCACGTCGCTCATGGCGCCCGGACTCACAGCGCGCCACCCGGCGCGGGGCGAGTTCTGCGACCAACTCGCCCGGATGTTGGCGCGACAGCCCGCAGAAGGCAGGATGGGACATGGCCGCGCGGGCCTGCTTGATCTACACGCATCAGACAACTCGCGCGGGTGTCTCCACGTCCCCGCACTCACCGACCAAGATCGATCGCAGGCCGGCCCGTTAGGGTCAGGGGCATGACAACACCCCTTACCGGCAGTGCCTTCGACTTGCTCCGCCTCGACGCCGTGCCCGACCAGGAGGCGCTGCGCCGGGTCTACGAACTCCCCAGCGACGCGGCCGTGCGCAAGCAGATGACCGAACTCACCGAGCAGACACGACGGTTGATCGAATGCTCATCACTGGTCCTGGTCGCCAGCGCGGACGCCGAGGGTAACTGTGACGTTTCCCCGCGCGGCGGCCCTGCCGGGTTCGTCGCCGTCCTGGACGCACGCACGGTGGCGATACCGGACGCGACCGGCAACAAGCGTCTGGACACCTTGCAGAACGTCGTCGCTACCGGACGGGCCGGGCTGCTGTTCGTCATCCCGGGGCGCACCACGACGCTCAGGGTGAACGGCCGGGCCTGCGTCTCCACCCGACCGGAGCTGCTGTCCCAGCTGACCGCCGTGGGCAAGCCGCCGGCCAGTGCGCTGGTGCTGGGGATCGAGGAGGTCTACCCGCACTGCCCCAAGTCGCTCCTGCGCAGCGCGGCCTGGAAGCCGGAGCAGTGGCTGCCGGCGGACGCCCAGCCGGCCTCGGCCGAGGTGACGCTGGCCCAGCTGCGGATGCCGGAGCTGACGATCGCCGACATCGAGCAGGCGGAGGCGGATGCGCTGAAGTACCGGTACGAGTGACGGGCGAACCCGCGATTGCTGAACCACCGGCCGGCCGAACCCCCAGGTCGGCACGTCGCAAGACCAACCGTGGGGCAAAGTGCGCGCTCACTGGAAGCGGGAACCTGCAGCCCGGCACCGCGACCACCTCGCGGTGCCGAGCCCTGACGCATTACAGCAGGTGGTCCGCCTTGCCGGCCTTGATGTCACGGATCATCTGCTGGAGTGCCTCGCGGCTGTCGGTGAGGTATCGATCCTCCTCTCCGAGGACGGCGATGAAGCCGTTGCCGTCTGCATCCGTGCCGAGTCTGAAGCAGTTGTTCCCTTCACCGCAGAAGGGATCTTCCCAGTCGATCGCGGGCATGACGAGCATCCTTAGAGTTGACGTGAGATGGCGTGGACAAAGTCTCGTGATTCAGTGGCAGTCAGCGAGGCGTCCTCCATCCAGTTCAGGTGTGCGCGGTACTTGGTGAGCTGTGCGTCGGCATGCATGAATTCGGGGCCGTGTGCGGAGTCGAGCTGCACAGTGTCGAGCTGGGGCACGGCCCCGTGGGCGTAGAGAACTGCGTGTCCGGCGCCGGGGAAGGCCCCCCGGTCGACAGGAATCACCCGGAGCTCGACGTGCTCACGCTCGGACATGTCGCATAGATGCTGCAGCTGCTCCTGCGTAACTTTCCGGCTGCCGAATTGCATCCGCAGAGCGGCTTCGTGGATGTAGCCCACGTAGTCGACCGGAGATTCGCGGTCGAGCACTTGCTGTCTTTCCATCCGATGGGCTACCCGCAGTTCGATCTCCAGACGTGACAGTGCTGGCAACACGGCGCCGAACACCGCGCGGGCATACCCATCGGTGTGAAGCAGGCCAGGGAGATGGACGGTCTGCGCTGTACGGATCCGGGCGGCGTGCCATTCGAGTTCCGCGATGTCCAGGAGTCCTGAAGGCAGAGTGCCCCGGTACTGCTCCCACCACCCGCGCTCGCCCTGCTCGGCCATCTCTACGAGAGCGTCGACGTAATGGGCATCGGCACAGGCGTAGTTGCAGGCAAGAGTGCGCACGCGTGCCGGAGTGACAGGGCGGACGCCGACCTCCATGTTGGAAATCTTGGTCCGGTCGATGCCCAGGAGGCCGGCCGCGTAGGCGGTGGTCGCTTCGGCGGCGAGGCGCATCTTCCTTAGTTCGGCGCCGAGCCGTTTTTGACGCTCTGTCGGTGTGGAACTGCTGGGCATGGGGCTCCTTTTTCGCCGACGGTGAGCACAGTCTGCCGCTGGGCAGGATGTCCGGTCCAGCAGGTTGGAGGCAATTGCCTCCAACCCTGTGACACACGTGCCCTATTGCGCTACATTCGGTAACGCACTGCTCACGCTGCGAATGGCAAGAAGTGCATCGCGCGGTCCTGCCCGCAACCTCCTGCCCTGGGAGAGGCAGCCCGCGCCAGGGAGACAAGCCACTGCTCATCCCGCAGCGCTGGAGCCATCTGTGCGCATCGACGCGAAAGAGACCGCCAACTCGCCACCCTTACAAGGGGAGTCAGTCATGCCGCAATCTCCGCGCGCCGCGCTCTGCCCGGTAGCGATCGAGGAACCTTCGCCCGCCCCGTACCCGCACTCGCCCCCGTATCCGAAGCGCCGCTCCGAGCGTGGGCTCGCGCTCAGCCTCACTCTTCCCGGTGATCCGCGGAGCGCGGCGATCGGACGCAACGCGGTCACCGCCTCGCTGCGGGCCTACGGGCTCACTGCCTACATCTGGCCGGCCACGCTTGTGCTGGGCGAACTGGTCGGTGTCACCTCGGCCATGACCCCGGGCCGGGAGCTCTACGTCTCCGTACGGCACCGGGACAACGCGCTCCGGGTCGTCGTCTGGGACCAGCACCCGCACCACTCCGACCCCGGCGCCTTCATGCTCTGCGAGGCGCAGCGCAGACGGGCACTGTGGCTGCTGGCGGCGGCCGTGGACGACTGGGGCGGGGAGTGGGACGTCAGCGACGCCCAGCCACCGCACGCAGGCATCAAGTCCTGGGTGGTACTGCCGCGCTGACAGGCCTGTTCTGACAAGACCGTTCCGACAGGGCCAGTTCCGCCAGGGCTTCTGGGGCGCCGGACTGACCCCGGACTCCGGGGAAGGCGTTGATGTCCACGATCAGCGGGGCGCCGTCGCCCGTGTCGATGATGTCCACGCCGTAGACGTCCAGTGCGAAGACCTCGCCGACCCGGCGCACCAGGGCGGGCCAGCCGGGCGGCAGGTCACCGGGGGCGAGCGGCAGTGTGGGGCCCCGCCCCTCGGGCGAGAGTTCGGAACGGCGCAGGGCGGAGAAGAGCTGGTCTCCGATCGCCCACAGTTTGTGGTCCCAGCCGCTGTTCGGTGCGAACTCCTGGACCACGACCGGCTCCTGTGGGTGAGTGGCGGCGAGCTCCCGCAGCTGTGTGTCGCTGTCGAGGCGGGCCACCAGGTCGTGCCTTCGGCTGTGGCGGCTCTTGACCACCACGGGGCCGGGGAGCGGTGGGCCGGACGCCAGGTGAGCGAGTGTGGTGAAGGTGCGGGTGGCGGCGAACGGGAGGCCGGCCCTCCGGGCATGTTCCGCCATCGCTGTGCGGTCCTGGCACAGCGCGGTCGCCGCAGCCGAGTTCACCACGCGGGCGCCGCGCTCCTCCAGGGCGCGGGCGAGAGCCAGGGCGCGTGGCGTACGCGACTTCAGCAGGTAGACGCCGGCGAGCGGCTCGGGGACTTCTGCCACCGTTCTCGGGTCCAGCGTTTCCACCTGATGCTCGGGGGTGAGCAGGGCGGCGGTGTCGACCAGCAACGGATGACCGGGATCGGGCGTGATCAGGACGATTCTCATACGGTCTTGCCCGCCGCCACGGGAACCTGCACCGGGTGGGGGCGGAGTGCCAACGGCGTCGCGCCGACCGCGTCGCGCTGCTCCGGCGGACGGGCGGGGACCGGCTCGGCCGCGCCGGACGCCTGGCCTGTGCGGGCCAGCTCGAGCACGGCTCGTGCCACCCGCGCCGCCGCGTCAGGGACCTGACGGAAGCTGGGGAAGTCGTTCACATCGACGACCACAGGACCATCCGGCCCCAGTACGACGTCCACACCGTACAGATCGAGGCCGTAGACCACCCCGACCTGGGCGGCTATCGCGGCCACCTCGGCCGACAGCGGCACGCGGCGTTCCCGCACCGAGTGGTCCGGGTTGAGCGGGGAGCGGCGTTCGGTCGCGTACAGTTCGCCGCCGACGCTGTACACCTTGACGTCGATGCCCGAGTTGATCACATAGGGCTGGGCGATGAGCATTCCCTCTCCCGCCAGTTCGGGAATCACCGTGGCGAGCCGGTCCGGCGACGACACCAGGTGCACGGCTCGTCCCGAGCTGCCGTCGGCGGGCTTGACCACCAGTGGGTACTCCGACGCCGGAATCTCGACCAGCAGCTCAGGCCTCGCCGCCGCGTAGGTCGGCGGCAGAGGCAGCCCACGGCTGCGACCGATGGCTGCTGCCAGCGCCTTGTCCCGTACGCCTCGTATCGACCGGGCGTCGTTGACCGTCGTCATCCCGGCCGAGGCCGCGGCTTCGAGCAAGGTGAGCCCCGGCCCGCCGGAGACCGTCTTGAGCACCCACGCGTCATGGGTGCTCGCCTGCACCGCGTCAGTCATACGCAGCAGGGAACCGCCCGGCCGCAGCACGTCCACCTGGTGCCCCCAGGAGGTCAGCTGACGGATCACCTCAACCGGCATGCCGTCGTGGCGGTATTGCTCCTCCACCAGAAAGCAGAGCTTCATCGAATTTCCCCGCAACCCCGGATGCCCGCCCTTACCGTTCGGCATCCTGTGACGTCACAGGATGTCATGAACCGTTCTGCGGCCAGGGCGCGATCCGCGGGGACGTCGGGCGCCTGGAACAGATCCGGACCTGGTTCGGTCGGCCGCTGTGAGGCATGGAGCCGGCCGATGCTGACGTGTACTTCGGGAAGGTGCTGCGGAACTCGCCCAGCCGCTGTCCCTCAGCCCCCCGACTGCCGGGCCCTCACCGCTGCCTCCCGTTCACGGTGGTACGAGCGCCAGATCAACCGGTGCACTCGTGTCCAGCGCGGGATGGACCGCGAGAGAGGTCGTGGATGGGTGGGGACGGTCTCGCGCCGGGATCTGCTCGGCTGCACCTGGTGGACGGCTTGTCGCTGTTGCGGCCGGACGAGCAGGTCTTCGAGGCGATGCGACAGGCCAACCGGCCACGGACACGCGCCGGCGGGTGTCACACCAGCGGGCCCGGCGGTGTCTTTATGCCGAACAGCCTCACAGGGACACGTACAAGGAGAGACAGCATGGCCCTGCGCCCGCCGAAGGCCGAGTTCGAGGAGAGCATGATCAAGCAGCTGGGCGCCGTGCCCGCGGCGGAGATCGCCAAGCAGGACGCCTACAACAAGAAGTACACGGCGACCGGCGAGCTGTTCGGCGCGTACGGTCTGGCCGACGCGGCCGCGGCGAAGCTGGTGAGCCGGAAGAACGGCGTCGCGGATGTCACCGACGGCCCGTACCTGGAGACCAAGGAGTACATGGCCTCCTTCTACCTCGTGGACGTCGCGAGCGAGGAGCGGGCCTACGAGCTCGCCGCAGAGATGCCGTGGGCCGACCAGAACCCGACCGAGGTCTGGCCGATCCTGCACGCGACCGCGGACGACGTCTGAGGCTCGCCCCCGTGACCGATGACAGGCGCGTCGACGACCTGCGGGCCACAGATCTGACTCGGTAGTCGCGACGGACAGGACGCTGAGCAGACCGCGCAACTCACGCCGCCTCACATGCTCATGAGCGACAGCACCTGACCTTCGAGGGACGCACCCAGCTGCCGGCCAAACCCCTCCTTGGCAGACTCCGAGAACCGAGCCTCCAATATCTGGCAGGCCTGCTGGATTGCCGGTGGGATCAGACGGCCGGTCACCAGACGAGGTTGGCGTCCGCGCCGGGACCAGGCGCGGTCCGGTCGTGTGGCGCGCCGTCGGGGCGACCGATCCGTCTCGGCTGCGGCCGCCCCGGCCGTCTCATCCGCCCAGTGCCTGCCCGAAGCTCCGGTCCTCGGGGCCACGCCCGAGTTCATGGGAGCCGAAGCTCTTGGAGCCGGTGCTGGTGAGCCCGGTGGCGGCGCCGAGGAGCCGCCATACGGAACCGGTGCGTACGGTCGAACCGGAGACCGCCTCACCGATCGCGGAGGCGGTGAGGTCCGCCCTGCCGTTGCGGTTGGTGTCCGTCAGGAGGACGAGGGATCCGAATTTGTCCTTGCTCTCCGCCGTGCCGGGGATCCCGGACGTGTTCTGGGTGAAGCTCTGGTTGCCGCTGGTGGCGATGCCGGTCGCCGAGCCGCGCAGCAGGAGGATCGAACCCGCGTCCGTGAGGCTGCCGAAGTCCTCACCGGGGAGCCCGACGGCCAGGTCCGCGTAGCCGTCGCCGGTCACGTCGGCGACGGAGAGGGAGGCCCCGAACTGGTCACCACTCTCCGAGGCGCCCGGGACACCGGGAGAATTCTGGGTCAGGGAGGTCGCCGCCCTGCTCCTGCCGAGGCCCGTGGAGCTGCCGTACAGCACGGTCACCGCCCCGCCGAGACCGGTGGTCTCGTAGGCGTCGGCCACCGCGATGTCGGCGTACCCGTTCTTGTCGATGTCCCCGACGGCGGAGGTGTGCGAGGCGGGCAGCACGGCCTCCTGGACCAGTCCCTTGCCGGCGGCGGAGCCCCGGAAGTACCAGGCGCGGGATGTGCCTCCGCGCATCGTCCGGTACTGCACGACGAGGTCGTCCGCCGCGTCGCCCGAGATGTTTCCGGATGACAGGAATCCGTTGGCGTAGGTCGAGGTCTCCGGCAGAGGCACGGTCGACGCGGAGGTCCAGAGGCCGGAGCGGGTGAACGGGCCGTTGAGGATGGAGACGGTGGAGGAAAGGGAGTTGTAGGAGGCGAGGTCGGTGTCCCCGTCCCCGTCGAAGTCCCCGGCGGTGAGTGCGCCGCCGAAACTGTTGCCGTCCTTCGCCACCGGGTCCTTGACGAGCACCGCGGAGCCGCCGAGTCCGGTCGGGCCGCCCCAGTACAGGGTGACCGTGCCCTGATTGGCGTTCGGACTGAGATCCTTGCCCGGCGCGCCGACCGCGAGGTCGCTGTAGCCGTCACCGTCGAAGTCGGCGACGGACAGACTCGCGCCGAAGCGGTCGGTGCCCCTGGGCGTGGCGGGATTGACGCTTCCGGACTGCGTGAGGATCTTCCGCTTGGACGGGTCGATACCCGCGGAAGTGCCGTACACGACGCCGACCCAGCCGGCATCCGTAGTGCCGTCCATCCCGTCGGGCACACCGATCGCGACATCGCGGTAGCCGTCGCCGTTGAAGTCGCCGTGCAGGCCCTTACCGGCGGTGACGGCATCCGCCGGGGCAGCCGCCCCGGCGAGAAGACCGCTGGTCAGCGCCGTGGCGGCGGCCGTCGCAAGGGAGAGACGTATGTGTCTGTACATGCAGGTGTGTCCCTGGGCGTGCGGGGATGCGGGGGCATCCGGGATCCGACGGAGCACCGGTTCGCCACGTTTGCCCGGACTTCACCCGGGCTTCGCGCAGCGTTGGCGTATCCCAGACCACTGATGCGGAAACACGGTTGTACGGGTGGCGGAAGTTCTCAGCCCCGGACCGGCCCGACGACGCACCGCACGTGAGGCCGTGGGCCGTCGGCTCCTGCTTCTGGAGTCGGTGACCCGGCTGACGATTCGGGGCTCTTCGCGCGTGCAGTCATACGGAGTCAAGCGGGTCGGGGCGCCCCGTTGTGGACGCCGCGCCTCCGGGGTGGATGCGTGCGCATACACTGCGCGCACTCATCAACAGCTGCCTGTCGGGGGACATCGACGGGCACTATCCCCTTGGGGTCTTCGTGCGCAAAATGACTGTGGGAGCCGCTCTGCTCGGCTCCCTGGCCTTGGCTTCTCTGCTTCCAGGGGGCGCACAGGCTGACACGGTCGGCACCATCGATCCCGGCAGCTTCCAGATCACCGGCGGGGGCGGCGCAGGAAACGCTGTCGTTCTTGGCGTCTCCGCGCAGAGGACGATCACCGTCAAGCTGTCGGCCAGCGACAACTCAGGCATCAGCGTGGCGGACTTCACCCTCTACCACGGGACGAGCCTCCAGAAAGCCGACGCGGTCCTGAAGAGCAGCGAGTCCGCGCCGACATGCACGGCCACGGGGACAAGCACGGTCTGCACTCGGCACTTCACGATCAGCCCGAAGCGTGATCTTAGGAACGCGCTGGCCGGCATCTGGAAAGTTGCCGTCAACATCCGGGCCAAGGACGGTGAAATCTTCGACGGGAACGGCTACACGACCTTCTTCATGCAGCGTGCGTCCAGGTTGACCACCAACGCCTCGCCCGAACCCGTCACCAAGGGCAAGACCCTCACCGTCACCGGCAAACTCAGCCGGGCCAACTGGGACAGCCACGACTACCGCGGCTATGCGGACCAGCGTGGCGTCCTGCAGTTCCGTCGACCCGGAACCGACTACTACGAAACCCTGGGATCGACCCAGACGAACAGCACCGGGGTTCTCACGGCCAAGGTGACCGCCTCCAGGGACAGCTACTGGCGCTACAACTTCACCGGCACCATGACCACCCCCGCAGTCATGGCCACCGGCGACTACGTCGACGTCCGTTGACGTGTGTGATCAGGGGCTGCGGAGGGCCGCTGCCGCCCGCTGCCCCTGGTCATCACGGCCGGGCAGCGGGCGGCAGCACCCGGTTCGGTAAGGCCGCCGTCCGCCGTCACCTTGGCCTCGGCACCCGTCCGGCCGTACAGACCATGCCTGTACGGCCGGATGCGCCTAACGTGACGAGGACTGCACAAGGTTGCCGAAGGTGTCCGGCGTGGAGGAGTGGACGTGAAGCTCGGTCTGCACTACTGGAACTACTCGCAGCCGGCCGACCCCGCGCTCATCGCGCCCACGCTCGCCGAGTCGGCGCGGATCGCCGACCAGGGCGGGGTCGCGTCGTTCACGGTGATGGACCACTACTTCCAGATGGACACCCCGCAGAGCGCGGCCGACGAACCGATGCTGGAGGGGTACACGACCCTCGGGTACGTGGCCGCGCTGACCCAACGGATGACGCTCGGGCTGATGGTCACGGGCGTGATGTACCGCCACCCCGGCCTGCTCGCGAAGATCGTCACCAGTCTCGACGTGCTCTCCGGCGGCCGGGCGGTGCTCGGGCTCGGTGCCTCCTGGTACGAGCGGGAGCAGCGCGGGCTCGGGGTGCCGGTCGTCCCGGTGGCGGAGCGGTTCGAGCGGCTGGAGGAGACGCTCCAGATCTGTCTGCAGATGTGGAGCGAGGAGGACGGCCCGTACGAAGGGCGGCACTACAAGCTGGCCGAGACGCTCTGCGTGCCGGAGCCGATCGGGGAGCGGCCGCCGATCATGATCGGCGGCGGGGGCGAGAAGAAGACGCTGCGGCTGGTCGCCCGGTACGCGGACGCGTGCAACCTGTTCGCCACCGACGTCGACGAGGTGGCCCACAAGCTCGACGTTCTGCGGGAGCACTGCGCGGCGGCGGGGCGCGACTACGACGCCATCGAGAAGACCGTGATGTTCAACAGGCCGGTCCTGGACGAGACCGATGCGTTCCTCGCCGACGTCGAGGCGTACTCGGAGCTCGGCATCAGCGAGGTCCAGGTGCTGCCGGACCGGCACCCGGTCAGCTTCGCCGAACAGCTCGTCGCGCGCATCGTGCCCAGGCTCGCCACGATCGGCTGACGGCCTCCGGATCCTCGTACCTTCTTTGGGCCGGTGGTGGGCCCGTGGGCCCAAGCCCCGTTCAGGTGTGCTCATTACGCTCGTGCACGACCAACCGTGAGGCATGTGACGACGCCGCCCCGAAGCGGCAATCCGGCATGCCCGCGCGCACGGAGAACTTCACGCTCCATTCGTACTGGCGAGGTGCCCCCACACCGATGAGGTGAAGCGTCGATGAGTGACGGATTCTTCTACTCGTACCACCTTGGCTGGAGCCGCCCCGATGCCGAGTCACTGCTCGGTGATCTCGATGCGGCCGGACTGCGGCTCACCCACCCCACCACCCGGCGCATCACCCTCGTCACTCCGGGATCCGAACCGGTGATGACCCAGTCGTGGGTGACCAGGGAGCAGCTCGCGCTCCTGGCGGGCCTGCAGCGGCTCGACGAGATCGGATTCCTGCTCTGGGTGAAGCGCGGCGCGGAGATCCGTGTGCGCCTCCGCCGCACACGGGACGGCATCGTCTCCCTCGAATTCGGGCTGTACTGGCTGTCCCGGGACGAGCAGGAACTGGCCGTCCGCGCGATCAGGGAGGCGATCGGCAGGGCGTCCCTGCTCTGCATCGGTTTCGTGGTCGACCGGGAGGGCGCGTCGGCGGCGACCGACTGGCGGGCGGTCATCGTCAACGGCACCACGTTCTTCGACAGTTGGCCCGACACGCTTGCCGTGCGGCATGAGATCGCCGACATGCAGCCGCAGTTGTCGCGTGTGACGTCCTTCGAGCAGTCGCCGTGGATGCTGTTCGGGAGCGAGGTGCCCAGCAGGTAGGGCGCGCAGACCGGGAGCTCGGGTCCGGGTTTGGGCCCTGGGGCCCATGCCCTGGACGGGGCGATGTGGTCGGATAAGTGAAGTGGCCCAAGTCTGGTCACGCGCCGACCAGTTGGGGGACTCGTCGTGTCTGGCACAGGCGGAATCGCAATTCCGGGCGGCGCCGGCGGCGGCGTCTTTCCGACCCATTCCGGCAGGCAGTCGCTGCCGCGCCCGCTGCAGGCGGTACTGATTCTCGTCCGGACGCTGTTCGTCTTCGCGGTCCTGGGCGGCATCGGTGTGCTCACCGTGGCGTCGTCGATCAACGAGGTCGACGGAAAGCTGATCGGACTGCTGCTGTACGCGGCTCTGCCGAGCGTCTGCGCCTTCGTGCTCTCGCTGTACCTGCGTACCGGCGGCATCTGGATCTGGCGCGGGCTCCTCGCCGTCCACGTCTGGCTCACCCTCGGCGCGCTGGCGACCCTGGGCGCGGGCGGCGGGCGCGGGGCGACACAGCTGGTGATGCCGGTCGTGATCGTCGTCCTGCTGCTGCGTCCGTCCTCCCGCGACTGGTTCGAACTCTCCCTGGAACAGCGGCAGCCGCACCGGCCGTTCAGCATCGCCCGGATGATCAAGTGGCGCCGGGACGGCGGTCAGACCGCCATGGAGTACCTGGGGCTGGTCCTGGTGGTCGTGGCCCTCATCGGCGGCCTCGTGGCGACGGGGATCGGCGCCCAGCTGACGGGGGAGATCCGGAGCGCGATCTGCCAGCTGACCGGCAGCGCGTGCCCGGCACCGGGCGGCGGCGACGTGGAGGCCGGGGGCGGTACGACCGGTGGGGGCACGGACTCGGGTGGCGCGGTCGCGGGCGGGGGCACCGGCTCGGGCGGGTCGGCCGCATCCGGGGGATCGGACTCCGGCGGGTCGGACTCGGGAGGCTCCGACGCATCGGGCGGAACCAATGGTTCGGGCGGCTCCACCGAGGGCTCGGGCGCCTCGGGCGGATCCGACAGCACCGGCGGTAACGGCGGGACCACCGGCTCGGGTGGCACCGACACCACCACCCAGGACGGCGACGTCGACCAGGGCGGCGACGACATGGACCCCACCGAGGGTCCGGACGCCGACTACGGCAACTACGACGGCAGCCAGGACCAGAAGGACGACGAAAGCTGCACCTCCGGCGTCGGAGCGTTCTTCTCGTGCGCCGCCCACCAGACCGGCGGCTTCTTCAAGGGCCTGGTCGGCGACGGCCTGTGGGGCGATGTCACCGGCACCTTCGACACGATCATTCACCCCATCAAGGCGTGGGACGGCCTGAAGGACTACGGCAAGAGCCTCGGCGACAAGTGGGTCGAGGACTCCAAGGGCGCGGGCGACAAGTGGTCCAAGGGTGACTACCTCGGCGCCGTCTGGGACTGGACCAAGGCGTCCGGCGGTACGGGCGTGAAGGTCCTCGACGACATGTTCATCGGCGACGAAGTCCGTGACATGTGGAAGAACGGCAACGAGGGCCAGGCGATCGGCACCGGTCTCTGGAACATCGGCTCGCTCTTCATTCCCGGCTACGGCGAAGCCAAGCTGATCGGCAAGGCCGGAAAGCTGGGCAAGCTCGGGAAGCTCGGCAAGATCGGTGAGCTGGCCGAGAAGGCGTCGGACGCCGCATCCAAGGCCAGGAAGCTCGCCAAGGCCGGCGATGTGGGCGGGGCGGAGAAGGCGGCGAAGGAGGCGCGTCAGCACGCCGACGACCTGGAGAAGAAGGTCGAGAGCAAGGGCTGCCCGATCGGCGCGGGCCCCCTCGGCCGTACGGGCATCCGGCCCGGCGGCACCACGGTCACCACGGCCTCCGTACGCACGACGGCAGGCACGACAGCAGCCACGACGACACGGGCGACGGCATCCACCGCCACACGGACCGCGTACGCCGGATACGTCACCTTCCCCACCGGCTTCCGTGCCGAGGGCTGCGAGGCCACACCCGAAGAGGTCGAGGCGGCCAAGCAGGCGAAGAAGGAGGCGGACGAGGCCGACAAGGCGGCCAAGGCCGCCAAGCGCGAGGCCGAGCGGAAGCGGCTTGCGAAGATGGCGAAGCCGTCCTGGTACGACCAGCTCAAGAACCCGCGGGCGGGCACCAAGGACCTCGGCGACGGCAAGTGGAAGTCGAAGAGCGCCGACACGTACGCCTACCCGCAGGAGATGGGCGCCCGCTACCAGGAGCAGGTCTCCGGCGTGAAGCGCGGCAAGGAGTACGAGGTTCCGCTCGACAAGTTGGACGGCAAGCCCGTCGAGTTCGACGGCTGGGACTCCGCGAAGCAGACGTACATCGAGACGAAGTGGGGCTACCGCGGGCCCCGGTTCTACAACGAGGCGACGGGTCAGCTCACCAGCCTGGCGACCAACCGCTGGGTGCAGCAGGCGACACGGCAGCTCGACGCCGCGCGCGGAAAGCCCGTGGTCTGGCACATGTCGGACCCCGACGTGGCCAGGGCCACGCAGGAGATGTTCGACGACAGGGGCCTCGACATTACTGTGGAGCCCACCCCGGTGAAGCCCTGACCGGGCAGCGTGAGAGGAGACCCCGTTGCTGAATGTCACGGTCCACGGGCTGTGGGGCGTCCGGAAGGAGGACCCGCAGGAACTCGCCGAGCGCTGGGGGCACCTGCTCCGTACCCTCGGCGGCATCGATGCCGATGCCTGCGGGACCTGGCGGGCGGCGGAGGCGGAGGATGATCCGACGGCACCGCCGGTCGAGCTCGGTGTGCCCGCCCTGACGGAGTACCTCCTGCTCACCAACCCGGACCCGGACGCCCCGTACATCGGCTACACCGCCTCTCTGTGGTCGGGACGGCTGGAGACGGTGAAGGTGACCGTCTCCATCACCGCGGGAGGATCGGCGAACCGCGCGCCCGACTCGTGCGTGGTGGGGCTCCTCTCGGCCTCGGACGACGCGCCGGAACTGGTGCGGCGGTCCACGGACGTCCTGGAGGCGCTCGTCTCCTGCTGGGGCCCGGACTGGGGCGAGGCGTACAGCAGGGAGGAGTTCCGCGCGGTGAAGACGGAGTTCGGTCTCCGGGCCGGCGCCCCACGCGCGGGCCGGTCGGTGTATCTGTCGCCGGGCCGGGCGGACCGCGCACCGGAGGGGCTGCCGGGGACGTACACCCGTACGACAGATGGCGGCCTGGTCGTCGATCTCACGCGCGGTGGCACGGAGCTGCCCGGCATCGAGACGATCACCGAGGTGAACAGGCAGCTGCTTGCGGCCGGGGCACTGGAGCCGCTGACGGTCCCCTTCGACCGGGCCACGTTCGCGTAGTGCTTCGGCGGGTCGTGGTGCAGGACTGCCGGCCAACCCCTTGAACAGACAGCCGTCACAGCGCTGCCGGGCCGGTCAGGAGGAAGGCCCCGCCGCCTGGAACTGCCGTGCCGTGGGGGCGGGGCCTTCGCTGTGAGCGCCCTGGCGTACGGGTGTGGCTGCCAGGGCCTCTCGTTTACTCCGTCTTACGACGGCGCATCCACCAGGTCAGGCCCGCTCCGCCGACGGCGAGTGCCCCGGCGATGGAGGCGATCAGGCCGACGGGGGTGTCGGAGCCGGTGTGGGCGAGGTTGCCGTCCGGGTCCTCGGGGGTGCCGGTGGGGGCGGGAGTGTGACTGCCGGACGGGGCCGGTGCCGGAGTGGTGGGCTGGTGGGTCGGACTGCTGGTGGGCTTGCCCGTGCTGGTCGGCTTCGGGCTCGGGGTTTCGTTCCCGCCGCCGTTGTAGACCTTGCCGGAGCTGGAGCCGCCGAACATGACGGTGTTGCTGTTGCGGTAGGTGACCGTGGTGGTCCTGGAGGTCTTGGTGGTGGTGTCCGTCTTGGGGTGCTGGAGGTTGAACTCCGTCTTGGAGATGTTGCGCTTCGGGGCCTTGGAGAAGTCGACGCCGCCCATGATGCAGGTCTTGTTCTGGCCGTCGACCTGGCAGGGGTAGCTGTAGTCGCCCTGCGTGTAGGACTTCATGTAGTCGTCCCACGTCTGCTTCGGGGTCCAGGCCTTTGCCTTGCCCCGCAGTGGCCAACGAGCCACGTTGTTGCTGTTGATGAGAGGCCGGAAGTCGGTGACGTGGTCCTTGTCCTGGGTGCGGATGTACTCGGCCGCGACGCGGGCGTTGTAGGCGCGGCGCAGGTCGGCGTACGCGCTCCCGCTGTTGACCTTCTCCTCGACGTCGGGGATGACGTACTGCTCGACCAGGCGCTGTGAGGTGTTGATCTGGGCCTCGGTCAGGTCGCACTTGCCGTTGGGGCTGGGGAAGTTGACCTTCTGCGGCTCGGCGTTGACCTTCAGCGGCGCATCCAGGATGTACAGGCCGTTGTCGTCGGCGCGGACCTTGGCGGTCTTGGGGACGATCCACAGCCGGATCTGGTGCCCGCAGGGGATGTTCGCGGCCGCCATGGCATCCCAGTACTGCTTGCCGATGCCGCTGCGGGGGTCCATGTCACGCGCGTAGTCGTGCTTCATCTCCAGGTCGGCCTGGAGCAGAACGCGTCCGGCATCGGTCTTCCCGAACGTCTTGTCCATGATCCTGTCGGGCTGGTCCGGGTTGAGGTTGACCCAGAACTTGTCCGGCGTCAGCGCGAGCCAGGCGAACATCGCATCGGAGGAGAGCTGAAGGCGCTGCTCACCGCCCCAGCCGGGGTTCTTGTCCTCGTCCTCGACCATGTCGGCCTTGAAGGAGTAGTCGAGACCCTTGCCCTTGGCCGGGTTGCCGACGTACTGAAGCTCCAGGGTGGAGAAGTCGATGCCTCCGGGCCGTCCGAAGCCGCCACGCGTGTTGACCTGGTTGTACTGGTGCTGGAGCTTGCGTGCCTGCTCAGGGCTCTTCGCCGAGCGCCACACGTCGTCGTGCAGCGGGCCGTAGGAGCCGACGCGGCGCGGATCGGGGTTGAAGACCTTGTCGTAGCGGGTGTACCTGTTCGGTGTCCAGCGGGCGTGGCCGTTGGCGCGCTGCTCGCGGATGGTGGCCTGGGGCAGGCTCGTGCCGCGTTCGCTCTGGAGCTGCCGGTTCAGGGACGCGTACTGGCGCTTGGTGTTGCCCGTGGTCTCGTCGCCGGTGATCAGGCGGAGCTTGTGGTCGGCGTACTCCTTGTTGCGCAGGATGTGCTTGTCCCAGCGGAGCTGCTCGGCGATGTGCTTGCCGTTGGACTTGAACTCGACGAACTCTTTGGTCTTGGCGTTGTAGGCGTCGTACTTGCGGACCGCCTGCTCGCCGGTCTTGGGGTTGATGACCGCCTTGCCGTCCTTGTCGAAGACCGGCACTTCCTTCTGGCAGATCCAGTCCGGTCCGACGAGCTTGAACTGCTTGACGACACGGGATTCGAAGCCGTCGCCCTTGCGCTGGTTGGCCTCGTTGCCGATGACCCGCTGGTCGAGCCAGAGCCGGAAGTCATTCATCTTCCGGGGGCCGCTGCCGACGAGCTGCTTGTTGAAGCGGGCGTAGATCTCCAGGGCCCGGTACTGCGGGTCACGGGTCTGGCCGTACTTCTTCTTCCACTTCTGGACGTCGTCGTCGGTCTTGCCGGCGGCGTCCAGCTTCGCCTGGTCCGGCGTGGGCATCCCGTCGAAGGCGTGGGAGGGGTTGTCGAAGAAGTAGTCGCCCCAGGTGTCTTCGGGGTTCTGGCTGTAGGGGGTGTTCTTGCCCTGGATGCCGCGGGCCTCGTCCATGTTGTACTTGCGGCCGAGGAACTTCTCATCGCAGCGGATCTTGCCCGGTGCGGCGTCGGCGGTGCTCTGGAAGGCGGGCAGGCCGGTGACGACGAGTCCGGCTGCGGCAGCGGTGGCGAACCAGGCGGCCAGCCGGATTCGTATGCGTGATCGTATGGAGGTACTCAAGTGTCTGTCCCTGTGGGGGGCTCATGGGACACGGAGTTGGACGGTGCGGGCCCCCGTGCTTGCCACCGTCCAGCCCTACACCCTAGAGCCTGATGCGTCGGCTGAGGCAACGGTTTGTCGAGGTGCGGCGTGTCAACTGGCCGGACACGGTGGCCAGTTCACGCCTTGGTCCGGGATTCTGTCTACAGTGGGCGGCATGGCTGACCGCACGGACCATGGCATCGACCCGCAGTCCCACCCCGACCTGTCGGCGTGGCTGGCCGAACGCGCCCGGAGCTTCGACCACTGGGCCGAGGACACCGGCACCCCCGGGACATGGGACTTCTCCCCCCGGTCCTTGGACGTGCTGGAGGACCTCATCCGCAGCCGGTGCGACAGCGACGCGGAGACCCGCACAGCGCGACGCGGCGCATTCCTTCAGGGGGCGTGCTGGTACATCGGGGAAGTGGTGTGCCGCACCCGGGGGGCGGTGTGGAAGTTCGAGCCGTTCGCCGTGAAGGGCGCCGAACTGCCTTCCCTGTTCGGGGAGGCGGATCCGTCAGGGGTCATCGACGACCCCTGTGTGGGGATGCCGGGCGAGGACACGGAGGAGGCCATCTATCCGATGGGCGCCGTGCACGGACTGTTCTGCACCGAGGACGAGCTGGGCAGCCCCATCGCCCAGCACCTCTCGGACGTGCTGGGCGACTTCGACGAGGACGACGACATGGAGTAGCCGGGGCCGCCGCGATCGTCGCCGACGGGGTGGATGCGCGCGCCCACCTGAGGCCGGACGGCCGGTCCGGACTGCTGCTGTCAGAGCCAGCCCCGCATCGCCGCGAACCCGGCCAGCAGCCCCACCGCGAACACCCCCAGCACCACCGTGAACACCGCGGGCATCAGCACCGGACCCCAGGCCCGCGGCCCGGCGACCGTGGCGCGCCTGACCGGGTCCGCCGGATCGTACGAGACCCGGACCGGCGCCCCGACCTCGAAGCCGAAGGGGCCCGGCGCATGGTCGACGAACTCGACCTCGCGGCCGTCGAGCGTGCGGAACGCGAACACGTACTCCGTCGCATAGCTCCGCTCCCGGTCCGCCCCCCGGTCCACGACCCGGCGCTCCGCGCACCGCCCCTCGGCCCGCTCCCCGTGCCGCACCAGGCTCAGCACGCGGCTCAGCCGCAGCGCCGACCGTACGGCGAACGCACCGAGGAACAGGCCGAAAAGCAGCAGGAACGTGGCGGTCCCGCCGGGCAGTACATCCATGAACGCCAGTCCTCCACCCGCTATTTCACGGTGATCGAGTCCACGAACGCGTCGAGGTCCTGAGCGCTCAGAGAGCCCTTCACCGCATTGATCCGGATGGCGAACGGTACGTGCTTCGAATCGACTCCCGCCACCACGACCCCCGTCATCCGGGTGCCGCTCGCCGGGGTCTGCTCCTTGCCGGACGAGGTGAACTCGTAGTCGATCCGACGCGCCTCGCGGGCGCTCTCCTCGCCCGCGAGCCGCACGTCGGTGGTGCCCTTGCGGGTGGCACCGAGGCCGATGCCCGCGCCCGCCGCGGAGGCGGCCTCGCCCGCGTCGTCGATGCCGGTCGCGAAGTCGAGCTGGACCGAGACCATGCCGGTGCGCAGCCCGCCCTCCTCCTTGAGCGCGACGGCCGCGTTGTTCTTGTTGCGGTCGGCGGCGGACTGCTCCTTGTATCCCTTGTTCTCGGGGTAGCCGACGGACACGCTCTTGGTGTCGAGCGTGCCCCAGCCGTCCGGGACGGCGGCGGCGTCCGAAGAGCCGCAGCCGGTGAGCAGGGTGAGACCGAGGGCGGCGGCAACAACCGCGCCGGACGTCCGGGACTTCCTCACTGCCGTCATCGCCTTTCGTTGTGCGGGGTGTTGCGTACGGGGCTCACTTCGCGCAGTAGCTGTACGGGAGGAACGCGCGCTTGTCGCCCTGCGGAGCTCCGAGGAACTGCGCGTCCGTCAGTTGCTCCTTCTTGTGCTCGTCCGAGAGGGAGAATCCGAGGCTCATGCCGAGCGAGACCTCGAAGCCGAACTCCTGGGCGTCCGTCTCGCCGTGGTACTGCATCGTGCTCGACAGACCGTCCTGGAACATCATCTGATCGAACGGGTCGGTTCCGTCGGGCTTCTGCTGAAGCGACTTGTCGCCGAACATGTACTCGAACGGAACGGTGTTGTTGCCGCTGCCGTCCAGCCACTGCTCGGCGATGGCCCGCTTGTCCTCGGTCGCCTTGTCGGTGTCCTTGCCGAAGACGATCGAGTTCGTCTGGACCTCGATGCCCGTGTCGCCGGACGAGTCGGTGGCGCCCGCCTTGCCGCCGCGCTTGTCGCCGTCCTTCTTGCCGTTGTCGCCCTTGGCCTCGCCCTTGTCGGACGTGGAGCCCGTCTCGACCGTCTTCGTCATGTCGATACGGACGATCTTGCCGGTCTTCTGGTCACGGGTGACGGTGACGGCCCCGGTACGGGTGTCCTTCGCCCCGGCCGTACCGGTGAGCGGGCCGGCCGAACCGCCGACCTTGCCCTCCAGTTCGAGCTTGGCGGTGTAGGTGTACGACTCGTTGCCGTTGACGTCGTCCTTCGAGATGGTCACCTCCGGCGAGAACTTGACCTTGCCGCCGAGCTTCGCGCTGAGCTTGGACTCGTCGCCCGCGCTGATGTTGAGACCGCCGTCCGCGTACGCATTGAGGCCGATCGTCGAGTAGGAGATCTTCTTGTTGCCGATCTGCCTCTCGACGTCCTTCTTCTTGTCCGCCCACTTCATCCCCGAGTACCAGTTACCGCCGTAGCCGCCGCTGTACTTCGTGGAGGCCTCCCACATCTTCATTTCCTCGATGTCGTCCCGCATCTTCTTGGCGTCCTCCTCGCTCTTGAAGACCCAGGTGTCACCGTTGGTGATCTTGACGCCGCCGCCGACGTCGACGTCCGCCTTGCCCAGCTTGCCGAGCTTGAAGCCGGGAGTGCTGGCGTTGACGCCGACGGATGCGGCGTCCGTGAACGTCATGTAGACCAGCTTGTCGTTCTCGTCGACCTTGCCGTCCTCGTTCACATCCGTGTTGGCCTGGCTGACCTTCTGCTGGAAGCCGTACTCGTTGCCCCACTCGAACCAGCCGATCTTGACCTTGTCGCCGACCGTTTCGGAGACGCTGGAGATCTGGCAGAGCTTGGGCTCGTAGTCGGCATCCGTCTTCGGCTTCGCGACCGGGTTGTTGCCACCGGTGGTGCACCCCCCGCCGCCACCGAGCGAACTGATCGCACACCGGATCCGCTCGCCGATCTGACCGCCGACACCGGCCATCGCCATCGCGCCGATCATCGTGACGACGAGGATGATCACCCCGAGGTACTCCATGGCGGTGGCACCGCTGTCCCGCCAGGAGTACGAGTTCGGCGTGACGGACTCCGTGCTGTCGTCGTCCTCCAGCAGCCGGTCGACGGCCAGCCCGGCGGCCGAACCGGTGACCAGCACCACGAGCGGCATCAACACGCCCTCGAAACCGACGAGATGCCACGAAACGACGAGGCCGTACGCGAGTCCGGCGACCGGCACACCCAGCGCGGCGGCCAGATGCACCGGGCGGGACTCCCGCTGCTCCTCGGGCAGGACGCGGGCGGCGGCCAGGACGGTGAGCAGGGTGGTGATGACGCTGGGCACATGCAGCAGGCCCAGCCGCCAGGTGAACTCCTCGAGCCGCGCACCCGTGGCGAGGGTCTCCACGAGCCCGCGGCTCACCAGGAAACCGGCG
Source organism: Streptomyces sp. NPDC056231 (assembly GCF_048270745.1). Taxonomy (NCBI): domain Bacteria; kingdom Bacillati; phylum Actinomycetota; class Actinomycetes; order Kitasatosporales; family Streptomycetaceae; genus Streptomyces; species Streptomyces sp. NPDC056231. The sequence goes on along the minus strand of NZ_JBLVKW010000025.1, from coordinate 37,449 downwards.
ACGATGTAGACGAGGGCGCCGACGGCCCAACTGCGCGTCAGCGGAAAGAACGCACCGCCGCCGCTCCGGCCTGCGCCGTTCCAGCCGGGGCCACCGCCCGGCCGGCCGGGACCCTGCCCCGGCGGTATATGGCCCGTGCTTCCGTGTCCCCAGCCCCCATCACTGCTCACGGCTCTCCCTCTCCGACGCTCATTCGCCCTGCTCGTCCCCCGCTGACCGAACCTCGGGTGTGGCGTGAGCGTACGGGCGAACTAGCCGTATGACCTGGGTCCTTGGCCCCAAACCCGGACCCAAGTGCGCAGCCGCGGCGGCGAATTCGGCGACCTGTGATGCGGGCACGGATCCGGTGGCCGGTTCCGGCGGCCACGGGACCCGCGGAACGACCGTCTCGACGCCGGCGCAACGGCTCCGGCTGGGCCCCGGCATGAGCCCACGGGCCCAAGACGGCCTCGTCGGCCGGTGGCTAGCGTCGCATCCCTGAGGTTCTGAATGTTCCGCCGGCACCCACGTGCGCACAACGACTGCGGGGCCGGGCGGGCTCCCGGAAGGGTGGAAGGGTGACGGCTGGCGTGCAGACGGCGGAACAGCTGATGCTGACCGATGAGGAGTCCCGGCTCCTGCAACAGGGCCTGATCGAGTGGAGCGGCCCCGCGCGGTGCACGGAGGAGTTCGCCGTGGCCATGGGCTTCGACGACGCGGACGACCTGAACCGGCGAGGCGCCCGGATCCGTACGGCACTTGCGGCCAAGGAGCCCCTGGAACCGATGGACTGGGCGCGGGCCCTGCTCGCGACGGAACTGGCGTTCGCCAGCGAGGTGGTCGGCTCGGGATACCAATGGTCCACGACCACCGGCTGGTCCGACGACACGACGGTGAAGGTCCTGCGCTCCACCCAGCTGAAACTGATCCGCACGGTGACCCCGCTCGTCGGCCGCGGCCTGGGCACCCGCCGCCCGGTCTCCTGAGCCGTGCCCCTCACCCGTCGCGACCGCCCGGACCCGGCCCGGCGGGGCGGCGCAGCAGATCTCCCACCCCTCATGTGCCGGTCGGTCTCAAGTCCCCGCGTCAGGAGGTCTGGACGACCCGCACCCGGGCTCCCGGCCGCAGCCCCCACTTCTCCATCGCCCCGGCCTCCGACTCGATCACGTGCCGCGACCGCAGCCGCACCATCCCGAGCCGCCCCGGCTTCATCGTGTGGACCGCCACCACGTTGAACTTCCGGTCCAGGTACGCCACATCGATCGCGAACCGCATCCGGAAGGTGTGCACACTCCCGCACGGGGTGATCATCAGCGCCCCGTCGATCCCGTCCTGACCGAGCAGCCCCTTGGACCGCGCCCGGTACGAGGCGGCGATCCGCAGCGGCACCTCCTGCTCCGGCCCGCCCTCGCGGTCCGTGACCGTCAACGTCCCGTATCCATTGCGCCATTGACCCATGGCCACGAAGGTAGCGCCCGGTGACCGCCGCTGGGCCCGGAACCGCACGCAGTGGGCCCCTGGACCCATGACCCGTGCGCGTCCACCGGCCTAGGGTCGGTTCCGTGTTCGCCATGTTGCTGGGGGTCGCCGCGCTCTGGGGCGCCGCGACCGGACTGCTGGTCCCTCGCGCTGCCTACCGGTTCTCGGTCGAACCGGACGATGCATGGCGGGACACCTGCCCCGCCGGCCACCCTTTCAGCGGGGTGGCCCGCGGCTGGCTCGGTTCTCCCCGGTGCGCTGCGTGTGCCGGGGTACGGACGGCTTTGCGGGCGGCGGCGGTTGCCGCTTCCGTGCCGGATACGGGCAGTGGTGAAGCCGGGAGAACGGCTGAGCGTTACGCCCCCTCCCTCCTCGCCCCGGCCGTGACCGCCCTCGGCTGCACCGTCCTGGCCGCGGCCACCGGACTCCGCCCCGAGCTCGTCGTCTGGCTGCTGCTCGCCCCCGTCGCCGTGCTTCTCGCCACCATCGACCGCCGCGTCCACCGGCTGCCCGACCAGCTGACGCTGCCGCTCGCCGGGGCGGCCGCGCTGCTCCTGGGCGGCGCGGCGCTGCTTCCGGAGCATGCCGGATCGTGGACCTCCGCACTGCTCGGCGGGCTCGCGCTCGGAGGCTTCTACTTCATGCTCTTCTTGATCAACCCGAACGGGATGGGCTTCGGCGATGTCAAGCTCGCCGTGTCGCTGGGCGTGGCCCTCGGCTGGTACGGGTGGGCGATCGTCTGCGCGGGAGGCTTCGCCGGGTTCGTGTTCGGTTCGGTGTACGGGTTCGGGCTGATGATCCTGCGACGGGCCGGTCGCAAGACGGGCATCCCGTTCGGGCCGTTCATGATCGGGGGCGCCCTGCTCGGGCTCCTGCTGGGCGGTCTCGCCGTCTAAGACCGACCAGTAATCCCTGGTGGTTCAGCGCGCGGCGTCGGATGCGGTGCACCGCAAGGCGGAGGGGCGTCCTCATACTGGGTGCATTCGGGCGTTCCGACAACGCAGCGAGATCGCACAGCTGTCGTCGTGCGCCCGCCAGGGATTACGGGACAGCCCTCAACCTGCCGTACCGCTCACGGACCGCCGGGAACGGTGGACCCGGAATCCGGTCGCGGCCGCGGGCGCACCGGTGACACCATCGCCGTATGCCTGGAACACCCGAAGAGGAACGCGCACGCTTCGACGCACTCGTGGCCGAGGCCGCCGCCGTCTCCGTCGACGGCTGGGACTTCTCCTGGCTCGACGGTCGGGCCACCGAACAACGCCCCTCCTGGGGCTATGCGCAAGCCATGGGGGAGCGGCTGGGCCGGGCCCACGCCGCCCTGGACATCCAGACCGGCGGCGGCGAGGTCCTCGCCTCCGCCCCGAAGCTTCCTCCGCTCACCGCCGCCACCGAATCCTGGCCGCCGAACATCGCCCGGGCCACCGCCCGCCTGCATCCGCTCGGCGTCGTCGTGGTCGCCGATGCGGACGAGCCGCCGCTGCCGTTCGGGGACGCCGCCTTCGACCTGGTGACCAGCCGTCACCCGGTGACCACCTGGTGGACGGAGATCGCACGCGTCCTGCGGCCCGGCGGCACATACTTCTCGCAGCAGGTCGGTCCGGCGAGCGTTTTCGAACTCGTCGAGTACTTCCTCGGTCCGCAGCCGCCCGAGGTGCGCGGCGCCCGCGACCCGCAACGGGCCGGCGCCGAGGCCGAGGCGGCCGGGCTGGAGGTCGTCGATCTGCGGCTGGAGACGCTGCGTACCGAGTTCTTCGACATCGGCGCCGTCGTCTACTTCCTGCGGAAGGTGATCTGGATGGTGCCCGGCTTCACAGTCGAGCAGTACCGGCCGCAGCTGGCCGCCCTGCACCACCTCATCGAGACCGAGGGGCCGTTCGTCGCGCACACCACCCGCTTCCTGATCGAGGCCCGCAAGCCGGGGTAGGCGGTCCTACGCGTGCGGCCCCACCGTCACCTTCCCGACCGTCAGCTCCGTCTTCCCTCCCAGCACCGTCCCCACCCGCTCCACCTGTTCCTCCAGCTCCCGCAGCTGTACAGCGGTGAGCGGGGACAGCGGCTCCACGGTCACCGCGATCCGGCGACCCGAGCGGCGCTGGTGCCAGACCCCGGCGACGGTTCCGTCGATCAGCAGCAAGGGGAAGTTCCCCGCCTGACCGCGTGCCAGCGCGCGCTCGTACGCCGCGCCCGGGAAGAGCCGCTCGCGCGGTTGGGACGCGATGGCGAACGCATCGAAATAGGGGAGCATCCGCACCCCGCGCGCCGGTCCGGCGGGGAATCCGGTGTCGCCCGCCACCAGCCACGCCGTACCGCCGCTCTCGTACGCCACCTCTTCGATCGCCCCGTTCCCGGCCAGTTCCGCGAAGAGGGACACGGCCCACGTGGTCGGCGCTGCGAGCCATCTGGCGAAGTGCGCAGGGGTGGCGGGGCCGTACGCGTACAGATAGCGCCGCACGAGTCCGGCGAGCGCCGTCGGACCGTCGAGCGCGACGGCGCCCGGGTTGGTGTACGTGACCTTGCGGCCGCGGTCCGGGGCGAAGCACAGCACACCGCGGTGGCCCGCCAGATGCATCACCTGCCGCCAGCGCGGCCACAGCCCCTGGAACGCGGGTATCACCGGGTCCCCGGCCCATGGACCCGTGCGGGCGACCACCGCGTCGGACAGCTCGTCGATCGTCAGCTCGGTGCCCGTCAGCGCGTCGCCGATCGCCGCCAGGACCTCCTCGGTCTGCCCGGGACTCATCCGGACGTCCTCCCGGAGCGGACCGGCCCCGGTGGGAACTTGGGACAACGCGCCGGTCCACATCGGTAATTCGGCCGCAGGCAGCAGATGTACGGTGCCGCGCGGCCCGTACGTCCTGACCAGGGTGCGGTCGGTCCACAGTGCGGTGCGTACGTCGGCACACGTACCGCCCGTCAGCCGCAGCCCGACGGACAGCTCGGCGGCGGACCGCACCTGTGCGTGTGCGGCAAGCATCGCCGCCACGGCGTCCGCGGGGGAGGCAGCCAAGGGGGCGGAGAGGCCCTGGCGCTCGATCCGGCGGGCGTTCGCCCCGGTCCAGGTCACGGTTGCTGCTCGGGTCGTCATGATGCGGAATCTAGCGGCCCATCAGGTCAGAGGCTGTCCCATATTCGCCCCATGGCCTCTGTGAGACACCCAGCTGTGGTCCTGATCGGCGCGACGGTGCTGGTCCTGGCTCCGGCTGCGTGAAGCCGGAGGGCGGTCGCCGACCCCCTGGCGGGGGGCCGGCGTCAGGCGGACGCCTCCGGCAGCCCACCTGCCTCATCCGCTTCATCCACCTCATCCGCCCCCGGGCGCCGTGCTCGGACCGGAGTCCCACGAATTCGGAGAGTAATTGTCGAGTGGCGTGGCACGCAGCATCACTTACGAAGGGTTATGGTGGAAACCCCCCCTCGGGCCGGTCCGTATCCCCCCCACGGACCGGCCCGTTTTTTGTACCCGTCCGGCGAAGACCGGACTCTCAGCCCCGGCCGGCCCAGATGTTGGTGCCGGCGGTGTCCACGGCGAAGGTGTCGATCTCCTTCAGCTCATCGGCCGACAGGGCCGGCGCGGCGAGCGCCGCGACGTTCTCCTCCAGCTGCTTCACGCTCGAAGCGCCGATCAGGGCCGACGTCATCCGGCTGTCCCGCAGCACCCAGGTGAGTGCCAGCTGAGCGAGTGACTGGCCGCGCCGCTGCGCGATGTCGTTCAGCCCGTTCAGCCGGCGGATCACCTCGTCCGAGAGCAGATCCGGGTCGAGGGACTTGCCCTGGGTGGCGCGTGAACCCTCCGGGATGCCCTTCAGGTACTTGTTCGTGAGCAGCCCCTGGGCGAGCGGCACGAAGGAGATGCAGCCCATGCCGGCCTCCTCCAGCGTGTCGAGCAGTCCGTCGTCCTCGGTCCAGCGGTTGATCATCGAGTAGGACGGCTGGTGGATCAGGGCCGGCACGTCCATCTCCCTGAGCAGCGCGGCCGCCTCGGCGGTCTGCTCCGAGTTGTACGAGGAGACGCCCACGTACAGCGCCTTGCCCTGCTGCACGGCGGAGGCCAGCGCACCCATGGTCTCCTCGAGCGGAGTGTCCGGGTCGAAGCGGTGCGAATAGAAGATGTCGACGTAGTCGAGCTGCATCCGCTTCAGTGAGGCGTCGAGCGACGACAGCAGATACTTGCGGGAGCCCCATTCGCCGTACGGGCCGGGGTGCATCTCGTACCCGGCCTTGGTCGAAATAATCAGTTCGTCACGGTACGGGGCGAAGTCCTGCTGGAAGAGCTTGCCGAAGTTGAGCTCGGCGGAGCCGGGCGGCGGCCCGTAGTTGTTGGCCAGGTCGAAGTGGGTCACGCCGAGGTCGAAGGCGCGGCGCAGAATCGCCCGCTGGGAGTCCAGGGTGCGGTCGTCGCCGAAGTTGTGCCACAGGCCGAGCGAGACGGCGGGGAGCTTGAGGCCACTGCGGCCGGTGCGGCGGTACTCCATGGAGTCGTAGCGCGAACCGGCGGCTCGGTAGGAGAAAGAAGAATCAGTCACGTTTCCCTCCTTATCACGGACTTGTGACAGGCCGGGTTGGGCCGGTGCGGTGCCTGCGCAGTAATGTGGCGGCCTCGGGGACTGTCACGGCACGGCGGAGCTACGGACTCTGCGGACCGGTGCGCCGATCCCCTCGGGGTCGACCCCGGACCCCGGGCAATGGGGCGGGAGGGCCCGCACGGAACCGAGAGGTGAACTCAGTGAACTTGCGCGACCTGGTGTACGGGCTCTACGCACGCCGGGTGGAGGCCCGCCTCGACCACGCCCAGGTGCCCAAGCACATCGGTGTCATCCTCGACGGCAACCGGCGCTGGGCGAAGGCGTCCGGCGGCACGGCCGCGCAGGGGCACCAGGCGGGTGCGGACAAGATCCAGGAGCTTCTCGGCTGGTGCAGTGAGACCGATGTCGAGGTCGTCACCCTGTGGCTGCTGTCCACGGACAACTTCGACCGGCCCGAGTCCGAGCTGACGCCGCTCCTCGGCATCATCGAGAACACGGTTCGTGACCTGGCGGCGGACGGCCGGTGGCGCGTCCACCACGTCGGCACCCTCGACCTGCTGCCCGCGCACACGCAGACCGTCCTCAAGGAGGCCGAGCAGGCCACGTCCGGGGTCGACGGAATACTGGTCAATGTCGCCGTCGGCTACGGCGGTCGGCAGGAGATCGCGGACGCGGTCCGGTCGCTGCTGCTCGACCACTCGTCCAAGGGGACGTCCTTCGAGGACCTGGCGGAGATCGTCTCCACCGACCTGATCTCGGAACACCTCTACACGCGGGGGCAGCCGGACCCGGACCTGGTGATCCGCACGAGCGGCGAACAGCGGCTGTCCGGCTTCATGCTCTGGCAGAGCGCGCACTCCGAGTACTACTTCTGCGAAGTCTTCTGGCCGGCGTTCCGCAAGGTCGACTTCCTCCGCGCGCTGCGCGACTACGCCGCCCGAGGCCGCCGCTTCGGCGGCTGACGCCGTCCGTCTCCGCCACGGAACCCCTCGGCCGGGTGGGCCCGGACCCGCGTGCCCGGGGTCGTCACTTGCCGCCCCCGACGGCACCGGTCCCGTCGTCCATCGCCGGACGGGCTCGAAGGCCCGGCCGGGGCCCGCGTGTCGGGGCGGGTCCGAAGAACAGCCTGTCCGGCGTTCGAGGACGGAGCCCCTCGGCCGGGCGGGCCGGGACCCGCGTGCCCGGGGCGCCCTTGGTCATCACTCCCGGGTCACCCACGCCCCCGGCGCGGCATGGCTTCGCGTGTTCGAGGGAATACCCCTGACAGGTCGACGTCCGGTCAAAACCAGGCGGATGTCGTGTCCAAGTGAGCGGCATGGAGTCCGCTCGCCCGGGAGGCCCTTTGCACACGAAGGACCGTACATACTGTGCGGCTGACGCGGAGGGCCGTCGCTCGGCCCGTGCAAGAGGGTCACAGCCCGGTCCGTCCTCTCCCTTTGGGATGCTCCGCGACGCCGTCGCACCCCAACCTCGTCCGAGGGGGTACGTCCTTCCGTGGTGACCAGCACAAAGCGCCGCATGCCCGACAGGCGCACCTATGTTCTCGACACCAGCGTCCTGCTGGCCGATCCGAACGCCATGGCCCGGTTCGACGAGCACGAAGTTGTGCTCCCGATCGTCGTGGTCACGGAACTGGAGGCCAAACGCCACCATCCAGAGCTCGGTTACTTCGCCCGGCAGGCCCTGCGTCTGCTGGACGACTTCCGGGTCCGGTACGGCCGGCTGGATGCCCCGATTCCGCTCGGGGATCTCGGCGGGACGCTGCGCGTCGAACTCAACCATTCCGACCCCGGCGTACTGCCCGCCGGCTACCGGTTGGGGGACAACGACTCACGGATTCTCGCAGTCGCGCGCAATCTCCAGGCCGAGGGATACGACGTCACGGTCGTCTCCAAGGATCTGCCGCTGCGCATCAAGGCATCCTCGGTCGGCCTCCTCGCGGAGGAGTACCGCGCCGAGCTCGCCGTCACCGACTCCGGCTGGACGGGTATGTCGGAAATGCCCCTCTCTGCCGAACAGGTGGATCTGCTCTTCGGTGAGGAGACGCTCTACGTCCCCGAGGCCGCCGACCTGCCCGTGCACACCGGACTGGTCCTGCAGTCCGAGCGCGGCAAGGCGCTCGGCCGGATCACCGCCGACGGCAATGTGCGCCTCGTCCGCGGCGACCGGGAGGCCTTCGGGATCCATGGCCGCAGCGCCGAGCAGCGCATCGCGCTCGATCTGCTGCTCGACCAGGACGTCGGCATCGTGTCGCTGGGCGGCCGGGCCGGAACCGGCAAGTCGGCGCTCGCGCTCTGCGCCGGCCTGGAAGCCGTCCTGGAGCGGAGGCAGCATCAGAAGGTGATGGTCTTCCGGCCGCTGTATGCAGTCGGTGGCCAGGAGCTCGGCTATCTCCCCGGCACCGAGGCCGAGAAGATGAGCCCGTGGGCGCAGGCCGTCTTCGACACGCTCTCGGCGGTCGCCGGGCGCGAGGTGATCGAGGAGGTGCTGGGGCGCGGGATGCTGGAGGTTCTGCCGCTCACCCACATCCGGGGCCGCTCGCTCCACGACGCGTTCGTGATCGTCGACGAGGCGCAGTCGCTCGAACGGAACGTCCTGCTGACCGTTCTGTCTCGAATCGGGGCAAATTCCCGAGTGGTGCTCACGCATGACGTGGCGCAGCGGGACAACCTCCGGGTCGGCCGGTACGACGGAGTCGTCGCCGTGGTCGAGAAGCTGAAGGGCCATCCGCTCTTCGCGCATGTCACGCTCACCCGTTCCGAGCGTTCGCAGATCGCCGCACTGGTGACCGAAATGCTGGAGGAAGGCCAGATCTGACACGGGATACGACCATTGGTGCCGCCCGGCGAGCCGAAAAGTTTAGCCGGGCGGCATCGTGCTGCGGCACCCTTTTCGTAAAACACGTGAGCCAAACGGGGTGTGAGCTTTCACACGCAACGGAGAATTGCTTCGCGGCGGCCCGTTCCGGCAGAGTCTTGCTTCCGTCAGGCCCCGCATACGGCACACCCGCACCTCCAGAGGTGCCACGCACCAGACAACTCAACAATCGCCGTCCGTATGCCGCCCGCGAGCACCACGCGGCACTCCTCCAGGGGAGTCGCCCACCGGGCCCGTGCCTCCCGTGACCCAAGCAGTAGGGAGGCCAGCGCCAGGGGCACGATTGCGTCCGCGAGGTCACCTAAGCGGGCGATGCTGGAAGGACACCGTGTGAGCCGGATCTCGGTCCGGGGGTTCGCCGTGGCATCTGCCACTGCGGTCACCACCGTCGGCGCCGTCGTAGGCGTTGCATCGGGCAGCACTCCTGCTGCCGACGACAACAACTTCGAGGCGACCGCAGCCGACACGACGCTTCTCGCCGACATCCCTGCGGGCCAGCAGGCCCAGGTGCAGACCGCCTCGCTGACGCAGCAGGCGGACGCCCAGGCGTCCGCGGCCGACGCGGCAGCGAAGAAGTCCGCGGAAGAATCGGCCCGCATCCAGGCCGCCAAGGACGCCGAGTCGAAGAAGCAGGCGGCCGAGGACAAGCTGGCGAAGGAGCGGCAGGCCAAGAAGGACGCCGAGCGTGCCAGCCGGTCCGCGGTGCGTTCCGCATCCGCCTTCGCCACGCAGAGCTCGTACACCGTGGCCGAAGTCCAGGCGATGGCTCGCCAGATGATCCCCGGCGACCAGTACCAGTGCTTCAGCAACATCGTGAACCACGAGTCGACCTGGAACTACCGGGCGACCAACGCGTCCTCCGGTGCGTACGGTCTCGTCCAGGCGCTCCCCGGTTCCAAGATGGCGAGCGCCGGCGCCGACTGGCAGACCAACCCGGCCACCCAGATCAAGTGGGGCCTCAACTACATGAACGGCCGTTACGGCTCCCCGTGCGGTGCCTGGTCCTTCTGGCAGGCCAACCACTGGTACTAGAACCTTCCGAGGTTCCGGTCTCAACCTTACGAAGCCCCTCACCGTCCTACGGTGAGGGGCTTCGCGCGTGTACCGTCGTCCGGACAGCTCCGGGGGGAGTGGTGGGGAGAGAACTCGGGGGTAGAGAAACACTCATGTCGAAACTGCCAGGATGGCTCGGGCGGCTGGGCGCCGAACTGACCGAGCTGGGCGACCGCCTGGAGGAACGCCGCGCCGCGGCGGAGGCCGAGGGGGACGTCGAGGGATACAGGGACGCGCAGGCCGAATTCCCGGTCGCGGTCGTCGCCGCGGTGTCCACCTCCGAAGAACAGTCCACCGCCCCCGGCCGGGTCCCGGCGCCGCCCGCCTACGCACCCGCGGTCGCCGCCCGCCCCGATCCGGTCGCGGCGATCCCCTGGGGGATGCGCGTCGCGGCCGAGGCCGGCTGGCGGCTGCTCGTCCTCGCGGGCACGCTCTGGGTGCTGATGAAGGCCATCAGCGCCATACAGCTGGTGGTGCTGGCGTTCGTCGCCGCGCTGCTCGTCACCGCGATGCTGCAGCCGACCGTCTCCCGGCTGCGGCGGTACGGGCTGCCGAGGGGTCTCGCCACCGCCGTCACCGCGATACTGGGCTTCGTCATCATGGGCCTGGTCGGCTGGTTCGTGGTCTGGCAGGTCATGGACAACCTCGACACTCTCTCCGACAAGGTGCGGGACGGTATCGAGGAGCTGAAGCGATGGCTGCTCGACAGCCCGTTCCATGTCACCGAGCAGCAGATCAACGATGTCGCGAAGAATCTCAGCGACACCATCGGCACCAACACCGAGGAGATAACCTCCGCCGGACTCCAGGGCGTCACCGTGATGGTGGAGCTCCTCACCGGGATGCTGCTGGCGATGTTCTCGACGCTCTTCCTGCTGTACGACGGGAAGCGCATCTGGCACTGGGTGCTGAAGCTGGTGCCCGCGCAGGCGCGGCCGGGTGTCGCAGGCGCCGGGCCACGTGCCTGGCGGACGCTGACCGCCTATGTGCGGGGCACGGTGCTGGTCGCCCTGATCGACGCGATCTTCATCGGGCTCGGCATCTGGTTCCTCGATGTGCCGATGGCGGTGCCGCTCGCCGTCTTCATCTTCCTCTTCGCCTTCATCCCGCTCGTCGGCGCGGTGATCTCCGGAGCGCTCGCGGTGGTCGTCGCGCTGGTCACCGAGGGCGTGTTCACCGCCCTGATGGTGCTGGTCGTGGTGCTGGCCGTGCAGCAGATCGAAGGCCATGTGCTGCAGCCGTTCATCCTCGGCCGCGCGGTACGCGTCCACCCGCTCGCCGTCGTCCTCTCGGTCGCCGCCGGCGGCATGATCGCGGGCATCGGCGGTGCGGTCGTCGCGGTGCCGCTGGTCGCCGTCACCAACACGGTGGTCGGCTATCTGCGGGCGTACGGGGAGGAGCAGGTGCTGCAGTACGCACCGCAGCCGCGCGGCACCTCGGCCGACGGCGTCGCCCCCACCCGGGCGCCGGGACCGCCGCCCAAGGGCCACGGCGACGGCGAAGCCGATAGGGAAGCGGCGCAGCCGGCGACGGAGTAGGGGAAAAGAAGGGCCCCGAGGACGGTCGGTCGTCCTCGGGGCCCTTCTCGTATCAGGGGTGCTGCTGTTACTGCTCGGCGAGCACGGCCTCGGCGTCGAGAGTGACGCCGACCGCCTGGATCACCGAGGCGATCTTGACGGCTTCCTGAATGGTCTCACGGTCCACGCCGGCCTTGCGCAGCACCTGCTCGTGGGAGTCCAGGCACTGGCCGCAGCCGTTGATCGCGGAGACGGCGAGCGACCACAGTTCGAAGTCGACCTTCTCCACGCCCGGCTTGCCGATGACGTTCATCCGCAGACCCGCACGGAGCGTCCCGTACTCGGGGTCCGACAGCAGGTGCCGGGTCCGGTAGAAGACGTTGTTCATCGCCATGACGGCCGCCGCCGACTTCGCCGCGGTGTACGCCTCGGCGGAGAGGTTGGCCTTGGCCTCCGGCTCCAGCTCGCGCAGCACCTTCGGCGAGCGCGAGGCGATCGCGCAGGCGAGGACGGTGCCCCACAGCTGCTGCTGCGGGAGCTCGCTGTTCCCGATGACCGAACCGAGGTTCAGCTTCAGGTCCTTGGCGAAGTCCGGAACAGCGGCCTTCAGTTCGTCGAGTGCCATGTCGGTGTCAGCTCACTCGCCGGCGAGGAGCGCGACTGGGTCCAGGGTGCTCTCGCCCTTGGTCCAGTTGCACGGGCACAGCTCGTCGGTCTGCAGGGCGTCGAGGACCCGGAGGACCTCCTTGGGGTTACGGCCCACGGAACCGGCGGTCACCATCGTGAACTGGATCTCGTTGTTCTGGTCGACGATGAAGACGGCGCGCTGAGCGAAGCCGTCCTCGCCCTCGATGCCGAGGTCACGCATGAGCTCGTGCTTCGAGTCGGCCATCATCGGGAAGGGCAGGTCGGTCAGGTCCGGGTGGTCCTTGCGCCAGGCGTGGTGCACGAACTCGGAGTCACCGGAGAAGCCGAGGATCTGGGCGTCACGGTCGGCGAACTCGTCGTTCAGCTTGCCGAAGGCGGCGATCTCGGTGGGACACACGAAGGTGAAGTCCTTCGGCCACGCGAAGACGATCTTCCACTTGCCCTCGTAGGTCTTGTGGTTGATCTGCTCGAACTCCTTGCCGCTCTCCAGCGAAACACAAGCAGTCAGGTCGAACTCGGGGAACTTGTCACCGACAGTGAGCACGCGCTCTCCTTGCAGCGTAGGAATTCCCAGGTGCGGGAGTTCCTGAGGGTTGGACGGTGTCCACCATGACACAGAGGGCATTGATCGCGGAAATAGCTACAATTGGTTGTGATGATCGGAGGTGCCTATCAGTGGCGCAGAGTAACCAGGGCAATCGCCCCAAACAGCCCAGCCTGTCGCAGCTGCGCGCCTTCGCGGCCGTGGCCGAACATCTGCACTTCAGGGATGCGGCGGCAGCGATCGGGATGAGTCAGCCCGCGCTCTCCGGATCCGTGTCCGCGCTGGAGGAGACGCTCGGTGTCCAGCTCATCGAGCGTACGACGCGCAAGGTGCTGCTCTCGCCCGCCGGGGAACGGCTCGCGGTGCGGGCCCGGGTGGTGCTGGAGGCCGTGGGCGAGCTGATGGAAGAGGCCGAGGCGGTCCGGGCGCCGTTCACCGGAGTGCTCAGACTCGGTGTGATCCCGACCGTCGCCCCGTATCTGCTGCCGGCCGTGCTGCGACTGGTCCACGACCGCTACCCGGAGCTCGACCTCCAGGTGCACGAGGAACAGACCTCGTCGCTGCTGGAGGGGCTGGCGGCCGGACGGCTGGACCTGCTGCTGCTCGCCGTACCTCTCGGGGTGCCACAGGTGACCGAACTCCCGCTTTTCGACGAGGACTTCGTGCTGGTCATGGAGCGCAGCCACTGGCTGGGCGGGCGCATCGACATTCCGCGCGAGGCGCTGCGCGAACTGCCGTTGCTGCTGCTCGACGAGGGGCACTGCCTGCGCGACCAGGCCCTCGACATCTGCCGGGAGGCGGGCCGTACGGAGGGGGCGCCGGTCACCACGACCGCCGCCGGGCTCTCCACGCTGGTGCAGCTGGTCGCGGGCGGACTCGGGGTGACACTGCTGCCGCGTACCGCCGTGACCGTCGAGACCGCCCGCAACGACGCGCTGACCACTGGGTACTTCGCGGAGCCCGCGCCGTCGCGGCGGGTGGCGCTGGGCATGCGGACAGGGGCGGCCCGGCAGGGCGAGTTCGAGGAGTTCGCCGCCGCGTTGCGTGAGGCGATGCGGGTGCTGCCGGTACGGGTGACGACGGGCGCCCAGGAAACGGCGGGCCCCTAGGGCGTGTTTCGAAAGTAGCGTCGTCCGCCCCTAGGGCGGGCCAGACGCCGCCTGGCAGACGGGACTTTCGAAACACGCCCTAGGGGTGCGGTCCCCGGGGGGACCGCACCCCTTGCGGCTACCGCGCCATCACTCCGTGCGCAGGCCGTCCGGCCGCATCAGGCGCCACAGCGAAGGCAGTGAGACCAGAGTCACCAGCAGGATCAGTGCCGCTCCCGCACCGGTCATCGGGAGGAACAACCACCAGTCGGTCACCTTCTTGGCGACCATCCAGATCATCACCGCACCCAGGCCGAGACCGCCTGCGACGGCCGCCACCAGGCCGATGGCCACGGGCACGGCGGTCTGCCAGAGCACCGACCAGCCGAGCGTGCTCCGCCGGGTGCCGAAGGCGACGAGGACCGAGAGCAGCCGCTTGCGCTCGCGCAGCTGCTCCAGCTGCGAGACCAGCATCGCGGCGGCGATCAGCAGCAGGGTCGCGGTCGCGCCGGCCTGGAGACCGGTCTGCACGCTGGCGTACTGCCGGTCGCGGGCCACCGACTTGAGGGTCACGACCCTCATTGCGGGGTCGAGGCGGGCCGCCGTGTTCCGTACGTACTCGGCGACATCCCTGACACTGTCGTCGACCCGGATCTGCGCCTTGGTCTGCGCGTGCGGCAGGGTGCTCGGGTCGATCGCACCGGCCGTCGCCATGATGCCCCAGTGCTCCTCGCCCATCGGATCGCGGCGGGAGGAAACGGTAGGAGTGTCGGCGGGCAGGGTCCACAGCTTCGACTTCTTGCCGGGTATCGATTCCGCCGCGTAGTTGAGTTCGACCGCCTTGCCTTTGCGGGCGGTCTTGTCCATCCACTTGGCCAGGCCCTTGTCCGCGGGGTGGACGACGAACGCGTCACCCTCCTTGCACGAGCCGATCCGGGCGATCTCGCGCAGAGTCGCACAGTCGCCGACGGTCAGCGAGGTGGTGGGCTGGACTTCGTCGTCCTGGTACGTGCCCGGTTTGACGGCGAAGGACTCGACCGTGCCGATGACCGCCGTCACGCCCTTGGTGGCCCGGAATTCCTTTATGGTCCGGGTGGCCGCTTCACCTGTGACGTTCTCGGAGAACGTGTAGAACTGGGCGCGCGTCGGGTCCTGTCCCGTTATCCGGTTGAACTCGTCGCCCACCGCGGCGAACAGCATCTGCAGTGCCACCGCACCCGCGACCGCGACCGCGATGCCGCTGACCGCGCGGGAGGCCGCCCCGCTGCTCAGCTGGAGCCTGCGGATGGCCAGCTGCCAGGGCACCGGTCCGCCGTGCAGCCGGTTGACGCACGCCTCGACCAGCCAGGGCAGCAGCAGCGCGAGACCCACCAGGACCAGTACGGCGCCGCCCGCGATCGGGTACGGATTCACCGGGGAGAACTCGTCGACCTTGCCGGTCAGCCCGAGCACCGCCAGTCCCGCGACGGGTATCAGCAGCCGCCACCAGAGCCGGCGCCTGCGATTGCGGCCGTTGCGTGCGACGCCGAGCGGTTCGATCACCACCGAACGCAGGGCGACCAGCGTGACGAGCACCGCCGTCACGGGAACCGCGACGGCGATCAGCGCCGTCAGCCAGGGGTCGGGGACCAGGTCCGAAGGGAAGGCGCTGACGTCCCACACCTCGACGGAGCCGATGAACTGACACCCCACCAGGAAGAGCGCCAGGCCGACGAGGAGACCGAGCACCGAACCGAAGAGCGCCTCACCGGCGGCGATCCGGCGGGTCATCCGGATGTCCGCACCGACCAGACGGAGTGCGGCGAGCCGGCGGTCGCGGCGGTCCCCGCCGAAGCGCACAGCCGTCGCGATGAAGATCGCGACCGGCACCAGCAGCACCACGCAGATCATGATGATCAGCACGATGAGAATGGGCGGCAACTCCTTGCCCGGGCCCGGGTCGCCGTAACCGGCGATCCGGTGGCCGCCGTTGGCGGGGGTCAGGGTGTCGCTGCCCACGTAGAAGAGCAGCTCTCCCGGGGCCATCAGGCCCGCCTTGCCGATCGTGCCGGTGATCCGGTACGGCAGCCGCTCCTTGAGGAGGCTGCCCTCCGAGGAACCCAGCAGGTCCTTCAGTGCGGGGGAGACCACCATCTCGTCCGGGCCGGGGAAGCGCGTGACGCCCGGCGGGACGACCGGGTGGGCGCCGTCCGCACGCATCAGGAAGCCGCCGATGGTGCGGCCGCGGTATTCCGTCTCTGCGCTGATCCGGAGCACCGAGGTGTCCGACTTCTTGGCCAGGGCGTCCGGCGACTCGGAGATCTTGGTCTCGGCGCGGGCCTGCTCCCGCGCGGAACGTTCGTCGAGCAGATGTGGTGCGGAGGCGGCGACCAGCAGCAGCGCCACCCCGAGGCCGACGCCGACCGCGGTCAGCAGGGTGCGGATCCAGCCCTCGCGCCCGCCGGAGACGGCGAACCGGATGCCGAGACCGAGATCGCGCAGCAGGGCGGCGATGCCGGTGGGCTGCGTCGGCCGGGGCGGTGCGTCGGCCGGGGCGCTCTTGTGGTCGAGCAAGGTCATACCGCGTGCTCCAGGTCACGGGCCCGGCCGTCGCGCACGGTGACGTCACGGTCGGAGTAGGCGGCGAGGCGGGCCTCGTGCGTCACCAGGACCACGGCGACGCCGGCGGACCGGGCGGCCTCGGTGAGCAGCTCCATGACCCGCTCCCCGTTGAGGGAGTCCAGGGCGCCGGTCGGCTCGTCCGCGAAGATCACCTTGGGGGAGGAGGCGAGGGCGCGGGCCACGGCCACGCGCTGACCCTGACCACCGGAGACCTCGGCGGGGCGCTTGGCGCCGAGGTCTCCGACCTCCAGGCGCTCCATCCATGTCAGGGCGGTGCGTTCGGCGTCCTTGCGCCGGGCGCCGCTGAGCCGGAGCGGCAGGGCGACGTTCTCCACACAGGTCAGCTCCGGGACGAGCTGGCCGAACTGGAAGACGAAGCCGAACTCGGTGCGGCGCAGGGCGCTCCGTTCGGCGTCGGACATCGTGGAGAGCTCGCGGCCCGCGTAGGTGACCGTGCCGCGGTCGGGGGTGACGATTCCGGCGAGGCAGTGCAGCAGGGTCGACTTGCCGGAGCCGGACGGGCCCATCACGGCGACGACCTCGCCGGGGTGGATGGAGAACGAGGCGCCGTCGAGGGCCGGCGTCGAACCGTACGACTTGTGCAGGTCGTGGGCGGTCAGCAGGGAACCGCTGGGGGTCACGGGTTCACCACCTTCGCGAGCTGGCCGAGTCGCGCGGCGGTCAGTTCCAGCCAGCGGAGGTCGGCTTCGAGGTGGAACAGCGCGTGGTCGCAGATCAGCTGGTCGGCCAGGTCGCCCTTGCGCTTGCGGTCGGTGAGGATGCGCATCAGGCGCAGGTGCTCGGAGCGCTGGGCGTCCAGCAGATCGGTGGCGCTGCGGCCGGTGAGCAGGGCCAGGACGACCTTGGTGTAGAGCGTCGACTGGAGATACGGCTCCGGCTTCTCGGGCTGGGCGAGCCAGGCCGAGACATCGGTGATCCCGGCCTCGGTGATGGCGTACCGCTTGCGCTCGGGGCCGCCGCCGCTCTCGATGCCGTCGACCTCGACGAGGCCGTTCTTGAGGAGCCGGGACATGGTCGAGTAGACCTGCCCGTAGTGCAGGGGGCGGTCGTGGCCGAACTTCTCGTCGAACGTGCGCTTGAGGTCGTAGCCGTGGCGGGGGCCGGACTCCAGGAGTCCCAGCAGGGTGTGGCCGATAGACATGTTCAGCACTCTACACGCTGTCTATACATCGAGTGTATACCCGAGCCGGGCCGGCCCGATGGGTCGATGGCGAGCAGCAGCCCGAGGGTGAAGAGCGGGATCCGCGCCCCGTTGTGCCCGTTCGCCACGGGATGCCGCCGATGATCGTCAGGCCGACGCCGAGGAAGCTGCCGAGGGCGGTCGGGAGGAGACCGAGGCCACGGGGAAGAGAGCGGGCCGCGGCCCCTGGATCTGGGGTTTCGGTATCTCGGGAAGCGGATCGACGTACGAAGTGGAGTGATTGATCACGAAATCCAGCTATTTGTTCGTTTGAAAAGCACTAGCAAACTGTTATCGGATTAGCTGTTCTCGCAACCATGTGCACCTCTCGTGAGTCGGTTCCCTATGGAGCGGGTGCTGATTGTCACGTCCGCAAAAGGCCGGATCTCTTGCTTTTTGTCCCCACCGACAGTGTTAGCTGGCTGGGCCGAGGGGGATCCGGGCGAGCAGAGAAACAGGGAGCAAGACAGCGATGGGTCGAGCGGATGCGCGACGAGCCCAACAGCGCGATGCGCGAGGGGCTACGAAGAGCGGCGGCATACGCAGACTCTTCACGTGGAAGAAACTGCTGGGCACCTTCTTCGGGTTCTGCCTGCTCGGCATGGGCGCGTTCCTCGTGCTCTACATGATGGTGGACATACCCGAGGGCAACGCCCAGGCCAAGCTCCAGAGCAACGTCTACAAGTACCCCGACGGCACCGTGCTGGCCCGCACCGGCAAGGTCAACCGGGAGATCGTGGGGCTGGCCGAGGTCCCCAAGGATGTGCAGCGGACCTTCGTCGCCGCCGAGAACAAGTCCTTCTACACGGACCAGGGCGTCGACTTCAAGGGCACCGCGCGCGGTCTGATCAACACGTTGTCCGGCAAGGGCAAGCAGGGTGGCTCGACCATCACCCAGCAGTACGTCAAGAACTACTACCTGGACCAGGACCAGACGATCACCCGCAAGCTCAAGGAGCTGGTGATCTCCCTCAAGGTCGACCAGCAGAAGAGCAAGAACGACATCCTCGCCGGGTACATCAACACCAGCTACTACGGCCGCGGCGCCTACGGCATCCAGGCCGCCGCGCAGGCCTACTACGGCAAGGACGCCCGGGACCTGGACGTCTCCGAGGGCGCCTACCTCGCGGCGCTGCTCCAGGCGCCGAGCCAGTACGACTGGGCCGTCGCCTCGCCCCAGGGCAAGCGGCTGGTCAAGGAGCGCTGGAACTACGTACTGAACAACATGGTCGGCGAGCACTGGCTGGACGCCGGCAAGCGCCAGGGGCTGAAGTTCCCGGTGCCGCAGGACCCCAAGCCCGCGGACGGTCTCACCGGACAGAAGGGCTACATCGTCAACGCGGCGCGGGCCGTGGTGCAGAAGCAGGAGCACCTCACCGACGAGCAGTTCGACGCGGGCGGCTGGACCATCACGGTCAACATCGACAAGAAGAAGCAGAAGCAGCTGGAGCAGTCGGTCAAGGACAGGCTGACCAGCAAGCTCGACACGAAGGGCCGCAGCGTCGACCAGGACGTGCAGGCCGGCGCGGTCTCGGTGGACCCGAAGACCGGCGCGGTCGTCGCCCTGTACGGCGGCTCCGGGCTGACCGAGCACTGGACGTCGAACGCCACCCGGCGCGACTACCAGCCCGCCTCCACCTTCAAGCCGATCATCCTCGCCGCGGCGCTCGACCAGGAGGCCCAGACACAGGACGGGCAGCCGATCACCGCCAACACCCGGTACGACGGCAACAGCCGGCGCCCGGTCCAGGGCAGTGACATCGCCTTCGCGCCGCCCAACGAGGACAACCAGAACTACGGCCCGGTCACCGTCCAGACGGCGATGAACAAGTCCATCAACTCCGTCTTCGCGCAGATGGGCGTGGACGTCCACATGGACAAGGTGATGGAGACCGCGGGCAAGCTCGGCATGGACGTCGAGGGCCTGCCGGTCGTGCCGGCTCAGACCCTCGGCTCGATGGGCGCGAGCCCCATGGAGATGGCCGGGATCTACGCGACGCTCGACAACCACGGCAAGAAGGTCACCCCGTCGATCGTGAAGTCCGCATCCCGGCAGGGCGGCGCCCCGATCGCGCTGCCCGACCCGATCGGCGAGCAGGTGATCAGCCGCCAGGCCGCGGACTCGGTGACCTCGGTGCTGACCGGCGTGGTCGACGACGGTACGGCCCGGGTCTCGGTGCGCGACGCCGCGGGCCGCGGCGGCCAGCAGGTGGCCGGCAAGACGGGTACCTCGGACGACAACAAGTCGGCCTGGTTCACCGGCTACACCCCGAACCTCGTCACTTCGGTCGGTCTCTTCGGTGAGGCCGCCCAGTTCCACAAGGGGGCCGACGGCAAGCAGATCCAGAAGGGTTCGCAGGTCACCCTGAAGGGCGCCGCGGGCGGCGGCCGCGTCAACGGCGGTGGCTTCCCGGCCGAGATCTGGGCGGACTACACGTTCCAGGTGATGGGCGGGACCAGCCGCTTCGACCTCGACACGAACATGGGTGCGGCCGTGACGCCGCCGCCGGCCTCGACCTCGCCGAGCCCGAGCGGGACGCCGTCGGATTCGGCCAGCCCGTCGGCCGATCCGTCCAGCGAGGCACCGTCCTCCGAGCCGACGACGGACAGCCCGCCCCCGTCGCCGCCGACCGACCCGACGACGCCCCCGGGCGACATGTCGAGCGGGCCGCCGACCGTCCCGGACCCGACGGACAGCGCCCAGGTCCCGCAGAAACCGGCGGACGGCCGGCAGAACAACCGCCCGCTGGGCTGACGCGGCTCACGCACAGGTCACCCGGCCGACACGGCGAAGGGTGCCATGGATACGCTCCGTGGCACCCTTCGCCGTGTGTCCGGCGTGCGCGGTCAGTCGCCGTTGACCTCCTTGGCGACCCGGTCGCCGAGGTCCTTGTCCACGTTGCGCCAGTACTGCAGCGCCCGTTCCAGGACCGGGCGGCTCACACCGTCCAGGAGATGGCCGGAAATGTTCGACACGAGCCGCTCGCGCGCCGCGTCGTCGAGCACCTTGCGGACCATGGTGCCCGCCTGGCCCCAGTCGTCGTCCTCGCGGTGCAGCTTGTACGCCTCGTGGACCATCTCGCCCGCCGTGGCCCAGCCCGCCGGGTCGCCGAAGCGTTCGGTGTCCGCGGCCGGCCCGCCGTACGAGTTCGGTGCGTAGACCGCTCCCGTGCGCGTCGGCTCGTACCGCATCGGGCCGTCCTTCGCGTACGAGTTCCGGCCGAAGCGCGGCCGGTTCGGAGGCAGCTGCGCGTAGTTCGGGCCGATCCGGTACCGGTGGGTGTCGGGGTACGAGAAGAGCCGGCCGAGCAGCATCTTGTCGGGCGACGGACCGATGCCGGGCACCAGGTTCGACGGTTCGAAGGACGCCTGCTCGATGTGGACGAAGAAGTCCTCGGGGTTCTCGTTCAGCGTCATCCGGCCGACCTCGATCAGCGGGTAGTCGCCGTGCGGCCACACCTTGGTCAGGTCGAACGGGTTGAACCGGTAGTCCGGTGCGTCGTCGAACGGCATCACCTGGACGTACAGCGTCCAGCTCGGGTGATCACCGCGCTTGATCGACTCGAAGAGGTCGCGGCGATGGACGTCGCCGTCGATACCGGCAATCTCGTCGGCATCGGCCTGGGTGTAGAAGTCGATGCCCTGGTCGGTCTTGAAGTGGTACTTGATCCAGAATCGCTCTCCACCCGCGTTCACCCACATGTAGGCGTGCGAGCTGTAGCCGTTCATGTTGCGGTACGTCTTCGGGATACCCCGGTCGCCCATCAGCCACGTCACCATGTGCGCGGACTCCGGGGAGAGGGTCCAGAAGTCCCACTGCATGTCGTGGTCGCGCATCCCGCTCTCCGGGCGGCGCTTCTGCGAGCGGATGAAGTCCTGGAACTTCATCGGGTCCCGGACGAAGAAGATCGGCGTGTTGTTGCCGACCATGTCGTAGTTGCCCTGCTCGGTGTAGAACTTCAGCGCGAAGCCCCGGGGGTCGCGCCAGGTGTCGGGGGAGCCCTGTTCGCCGGCGACCGTGGAGAACCGGGCGAGCATGGCGGTCTGCTTGCCCGGTTGGAAGAGGTCCGCCTTGGTGAACTGACTGACGTCATTGGTTACGACGAAGGTGCCGTAGGCCCCGGAGCCCTTGGCGTGTACCACCCGTTCGGGGACCCGCTCGCGGTTGAACTGGGCCATCTTCTCAATGAGGTAGTGGTCCTGGAGCAGGATCGGCCCGTCGGATCCGACAGTGAGCGAATGTTCGTCGCTCTCCACCGGGATACCGGCGTTGTTCGTGGTGTAAGGAGTGTTCTTGGTTTCCTCGGACACGAGCGTCCTCCCGTCGGTGCGGGGTGTCGGTCAATTCGTCCAGGCGGCGCCCGGTCACGACTGAAGTCAACTCCGACGACGGGAGGATGGCAACATGTGGAGATTGCCCCAACTTGTCCAAATTCGACGAGGCGCTGTCACTGGCTTCGGGTCTGCATCTCGAACCAGACGACCTTGCCGGTCGACAGCCGGGTCGCCCCCCACCGCCTGGCCAGCCGGTTCACCAGGAACAGTCCGCGGCCGCCTTCGTCCATGTCGCGTGCCCGGCGCTGCCGGGGCAGCTGCGGGGCGTCGTCACCGACCTCGCAGCGCAGGATGTCGGTCCGAAGCAGCCGCAGCGTGACCGGCCGCTCCGCGTACCGCACGGCATTGGTGACCACCTCGCTGACCAGCAGCTCCATCGAGTCCGAGAGCTCGTCCAGCCCCCATCGGCTGAGCGCCCGCCGGGCCAGCCGGCGGGCCCGTCCGGGGGCGGAGTCCTCCGGTTCCAGGAACCAGTACGCGACATCGCTCGGCGCGATCCCGTCGAAGCGGGCGGCGAGCAGAGCGATGTCGTCGTCCCGGTCGCCGGGGCCGAGCATGTCGAGCACGTCGTCGCAGAGCGCCTCCAGCGGTGGCGAATGGTCCGGTCCGGTGAGCCGGGCGGTGGCGGCGAGCCGCTCGCGCAGCTGCTCGATCCCGGTCCAGACGTCCCGCAGCCGGGACTCCACCAGACCGTCGGTGTACAGCAGTAGCGTGGCGCCCGCGGGCGCGTCCAGCTCGACCGCCTCGAAGTCGACCCCGCCGACGCCGATCGGGGCACCGGGCGGCACCCGAAGCACCTCGGCGCGGCCGCCCAGGTGAAGCAGGACGGGCGGCGGGTGCCCGGCGTTGGCGATGGTGATCCGGTGCGCGACCGGGTCGTAGACCGCGTACAGGCAGGTCGCCATGCGGTCGCTGCCGAGCCGCTGCGCCTGCTCGTCGAGGTGGTGCAGGACCTCCTGCGGCGGCAGGTCGAGCCCGGCGAGGGTCTGCGCGGTGGTACGCAGCTGCCCCATGATCGCCGCGGAGGTCATGGAGTGGCCCATGACGTCGCCGACGACCAGGGCGACCCGGCTGCCGGGCAGCGGGATCGCGTCGTACCAGTCGCCGCCGACCCGGGCGGTCTCGGCGGCCGGAAGGTAGCGGGAGGCGAGCCGGACACCGGTGGGCTGCGGGAGCGAGTCGGGCAGCATGGTGCGCTGCAGCTCGTCGGCGATGTACGCCTCACGCCCGTACAGCACGGCCTTGTCGATGCCGAGCGCGGTGTGCGTCGCCAGCTGTGCGGCGACCAGCAGATCGTTGGCCTCGAAGGGGGGCCGCTCGGTCCCGCGCAGAAAGACGGCAGCACCGATCACCCTCCGGCGGCCGCGCAGCGGGGCGAGGATCGCCCGGTGGCCGGAGGGTACGGTGCGCCCGGCGCCGAGCAGCTCGGGCAGGGCGACGCGGGCCGTCGCGGAGTCACCGAAGACGGGCCGTACGCCGCGCAGCACCTCGGCGAGCGCGCCGCCCGCCCGGACCTCGCAGAGCTCGGCCGCGGGCATCAGATCGGCGTGCGGGTCGAGGGCGGGAAGGCGCAGCCGCTCGCCCTCCGCTGAGGGAGAGACCTCGGAGTCGTCGTCGCTTAAACGCAGCCGGTCGGACCGGCGCAGCCGCAGCACGAACGGGGTGACGGGGCGCTCGTCGCCGACCGGGAGCGGGTCGCGGAGGTAGACGAGTATGGCGTCGGAGAACGTCGGCACGCTGGCCCGGCACAGCCCCAGGACGATCTCGTCCAGGTCTATGCCGCGGGCGATCCGGCGGGTCGCGGCGCCCACGAAGCGCAGCCGGTCGCCCTCGCGGCGGGACACCGCCTGCGGGTCCGGTCCGGCCGCGGCGGCGCTCGGCGCGGTCGCCGGGTTCGGTGCGCCGGCGGGGCCGGGAATCGCCGGGGGATTCGAGCCGGAGCCGGGCTCCGGGGCCGGCACCGGGATCGCTGCGGCGGCAGGCGCGGCATCCTGCTGCCGCGGCCGGGCGCGTTCCTGCGGCCGGGCGGCGAGAGGCTGCCGGCCTTCGTGGGAGGTGGGGTGCTCCGTCACGCGTGGGGTTCCGTCCGTCCGGGCCGGTTGTATGAGGCAATCACCTTGTGGGGCGCCACTGTGCCCCGGCAGGAGCGGCGATGACAACGGCTGTCACCGCGTGCCCCGCTCGGCGGGGCCGAAACCGTATGCCTGCGAGGTGTACAGGTGACAACGTTTCCGGCGCGTGGGCGGCGGACAGCGTGCACGTCTCCACCCCCTCGTCGTGGTCCATGCGGTTCTTGCGGCTCATGCAACTGATGCGGCTCATGAAGATCGTGCAACTCGTGCGATGACTTGCGGTCAGGGCCTGCGCCGCGCCGACCGGTTGATGCGGAGCAGCCCTCCGGAGGACGATCCTACGTTTGCCCCCCTGGGGTGCATCAAGGGTCTCACGACGGCATATGCGAGGGCGTACGGTCCCAGTCATCCGGCAGCACGGGTACCCGCCACCGCGGATCGGGCCGCCAGTTCTCCCAGCCGTCCCGGAACGGCGCCCCCCACGCGTCGATCACGCGGACGGCCGCGCGGCCCGCCTCCCGTACCCGCCGCGCGGTGTCCCGGTCCATCAGCCCGACCTGCTGCGCCTGCGCGAACTCGTCCTCGTCCAGCCAGCGCCAGCTGCGGTCGGGGTTGACGGCGATGTCCAGGAAGTGATCCTCGGAGTCGATGCCGCCCGCCCAGCGGGTGCGCGGTTCCTCCAGGTTCACGTACCAGTTGCGAAAGCTCCAGCCGCGGTCCCAGAACAGCCAGACCGACCACGGCTCGCCGGGCCGGGCGAGCTTGAGCACGCCCGTGCCGGACCAGGCCGAACGGGCGGTGGTACGGGGCGCGGTGTACCGGGTGACGAGCGGCTCGGCGTGCACGCTGGCGCCGTTGGCGAGGACCGGCTTCACGCATTCGGTGCCGGGCGCCATCCACACGGCGAGCAGCTCGGCGTCGTCCTGGACCACGGTGACGGGGCGGCAGATGTGCACCGGGCTGTGGGCGCGGCCGGCCGGCCGCGGACCGTTGCCGCGGTAGCGCCACAGAATCTGATCACCCGGTGCCCAGTACGTGGTCTCTCCGGGCTCGGCCTCTCCGGGTTCGCTGTCTCCGGTACCTGTCATGGAGAGATCTTAGGGATGCGCCCGCCCGGCCGCTGCGATCCATGTCACGGGCGGGTCATACGCAACACGTCGAGTGCCTCGTCGAGCTGTTCCGTCGTGAGATCGCCGCGCTCCACATACCCCGAGTCCAGCACCACTTCGCGGATCGTCCGCCGCTCGGCGAGCGCCTTCTTGGCGACCTTCGCCGCCTCTTCGTAGCCGATGTACTTGTTCAGCGGTGTGACGACGGACGGCGAGGACTCCGCGTACTCCCTGGCCCGCTCCACGTCGGCGGTGATGCCGTCGACGGTGCGGTCCGCCAGCAGCCGGGAGACGTTGGACAGCAGCCGGACGGACTCCAGCAGATTCTTCGCGATGACCGGAAGCATGACATTGAGTTCGAAATTGCCCGCAGCGCCCGCGACGGCGACCGTCGCGTCGTTCCCCATCACCTGGGCCGCCACCATCAGCACGGCCTCAGGAATGACCGGATTCACCTTCCCCGGCATGATCGACGAGCCCGGCTGGAGGTCGGGAAGGCTGATCTCGGCCAATCCGGTGCGCGGCCCGGAGGCCATCCAGCGCAGATCGTTGGAGATCTTGGTGAGCGAGACGGCGATCGTACGGAGCTGGCCGGACGTCTCGACGAGCCCGTCCCTTGCGCCCTGCGCCTCGAAGTGGTCACGGGCCTCGGTGAACGGCAGTCCGGTGACACGGGCGACCTCGGCGATCACGGCGGCGGAGAAGCCGGGCGGGGTGTTGATGCCGGTACCGACGGCCGTGCCGCCCAGCGGCAGCTCGGCGAGGCGCGGCAGTGATGCGTACAGCCGCTCGATGCCGTACCGGATCTGCGCCGCGTAGCCGCCGAACTCCTGGCCCAGCGTCACCGGCGTGGCGTCCATCAGATGGGTACGTCCCGACTTCACGACCGCCGCGAACTCGACGGACTTGCGCTCCAGGGCGGCCGCCAGATGATCCAGCGCCGGGATCAGCTCGCCGGTGACGGCCGCGGTCGCGGCGATGTGGATGGAGGACGGGAAGACGTCGTTGGACGACTGCGAGGCGTTGACGTGGTCGTTGGGGTGGACGTCGCGGCCGAGGCGTTCGGTGGCGAGGGTGGCCACGACCTCATTGGTGTTCATGTTGGAGGACGTGCCGGACCCGGTCTGGAAGACATCGATGGGGAAGTGCGCGTCCCAGCGGCCCTCGGCGACCTCGGCGGCCGCGTCCTGGATCGCGGCGGCGATGTCCGGGGCGAGCACCTTCAGCTCGGCGTTGACCTTCGCCGCGGCCGCCTTGATCCGGGCCAGGGCCTCGATATGGGCCCGCTCCAGCCGCTGGCCGGAGATCGGGAAGTTCTGCACGGCGCGCTGCGTCTGAGCCCGCCACCGGGCATCCGCGGGCACCTTCACCTCGCCCATCGAGTCGTGCTCGATGCGGTAGTTCTCGCCGGCTGTGCCGCTGTTCGCCGGGACCTGTACGTCGTCCATGGGGTTCAACCTCCTGAAAAAGTTGAGCACTTGTCTTGTTCTGTGTATTCCCAAGTTGCCTACCGACCAGTAAATACCGGGGGTAACCACAACCAGGGGAGGCGCAATGAGGCGCACCAGGCACAGACTTCGCTGTACGGTCGCGGCTGCCGCGGCCATGGCGGCGGCGTTCGGCGGCATGGCCGCTGCCGCCGGACCGGCAGGCGCGGCAGACCGGTCCGGTACCACCACTACCGCATCGACCCCCCTCTCACCCGAGCTGGAGGCCATCCGCGCCGCCGAAGCCACCCAGCTGTACGGGAGCCCGGCCGAGCGCCCGCTCGCCGACCGCAAGACCGGGCTGATCTCGCTCGGCGACAGCGAGATCTCGGGCGAGGGCGTCGGGACGTACGAGGCGGGGACGAACGGTCCCGACAACTGGTGCCACCGCTCACCCGACTCCGCGATCCACCGGACCGGGATCCCGGCCGACGTCACGTACAACGTCTCCTGTTCCGGCGCGTACACCGGCAACATCGTCATCGGCGGCTCGAAGCAGTACGCCGACGAGCTCGTGCAGAGCGACAACCTCGCCATCAAGGCGCGCAACACCCGCATCAAGATGATCGTGCTCGTGGCCGGTGCCAACGACGACCTCCAGTTCGGCCCGGTCATGACGGACTGCGTCGAACGCTGGGTCCTCCTCCAGGGCACCTGCCAGCCGAAGTACGAGGGCGGCTGGCAGGCCCGTGTCGACGGACTCGTCCCCAAGGTCGAGAAGACCGTCCGTGACCTGAGGATTGTCATGTCCGACGCCGGCTACACGAGCCGCGACTACAAGCTCGTGGTCATGGGCTATCCGAGCCCGATCGGCCCGGACTTCTACGACAACCCGAACTTCCCCGGCAAGCTTCCCGGCGGCTGTGCCGGATACGACTCCGACGCCGCCTGGGGCCGGAACGCCGCCGTTCCCGCCTTCGAGCGCGGGATGCGGCAGGCCGCCGCCGACACCGGCGCCGTCTACCTCGACAACTCCCGTCTCTTCCACGGCCACGAGGTCTGCAGCGAGTCCACCTGGGCCCGCGGCCTCTACATCGACCTCTCGAACTTCCCGCCGGACTCCAACTCCGTCCGGCAGTCCTTCCACCCCAACGCGCGCGGGCACGCGGCCTTCGCGTCGTGTCTGACCCAGATCTACAACTCCGGTCTGCGCGAGGCGAGCTGCGCCGACCCGGCCAGCACCGGAAATCCGGTCCTGGAGCCGGCCGCCTGGGACTCGCTCTTCAAGCCCCTCAAGAACGAGGCCACCGGCACCTGTGTGGACGTCCCCGCCTCGGTGACCCGTAACAACACCCCGATCGGCGGCTGGGACTGCCACGGCGGCCGCAACCAGGGCTGGTGGTACGACACCGCCGACCAGAGCATCCACACGGAGCTGAGCCACGACCGGTGCCTCGATGTGCCGGGCGCCGACTACAGGGCGGGCGCCACGGTCATCGTGTGGAACTGCTCGGGCGCGGCCAACCAGAAGTTCGTCAGGCAGTCGGGCACCGTGCGCCCGGCGGCGTCGACCGGCCTGTGTCTGACACTGGCGGCGGCCAAGGACCCGCTGAAGCTGCAGGCGTGCGACGGGACGGCGAAGCAGCGCTTCGCGTAACGCCCGACGGGGCAGGGCGGCCGCCGCGTGCGGTCGCCCTGCCCCGTTTCGCTCACCGGCTCGCGGTCTCGCTCACGAACGCTCGCAGTACGGCAGCCAGATACCCCGGATCGTCCGCCCCGCACAGCTCGCGCGCCGAATGCATGGAGAGCCCCGGCACCCCCACGTCGACCGTCGGAACACCCAGCCGGGCCGCGGTGAGCGGGCCGATCGACGTGCCGCACGGCATCGTGTTGTGGGAGACGAAATGCTGCCACGGTGTGCCGGCCCGTTCGCACGCCGACGCGAACACGGCCATGCCGGTGCTGTCGGTGGCGTACCGCTGATTGACGTTGACCTTGATCACCGGCCCGCCGTTGGGCAGCGGATGGTGGTCCGGGTCGTGCCGTTCCGCGTAGTTGGGGTGGACCGCGTGCGACATGTCGGCGGAGACGCAGAAGGTACCCGACAGGGCGCGCGACCAGTCCTCGGAGCTGCCGCCGCGCGCGGTGACCGAGCGGCTGAGGAGCCGCTCCAGCAGCGGGCTCTGCGCGCCCGTCTCGGAGCCGCTGCCGACCTCCTCGTGGTCGAAGGCCGCCAGGACGGGGATGTACGCGGGTGGCTCGGCGCCCGTCGCCGCGTCGGCCAGGGCGGTGACGCCCGCGTGCACCGACACCAGGTTGTCCAGCCGCGACGAGACCACGAACTCCTGGTCCACGCCCAGATATCCGGGCGGCTGGACGTCGTGCAGCATCAGGTCCCAGCCCAGCACCTCGGCCGGGTCCGCCTCGGCCGCCGC
This sequence comes from Streptomyces sp. NPDC056231, assembly GCF_048270745.1. NCBI lineage: Bacteria > Bacillati > Actinomycetota > Actinomycetes > Kitasatosporales > Streptomycetaceae > Streptomyces > Streptomyces sp. NPDC056231. The sequence goes on along the minus strand of NZ_JBLVKW010000025.1, from coordinate 8,561 downwards.
CGCCACCCGGCGCACCAGCGCGCCCTCCTCGGGTGCGCCGAGCGACCACAGCGGGGCGACATGACGCTGCGGGTCGAGCGCCAGAGCGTCATTGACCGTCCGGTCCAGATGGATCGCCAGCTGAGGTACGCGCAGAATCGGTTCGTCGATCCGGACGAGCCGCGACGTGGTCGCGCCACCGGGGGCGCGCAGCGCGAGCCGCCCGGATATCCCCAGGTCCCGGTCGAGCCAGGTGTTGAGGGGGACTCCGCCGTAGATCTCCACGGCGATCTGGCGCCAGCCCGCCGAGCCGGTGTCGGGGGCGGGCTTGACCCGCAGATTCGGTGAGTCGGTGTGCGAACCGATGATCCGGAACGGTGTGTGGGCGGGGACGCCCTCCGGGACGTACCAGGCGATCAGCGCGCCGCCGCTGATGACGAAGCTGCCGCCGGTCGTGCCCGTCCAGTCGGCCGTGCCGTGCAGCTCACGGAAGCCGGCCTTCTCCAGGCGCCGGGCGGCCTCGGCCACCGCGTGGTACGGGGACGGGGCGGCGCCGATGAAGGCGAGCAGGTCGTCGGAGTGGCTGCGTCGGCTGGCGTGGCTGAGATGGGGGGCCGGCGTCATACGGCGTCCACCTTTCCGGTGTTCGGTATCGGGAATGAGGGCGGTGGAGCGGGTGGCATGCGGGTGCAGGCGCGGCCGGCGGCGTGGACGATCGACGGAGTGCTCCGGGAACGTCCGCCACCCTTCGCACGGTCCCGGCCCGGCGCAAGCCGGATCAGCTGCTCGCTGCGTGAAAGCGGCGGTGCGGGATCGTCGAGATCGAGGCCCCGTCGCAGTGGTCGCCGGGAGGAGGGCACAGCGGCACCGGGTCCAGGGCGCAGTCCGCGCGCGCTCCGGTTCGGTCCGCGGCTCCCGCAGGTGGTCTCAAGATTGGCTGGATCCCGTCCCCCTGCGCAGCACCGCCACCCGGAGCACGAACACCAGCGCGACGACGATCGCTGCCCCGTGGGACCACCCGACCACGGTCAGCGGGGTGTAGCGGTCAAGTGCCGCCGCGACGAGGATCATTCCGACACCGAAGCCGAGATTCTCGAACGTCGCGGAGAGCCCGAAGGCGTGACCGCGCGGGCCGGACGGGAGTGTCTGCAGATGCGAGGTGTAGGAAACCTCCGTGAGCCCGTCCGCCGCGCCCGCGATCAGCGCGATCACGGCAGTCGCGACGAGCGGGAACCCCGCGAACGCGAGGATGAAGGCCCCGGACATCACGATCGTGCCGTAACCGAAGCCCAGCGCGCCCACCGACCGCCCGGTGCGCTTTGCGTACCGCTGGATCACCTGCTGCGCGAGGACGTTCCCCACCGCCCACAGACACCAGAAGGAGCTGACGAACACCGCGGGGTGCGAAGGGTCGAGGCCGGCGGAGTGGACCGGCAGCCCCGCGTTGTGGGACGAGGAACCGAACGCGTCCACTCCGCGCAGTGCCACCATCAGGCCGAGTCCGGGCGCGGCGGCAAGCGCGGCGAGCGCGCCGGGCTTCCCCGGCCGCCGCCCCACCTGCTCCGCGGCCTCGCCCGCACTGCCCCCGCCCGCGACCGGCAGCAGCGCCACCGTCACGGCACACAGCACGAACGTGATCATGTCCACCACGAACGCGGCCGTGTACCCGACCAACGAAACCACCACACCCGCCGAGGCGAAACCGGCCACCATGGCCAGCGAACGCCCCGTGATGGAAAGGGAGTTCGCCCATCCGCGGCGTTCCTCGCCCACCATCTCGGGAATGGAGCTGCGCAGCGCCACCATGAACAGCGTTCCGCAGACACCGATCACCACGGACACGGCCACCAGCGCCGTTGTCCGCAGCCCGTCCGGCGCGAGGATCAGCAGCAGCATCACGGCCGCCTGCGCCGCGTTCGTCCACAGCATGACGGTCTTGGCCGTGAAACGCGCGAGCAGCGTGCCGGCCGTCATGCCGGCGGCGAAGCCGGCACCCAGCCGCACCGCCATGAAAAGCCCCATGGCGATCGCCCGGCCCGTCGTCTCGTAGACGAACAGATTGAGCGCCACCATATTCAGGAACGTGCCGTACGAGGAGACCGCGTATCCGGCGACCAGGAAGCGATAACGCCGTTCGCTGCGGGCCGAGTTGTCCGGCCGGTCGGCCGAGTGGCCCAGGGAGTGGTCGGTGCGGAGCATCACCCCGCACATAGTGGCCGAGTAACTGCGAACCCGGATGGCGGCCCGTTTGCACGAATGTAATCTGCATACTTGTGAAGGCCGATCATTCCAGCCCAGGCGCATGTGATTGCCGCGAATCGTCGTCGGACCGCCCCTGCGCCACCGCTCTGACGGCCTACCGGCGCGCCCTGATGGAAGGAAGTCTTCCGGAAGCCGCGGCGCCTGCCTGTCTGCGCGCCCTGCAGCTGGTGGTGGCGGACCGTGAAGCGCCGGGCTCCCTGATCCCCGTACCGCCGGAGACGGCATCCTTCGCCGCGCTCGGGCCCATCGAGGAGGCGATCGTCCGGCAGCGCCGGACTCTGCGTGCCACCCGCGCCGCCCTCGCCGCCTTCGAAGGGCTGTACGCGGATGTGCACCGGACGGAACAGCCCGCCCTCACCCGGCTCGTCGGAAGAGCCGTCATCAACAAGGCGCTTGACGCCGCCGTCGGGAGCTGCCGGGAGGAGCTGCTCACCGCGCAGCCCGGCGGCGGACGCCCCGCGCACGTCCTGAGCGAGGCACTGCCGCGCGATCTGGCGATGCTGCGGCGAGGCGTGCGACAGCGGACGATCTACCAGCACACCGTCCGCACGCACCGTGCGACGCTCTCGTACATCGAGCAGGTGACGTCGGCCGGCGCCGAGGTGCGGACGCTTGCCGAGGTCGTCGACCGGGTCATCGTCTGCGACCGCGACGTCGCATTCGTCCCGGTCCACGAGGAGCCGCACACGGCCCTGCGGGTCCAGCACCCGGCCCTGATCGCCCTGCTGGTCCGGCACTTCGACCACGCCTGGTCCCGCTCCGTCCCGGTCAGCCCGGAGGACGCACCACAGCGCTCCCCGGCCATCACGTCCGACCTCCAGCGCACCATTCTGCTGGCGGTGGTCGGCGGCGAGACGGACGCGTCGATCGCCCGCAGGCTCGGCATGAGCCGCCGCAGCGTCGCCGGGCACATGCGGAAGGTTTCGGAGCAGCTGGGCAGCAACAGCCGCGCCCAGCTGGGCTATCTGCTCGCCACGTCAGGACTGCTCGACACCTGAACGAAGGGGTGCGGAATCACGGCGGCCGGGCGCCCAATCCGTCACGGACGGACCGCGAGGGCGCCCCGGCCGAAACCGTGACGCCCTCGAAGCGGGCCGAGTCCTTCCGGTCAGGCGAGACCGGGGCCGCGCACCGGAATGCTGGTGAACGTCGGCGCCGGAGCGGGCTCGGTGAAGAAGTCGTTGCCCTTGTCGTCGACGACGACGAACGCCGGGAAGTCCTCGACCTCGATCCTCCAGACCGCCTCCATGCCGAGCTCCTCGTACTCGACGACCTCGACCTTCTTGATGCAGTCCTGGGCGAGGCGCGCCGCCGGGCCGCCGATCGAGCCGAGGTAGAAACCGCCGTGCGCCTCACACGCGTCGGTGACCTGCTTGGACCGGTTGCCCTTGGCGAGCATCACCTTGGAGCCGCCCGCCGCCTGGAACTGCGCGACATAGCTGTCCATGCGCCCGGCCGTCGTCGGGCCGAAGGAACCCGAGGCGTACCCCTCGGGCGTCTTCGCCGGACCCGCGTAGTACACCGGGTGGTCCCTCAGGTACTGCGGCATCTCCTCGCCCGCGTCCAGCCGCTCCTTGATCTTGGCGTGCGCGATGTCGCGCGCCACGACCAGCGGGCCGGTCAGCGAAAGGCGGGTCTTGACCGGGTACTTGGTCAGCTCGGTGAGGATGTCGTCCATCGGCCGGTTCAGGTCGATCCTGACGACGTCACCCGCCTCGTCCAGGTGCTCGTCCGTGGTGTCCGGCAGGAAGCGTGCCGGGTCCTTCTCCAGCTGCTCCAGGAACACACCCTCGGCGGTGATCTTCGCGGTGGCCTGACGGTCCGCGGAGCAGGACACGGCGATCGCCACGGGCAGCGAGGCGCCGTGCCGGGGCAGCCGCACCACGCGCACGTCGTGGCAGAAGTACTTGCCGCCGAACTGTGCGCCGATCCCGATCTTCTGCGTCAGCTCGAAGACCTTCTCCTCCAGCTCCTTGTCGCGGAAGCCGTGACCCGTGGGGGAGCCCTCTGCGGGCAGCTCGTCCAGGTAGTGAGCGGAGGCGTACTTCGCGGTCTTCAGCGCGAACTCGGCCGACGTGCCGCCGACAACGATCGCCAGGTGGTACGGCGGGCAGGCCGCGGTTCCCAGCGAACGGATCTTCTCCTCCAGGAACTTCATCATGGAGGCCTCGTTCAGGACGGCCTTCGTCTCCTGGAAGAGGAACGACTTGTTGGCCGAGCCGCCGCCCTTCGCCATGAAGAGGAACTTGTAGGCGCCGCCGTCGGTGGCGTACAGCTCGATCTGGGCCGGGAGGTTCGAGCCGGTGTTCTTCTCCTCCCACATGGTGAGCGGAGCCATCTGCGAGTAGCGCAGGTTGAGCTTGGTGTACGCGTCGAAGATGCCGCGCGAGAGCGCCTCTTCGTCACCACCCGAAGTCAGCACGTTCTGCCCGCGCTTGCCCATGACGATCGCGGTGCCGGTGTCCTGGCACATGGGGAGAACGCCCGCGGCGGCGATGTTGGCGTTCTTCAGCAGGTCGAGCGCCACGAACTTGTCGTTGGACGACGCCTCGGGGTCGTCGACGATCCGTCGCAGCTGTGCCAGGTGAGCGGGGCGCAGATAGTGCGAGATGTCGTGCATCGCCTCGGCGGCCAGGGTGCGCAGCGCCTCCGGCTCGACCTTGAGGAACGTACGGCCGTCGGCCTCGAAGGTCGAGACGCCCTCGGCGGTCACCAGCCTGTACGGCGTGGTGTCCTCTCCCAGAGGGAGCAGATCGGAGTACGCAAACTCTGGCATTACGGCCATTCCTCACTCGGCGACAGCGGCTGGCCTCCCTTGGACAGCGCACCCACCAGGGTAGAACGCCGCAAGGGTGCCGAAGCTGTGAGGTAAGGCTCAGTCGAACGCGCGCGGCCGCCCGCGGTGCGGCGGTCGCGATTCCCCGATCGGCCCGCCGTGTGTACCGGGGCCGCCCTTTCGGATCCTGCCGGGCCCGCGGGGTTCGGCACATACGTCTGCGGCGGCGTCACTCGGCGGCGGGCCGTTCCCGGTCCGGCCTGATCGGACGGAGAGACTCCGGGGTGTGTCTTCGAAAGTCCCGCCTGCCGGGCGACGCTCCTTTCGAAACACGCCCTGGTCGCGATCTATCGCGTTTGGGTACGCTTGGCCGGTGGACCTCGAAAAGCACCCCCAGCAGCCCGCCGCCCCGGCGCAGACCGCGCCCGCGGGTATCCGTGCCTCCGACGCGGACCGCGACCGGATCGCGGACATCCTGCGCGATGCCATGGCCGAGGGCCGGCTGACCGCCGAGGAGCATGCCGAGCGGGTCGACGCGGTCTACCGGGCCAAGACCGTCGGTGAACTCGAACCGCTGGTACGGGATCTGCCGACCCCCGGCGGGAGCACCCTGCCTTCGTCCGCCGCTCCGTACACCTACGGCCCCGAGGCCCCCACCGGCCCGGCCGACAACATGGTTGCGATCTTCAGCAGTTCCACCCGCAAGGGCCGTTGGCGCGTCGGCGGCCGTACGAACGCGTTCTCGCTCTTCGGCAGCGTGGAGATCGATCTGACCGAGGCGCTTTTCGGTCAGAGACTCACCGTCATCAACGCGACCTCCATCTTCGGAAGTGTCGAGATCAAGGTCCCGGAGAACATCTCGCTGCGCGGCAGCGGGACGGGCGTCTTCGGTAATTTCGAAGTGGTCACCCTGGAATCCGCGGACCCTGAAGCGCCAGTGGTCGTCGTCAACGGCTATTCGGTCTTCGGTAACGTCGAGGCGAAGCCGAAGCGCGGGAAACTGATTGCGGATCTCCACAGCAGGCTGCGCAAACACCTCGGCCGCTGAACCACGGCAAGCCGCGCCGGTCCGCACCGTGTCCAATCAGGCCAATTTTCCGATCGACCACAATTTCGCCGACCGGAACTCGGTGCCACTCAGTGCATAGGCGTACGCACAGCGGGTAGGGACTGCTGCATCGTCTCTCGCTCGCGAAGCCGTCGTCAGGAGTAGACCGTGCTGCAACTGCCGCATCAGCCCCTGCAGGTCGCCGCCGTCCCCACCCAGCGCACCCCTGCTCGGGAGGGCGAGGCCGGCCCCTGGCACTCGGAGGCGGTGTGCCGCCGGGACGAAGCCGGGCTGTTCTTCGCCCCGTCGAAGGAGCCGACTGCTGCCCGACTGTCACGAGAGGAGTCCGCGAAGCGAGTCTGCGCGCGCTGTCCGGTGATGATCGAGTGCCGGGAACACGCCTTGGTACAGCCCGAACCGTACGGAGTGTGGGGCGGCCTCACCGCCGCCGAACGCCGTGTGGTGCTCGCCCGCCGCAGGAGGCGCGAGATGGAGCTCAAGGCCGCTGCCTCGGCCGGCCACATCGCCGCAGCCGGCTGACCGGAGCGGACCTGACCGGAGCGGAGCGAAGGGGACCTCGCGGGACGCGACGCGCGGCTCCACGGGACGGGGCGCATCGGCTCCCCGGACGCGACGAGCCACCCCCGCCCGCGGTCGACGCGGAGAGGCGCCCCACCGCACATGGGGGCGCCTCTTCACGTTCTCCCGGTCTTACTTCGCGCGGTCGAAGTCGATCGCGCTGTAGGCGCGCAGCTTCGACAGCCGGTGGGTCGAGTCGATCTTCCGGATCGTGCCGGACTTGGACCGCATCACGATCGACTCGGTGGTCGCCGTCTCGCTGCGGTACCGCACGCCCCGCATCAGCTCACCGTCCGTGATGCCGGTCGCGACGAAGAACACGTTGTCGCCGCTGACCAGGTCGTCCGTGGACAGCACCCGGTCCAGGTCGTGCCCGGCGTCCAGCGCGCGCTGCCGCTCGGCCTCGTCCTTCGGCCAGAGCTTGCCCTGGATGACACCGCCGAGGCACTTTATGGCGCACGCCGAGATGATGCCCTCGGGGGTGCCGCCGATGCCCATCAGCAGATCGACGCCGGTGCCCTCGCGGGCGGCCATGATCGAGCCGGCGACATCGCCGTCGGTGATGAACTTGATGCGGGCGCCGGTCTCCCGGATCTCCTTGACGATGCCCTCGTGGCGAGGGCGGTCCAGGACGACGACGGTGACGTCCTCGGGGGCGGAGTTCTTCGCCTTCGCGACCCGGCGGATGTTCACCGAGACGGGCGCATTGATGTCGACGAAGTCGGCGGCCTCGGGGCCGGTGACCAGCTTGTCCATGTAGAAGACCGCGGACGGGTCGAACATGGCGCCGCGGTCGGCGGCGGCCAGCACGGCGATCGCGTTCGGCATGCCCTTGGCGTTCAGGGTCGTACCGTCGATCGGGTCCACGGCGATGTCGACCTCGGGGCCGGTGCCGTCACCGACCCGCTCGCCGTTGAACAGCATGGGGGCTTCGTCCTTCTCGCCCTCACCGATGACGACGACGCCGTTCATCGAGACGGTCGAGACGAGGGTGCGCATGGCCTTCACGGCGGCGCCGTCGGCGCCGATCTTGTCGCCGCGGCCGACCCAGCGCCCGGCGGCCATTGCGGCGGCCTCGGTGACCCGGACCAGCTCCAGGGCCAGGTTGCGGTCGGGGGCCTCCGGGGAGACCTCTAGCTGGGACGGCAGATGATGCTCGGACATCGGAGCGCACCTTTCTGTACGACGACGACCGGAAGAGGGTGCTCTGAACTCTATCGCCAGGTCGATAAAATGAGCAGACTGGGTCACTTATGAGCGGCAGGATGAGGTGGGTGCGGCGTCCTCCGGCCCCTCGGTCGGCGCCGCCGGGCGTGATGCGACCATGGACCCGTGGCAAGCAAGCGAGGCAAGCAGACGGCGCGGGACATGATCCTGTCGATGGCGGTGATCTCCGCCGCTGCGGGGATCGTTTACATTTTCGTCCCGCATGACGACAAGGCCAACCCGATCAAGGCGGTCGACTACCGCGTGGAGCTGGTGACGGCCAGGCGCGCGGCCCCGTACCCGGTGGCTGCTCCGGCCGGTCTGTCCAAGGACTGGAAGCCGACCTCGGTCAGCTACGACGGCGAGGCGGGCAACGGCTGGCACCTGGGCTTCCTCGACCCGGACGGCAAGTACGTCGCGGTGGAGCAGTCGACGTCCCCGGCGAAGAAGTACGTGTCCGAGGTGAGTCAGGACGCGCGGAACACCGGGCGCACGCAGCAGGTCGCCGGTGAGACGTGGGAGCACTGGGAGGGCCCGAAGTACGACGCCTTGGTGCACCACGACAAGGGCGCGACCACGGTCGTCACCGGCTCGGCGTCGACGGAGCGGCTGGCGGAGATGGCTGCCGCGCTCAGGACGTCCTGAGCCGCGAGCCGGCCGGGCCCGCACACAGGCGTACGGAGAGGGGCCCCGGAGCACGTGCTCCGGGGC
>NZ_JBLVKW010000024.1:67184-108699 GCF_048270745.1 Streptomyces sp. NPDC056231 | reverse complement strand
GCCACCACGCGCATGCGGACACGGTGGGCGCCCTGAACGTCCTACGGGCCGGGCTGGTCCGTCGCGAAGCCCAACCGGCATAGCGAGAAGCCCCCACGTTTACGAGGGGGAGGAGTCACGGCATCCCCCCATCCTGCACTCGCCCGCCTGGCCCCCGCCGACGGGCGGCTCACCCTCGGTCTGGAACTGCCCCTCGACAACGACTGGGATCCGGCGCGCCGGCGCACCGACCGCGCGGCCGGCCGCCCCTTCGGCGTCCCCGACCTGACCGGGCACACCCGGCTCGCGCAACTCGCCGACCGCCTCGGCTTCGCAGCCCTGTGGCTGCGCGACGTCCCGCTCTACGACCCCGCCCAGTTCGGCGACGCCGGAAGCGTCTTCGAGACCTTCACGCACCTCGGTCACCTCGCCGCGGTCACGGACAACGTCGTACTCGGCACGGGCGCTGTCGTCCTGCCCCTGCGCGAGCCCCTGCTGGTCGCCAAGGCGGCGGCCACCGTCGACGTTCTGTCGGGCGGCCGCATGCTGCTGGGCCTCGCCAGTGGCGACCGCCCTGTGGAATACCCGCTGTTCGAACGCGACTTCCAGACCCGCGGCACGGCGTTCCGCGAAGGTGTCGAGACGCTGCGCGCCGCCTGGCGCGGCGGCCCGCTGGAACTGCCCCGGGTCGGCCTCGGCGCGGACCGGCAGTTGGAGGTCCTCCCCAGGCCGGTCCATACGACGGGGATCCCGATCGCCGTCGCCGGAGGCGCGCAGCAGACGCCCGAGTGGATCGCCGAGCATGCCGACGCCTCCCTCAACTACCCCCGTGAACTGGGCGCATTGCGGCTGAAGATCCGTGAGTGGCGGCAGCGCACCGAGGACGGCGGCAAGCCGTACCTCACCCCCATGGTGCTGGCCCTCCAGGACGACGCCGACGCCCCGGCCCGCCCCATCCGACTGGGCCTCAGCACCGGCCGCAAGGCCCTGGTCGACCACCTGGAGACGATGGCCGGCCTCGGCGTCGCTCACGTCTCCTTCAACCTGCGCCCCAGCGACCGGCCCATCGACGAGGTGCTGCACGAGCTCGCCGAGGACGTCCTGCCCTGCTTCCCCACGCCGCCGCCCACGCCCGCCGACTTCGGCAGCCGGCTCGAAGCCACCGTCCGGAAACAGCGCGGCTGAACAATCCGCACGCCGCCCTGCCACCACCTCAGCGGACTTGCCGGTGTCGGCGACCTCATCACCACCTGCTCCTCACCGCTGTCCCGCTGCGCTGCACATCGAACCGGCGGGGCAGCTGAGGAGTGACTTTCGCGACGTACCAGGTAATGGCGGTAGCGATGTCTTCAGGCGTGTTCGGAACGCGCACCACGTTCTCCTCCTCAGTCGTTGTTGGTCACAGGCCGGCGGTCACCAGACGGCCGACTCATTTCGGCGCGAGAGGTTCCCTCGGCCTTGGCGCGCTTGTCCAGGGCGTTTTTCCTCGTCCATGCCCCACGCTTCGATGGGGCGGTGTAACCCGGGTAAGGCCCAGACCGGGTTGCTTCCACCACCCACTCCAGAGTCGGTGGAACAACCGCGACGACGAGGTTGTACGGCAATCAAATCCATAGCCGTTTACTACGGTTCCGCTTTAGTCGAACCCATTCCGAACGAGTGAATCAGAGAACACAAAGCGCCTGATATCCGTCAGGGTGCCGAGTATGCGAATACATTGAAATGGAGATTTTTGACGGTGAGTGAAGACTTAAGGAGCGAGCATGGCGGCGGCACAACAAGCCACTCCGATCACGCCTCAGGTGGCCATGACCCTGGCCGCCATCGCGGCAACTGGAGCGACTCCGCGCCCGTCGGGGGAAACCCTTCAAGCCCAGACCGATCGGATCAAGCTCGGCATCTCCCGGCAGTTCTCCAACTCCCCCCTGACGAAAAACTGGACACCGACGTGGCTCGCGCTGAGCCCGGACAACGCGAACATGGCGTACATCGCCAAGAACAACGACGGCTCGAACCAGTTTGCCGTGGTCGTCCGCGGGACAATCGCCAGCGTGACCGACATTCTCGAAGACCTCGACGTCGGCACGGTGGTGCCGTTCACCGCCAGCGGGTCGAATTCCCCCATTTCCGTGTCGAAGGGGGCGATGGACGCCTTCACTCAGGTCGTCGACATGCGTTCGCTCAGCGCCGGCTCCAATCTCGTGCAGGCGCTCGCCGGCCTCCTGACGGGGATTCCGCAGCCGACGGTCTACGTGATCGGTCACAGCCTGGGGGGCTGCATCGCGAACATGGTCGCGCTGTACCTGAAGGCGCAGACCTGGCAGCAAAGCCAGCCTCAGTTCGGGGTGGTCACCTTCGCGGCGCCCACAGCCGGTCTGAAGAGTTTCGCCGACTACCTCACCTCCCAGTTCGGGAGCATGAACCAGCGCTACGTCAACGCCTACGACGTGGTGCCGCTGGCCTGGGCCGATATCCCCACCGCGGAGAGCTGGTACCCGGATCCCGGACCAGCGGCGACCCTCGAGGCGCAGGTGCTCCTCGGGTCGATCGCAGCTATGCGCGGGAACAACGTCTACGTCCAGCCGGGCACTGCCGTCAGCAAGAACACCGACTACATGGTCCGCGACGACAATTTGGTCAAGGCCTCGGTTGAGGATTTCCTGGGTCAGATCGCATTCCAGCACGCCAACTCCACCTACCTCAGACTGCTGGACGCGCCCGTCCTTGCCGGGCCGCCGACGGTGACCGGCGTGATCCCCAGCTTCGGTGCATCGGGCACACAGGTCACGATCAAGGGCCGCGACTTCAGCAAGGATTGCAACGTCGACTTCGGCCCCGTCCCGTGCCAGAAACCACCCACGCTCAACCCTGACGGCACCATCACTGCCGAGGTGCCCGACGGGACCGGCATCGTCAACGTGTATGTCACCAACCCCCTGGGCACCTCCCCGGCAGTCCCGCTCGGGCAGTTCGCCTACGGCGGGCCCGAACCCGTGGTGGTCACCGGCATCACACCGGACAGGGGCAAGGCCAACGACCCGGTCACTATCTCCGGCGCGGGCTTCGCGAAAGGCGCCAACGTGTATTTCGGGAAGAACGCCTCGCCGTCCGTCCAGGTCGACTCGGACAAGATCGTCGCCAAAGCACCCCCGTCGGGCAAGGCTACGAGCACGACCGTGAACATCATCGTGACCCTGAACGGCTACTCGTCCCCCACCAGTCCAGCCGACGAGTTCACCTACACCGGGTGACACCGGAATCGGTCAGCTCACTGGTCCCGGACAGCGGTCGCCCCGCGGTCCGGGACCACATCGCGTCCGTGAGCCCAGTGGCCCGAACGCCGCTTCGCCATCGAAGGCGCCCGCGGCCCGGGCCGCACGCTCGCCCAGCAACTGGCCGACGCAGGCGAGAACGTGGTCGACGGGCCCTTGCTCCCGGCCAGGGCCCTGCACCCGGCCCACCGGAGGAGACCGCAAGTACACCGGACCGCGGGGCGATTCCCACCATTGGCCGAGACATCGGCACCCTGGCCCGGGTACGCCGTGCGACTTCGACCACATGGTGCGGCTCGGCCGGATCAGCTCCCCGCGTCGATCGAGGTCCGCTTCAGCACGAGCCGGGCCGGGGCCGTAGACGTCGCGCTTTACACCACGGCGTCCGTCCACGCGGTCATCCCCCACCCCGAGGCCGAGGGTGAGAGCTTCAAATCATGCAACTACACAGGTAAGTGACACTCCACGGCATCCCGTGATCAAAAACGGACGTTCCCGACTCTCTCCGGGGCCCTGCCCAGCCGGTAGCCGTCGTCGGCAGAGAACGCGGCGGTGACGGCGAAGCGATCCGCGCGGACGAGCGTCTGCCGCCACTCGATCGGGCGTCGGCCGGCGTCGTGACCGAGCCGGTCGATCGCGAACAACGCTGTGGACTCGGGGCAGTCGAGCAGGGTGCGCTCTCCGCGGCCAGGTACGACGGCCCGGATACGCTCCCAGCCGCCGCAGATACGGGTGCCGCAGTGGCGTTCGAGCTCGTCGTAGAGCGAGGTGCGGGTGAAGTCGACGTCCAGGAGCGGGCGGGCCACGTCCGCGGGGAGCCAAACACGGTCGACGGCGAGCGGTTCCTCGTCGGCGAGACGAAGGCGTTCGAGGTAGACGAGTGGTGTGGATTCCTCAAGTCCCAGACGGGCGGCGATGACGCCGTCGGCGCGCTGGTCGAGCACACGTACGGTGCTGCGCTGGACGGCGCCGACCTCCTCGACAGAGCGGAAGAAGCTGTACGCCTCACCGACCTTCTGTTCCAGCGGGCGGCTGGCGGTGAACCGGGAGACCTTGCCGCGCTGGGCGGTGACGAGGCCCTCCGCACGAAGCTGCCGCAGGGCCTCGCGGACCGTGTGCCGGCTGACCTGGTACTCGGCGACGAGGTCGTGCTCGCCGGGGAAGACATCGCGGAATTCGCCGTCTTCGAGACGGCGCAGCAGGTCGGTGCGCAGCTGTGCCCACAGCGGTTTGCCCGCGGATCGGGTGAGGGGGCGAGGGCCGGAGCGGGAGATCACCAGCGCCCTCCTGGGGGTCGGGGTCGGGCGGATGCTGCTGACACAGGATGAATGTTCGTACGTTCGGGGGAATGGTGCAAACCTGGGAGCTCCTGTGTTGAGGGCGCGCCGGCCTGGCCTGGCCTGGCTTGGAGGGGCGGCGACCCGACGTGACCGGCGCCCGGTGACCACCGGGCGGACGCCCAAGGTCCCGCGACGGGCTCGGACGCCGGCCGCCCAGTCGGCAGCCGATCCGCAGCGGCCGTCACCTGGGGCGGGGTGCACCGGCCGGCGGTCGTGCACGGACCTTCAGACGAAGACGTCGATGAGCATGAACGCGGCCATCGCGAGCAGCAGGGTGGCGAAGGCCCGTTGCAGGGCGGCGCCGGAGAGCTTGGCCGCCAGCCGCTTGCCGTCCCAGGCGCCGAGGATGGCGGCGCCCACGAACGGGCCGAAGACTGCGAGGTCGAGGGACATGCCTCCGGCCGCCAGGCGGGTGGCGAGGGACGCGACCGAGTTGATGAGGATGACCACGAGGCTGGTGCCGACGGCCCGTCGCATCGGCAGGCGGAGCACGGACACCAGGGCGGGTACGGCAAGGAAACCGCCGCCGACTCCCAGCAGCCCGGTCACCGCTCCGAGGCCGGCCCCGGCCGCGGCGGTGCGCAGGTGCCCGGCCCGGCCGGCGGGCCCCCCGGGGGCGCCGACGGTGTCGCCGCGACCCACGTCTTCCGGTGCGGGGCCGCCCCTGCCGTTTGCGGCCGCGGTCGTCCCGTCGGCCGTTCGTAGTGCCGCCCGGGCGGCGGCCGCCCCCGCGCACCCGGGGCCTCCGGAGCGGGAAACGACAGCCCCCACGGTTGCCCCCGGTGCGGTGGCTTTCGGGGCAACCGTCGCGGCCGCGGCGACCCGGCGGGTGCGGTGCCCCCTACGGGTGGCGCGCAGCATCGCCGCGGCGGCGAGAGCGGCCAGGACGGCGAACGCGGCGGTCAGTACGGCCTGCGGAATGCGGTGCGTGAGCAAGGACGTTCCGATGGCGGGTGGCACACCTGCTGCGGCGAACAGCGCGCCGGTCCGCCAGCATATGTTGCCGGTGCCGGCGTGGCGGGCAAGAGCGGTGACGGATGTGACGGTGACGACGACCAGACTGGTGGTCCCGGCGTCGGCGGGTGCGACGCCCAGGAGGTACACCAGGGCCGGTACCGCGAGCACCCCACCGCCACCGCCGAGCGCGCCCAGGGCCAGGCCGACCATGGCTCCGCAGAGCAGAGCGAGGATCAGGACACTCACGCCGGGACGCCACCCGGGGCCGTGTCGGCGGGATGCGTAACCTCGCCGTGCCATGCGGAGAAGCCGCCGCGCAGGTCGGTGGCCTCGAAGCCGCGGGCGCGCAGCACGGACGCGGCCACCGATGAGCGGTTACCGCTCGCGCAGATCACGGTCAGCGGCTGACCGGTCGGCAGTTCGCTCAGGCGGGCGATCAGTTCGGGCAGCGGGATGAGGCGGGCGCCGGGGATGGTGCCGTTGTCGCGTACCTCGCCCAGGCCGCGCACGTCCACCAGCTCGAAGTCGCCCGTGCCCTCGGCGAGTCGGTCGGCGAGGACGTCGGCCTCCACCCGCACGACGGCGGTCAGGTACTCGGTACCGACAGTCTCGACCGCGGTGGTCAGGGCACCGAGGACGTGGTCGAAGCCGATGCGGGCGAGACGGTTGCGGGCCTCACGCGCAGTGGCGGGATCGCCGCACAGAATGATGCGGTCCCGGGCATCGAGCACCTCGCCGACGAGCTCGGCGAACCGACCGCCGATGGGGACGTTGACCGCGCCGGGCACGTGGGCGGAGGCGAACGACTCCGGGTCCCGCGTATCCAAAACTCTGGCACCGCCCGCCCGAGTCTTCATGAAGGCGTCCGGGGTCAGGGAGGGGACGGGGGCATCCTCATCCAGGGCCGGACGGGCCTGGCGGTTGCGCACGGATGTGAAGGCGAAGTAAGCGGGCGCGGCGGGCTGGCCTTCGGTCACGACAGAGACGAATTCGTCCTCGGTCATGTCGGCCAGGGCGTAGTTGCTGCGGCGCTGGTTGCCGATCGTGCAGCTCAGCTCGGTCGAGAGGTTCTTGCCGCAGGCCGAGCCGGCTCCGTGCGCCGGGTAGACGCGTGTGTCGTCGGGGAGGATGAGCAGGCACTCGCGGGTGGAGTGATACAGGACGCGGGCCATCTCCTCGGCGGACCGGCCGCGGGCGCTGAGCAGGTCGGGACGGCCGACGTCGCCGATGAACAGCGTGTCGCCGGTGAGAACACCGTAGGGGACGGCGTCGCCGGCGTGTTCGCGGACGACGACGCAGATCGACTCGAGGGTGTGGCCAGGTGTGTGCAGGATCTCCAGGTCGACCTCGCCGAGGCTGAGGTGCTCGCCGTCGTCCAGGGGGTCCGTGTCGAAGTCGAGCGTTGCGGCGGAGCCGTAGGAGATCCGGGCACCGGTGCGCTCGGCCAGCTCCAGGTGGCCGGAGAGGAAGTCCGCGTGGATGTGGGTCTCGATGACCCGCTCGATGGTCAGGCCGTGACGCTCGGCGGTGGCGATGTAGTCGTTGACGTCGCGCTGAGGGTCGATCACGACGGCCCGGCCGGTGGTGCGGTCGCCGACGAGGTACGAGGCGTGGGAGAGGCAGTCGAGGTAGAACTGCACGAAGACCAGCGGTCCGGTGTGGTTTGTCATAACGGCCTCCTGGAGATGGGTGGTGGCTGTGTGCCGGCGAGTCAGGTCCGGGCGTGGGTGGGTGTCGGTGTGTCCGCGGGTCCAGGGTCAGACGCTGCGACAGCAAGGCGGCCGGGCGCCCGATGGCGGCGGCCGCTGGGGCCGGGCCGCGGGTGCGGCCCGGCGGGCCCGGCCGGTGCGCTGGTCAGGCCGATTGCGGCTTTCAGGTGTCGGGTCAGGCGAGCCCGCGAAGCATGAGGTTCCAGTAGAGGAACGGCAGGCCGCGCCGCTTGAGGTACCACATGTCGGTGCGTTCGCGGATGGTGTCGATCACCGGGATCGACGGCGTGGGCTGCCCGCTGTAGTCGAACTCGGCGAGCAGCATCTTGTTGCGGGCCGTGGTCAGCGGGCACGAGGAGTAGCCGTTGTAGGAGGCCGTGGGTTCCCGGCCGTTCATCGTTGCGAGGAGGTTCTCGACGACCACGGGCGCCTGCTTGCGCACGGCTGCGCCGGTCTTGGAGTTCGGGGACGATCCGGCGTCACCGAGGGCCCAGACATTGGGGTATCTGACGTGCCGCATCGTGTGCTTGTCGATCTCGATGTAGCCGGCCGGGTCGTCAGCGTCGGAGAGTGGGCTGTGCTTGATCCAGTCCGGGGCGCTCTGTGGTGGTACGAGGTGGGCCATGTCGTACGGCAGGGTTGTCCTGTCCCCGGTGCCCAGGTCGGTGACGACCACCTCGCGGGCCTCGGGGCGCACCTCGGTGACCTCGCTGCCGTAGTGGACCTTGATGCCGTACCGGCGGACCACGTCGTCGAGCACGCGCGCGAACTCCGGAACGCCGAAGATGGCGGCGCCAGGGATCACGAGGTGGACGTCGATCCTGCCGAGGACGCCCTGCTTGCGCCAGTAGTCGGCGGCGAGGTAGGCAATCTTCTGTGGGGCGCCGCCGCACTTGATGGCGCCGGTGGGCATGCTGAACACCGCGCTGCCCGAGCGGGTTTCGCGGATGAAGCGCCAGGTCGCGGGGGCGGTGTGCGGCAGGTAGTTACTGGATAGGCCGTCCTTGCCGAGCCCGGCCTCCAGGCCCGGCACGCGGCCCCAGTCCAGCTGGATGCCGGGGCAGACCACGAGCTGGTCGTAGGAGACGGTGCTGCCGTCGTCCAGCGTCACCTCCTGGGCTTCGGGGTCGACGGCGACTGCGGCGTGACGGATCCACCGCACGCCCTTCGGAATGACGGTCTCCTGAGGGCGGATGCTCTCTTTCAGCGGTGCTCGTCCGCCGCCGACCAGCGTCCACAGTGGCTGGTAGTAGTGGTCAAGGCTCGGATCGAGTACTGCGACGTCCTTTTCACCGGCACGGCAGAGCCGCGCCGCGACCGAGATACCCGCGGCCCCGCCGCCGATGATCACGGTCCGGTGGTGCTGCTTGGTCACCAAGGGAACCCTCCCGTCCGCCTAATGTACGTACATTCACGCTAGGTCGTACGACTCCGGCACGCAAGACACCCGGGATAACCTCATCGGGATTGTGCGTACATTTGTTCCGCGTGCCGCGGCGAGCACCCGCCCCGTCTCCCGCGCGGCCGGAGCGGCGGAGGGCAATTCAGTGGCCGCCCGCACCGCCGATGACGGGGACCGGCCCTTTTGAGGAGGTCATCGTCCACACAGGACATCAGCGAGCAGCCGCCGACGCGCCACCCGCACGTCGACGCCGCCAGTACGCCACTGTCAGCACCGCCAACAGCGGCCCCCACAGCACCAGCGGCGCATAGCAGAAGTAGAACCACACGCTCGCGATCCCGGCGCCCTGCCCGGGCGCGTCGGGCGGGAGTTCGTCGCCGCGGATGGTCGTCCCCATGACCGTCGTGATGGGGCTCAACAGCGAGAACACCACGGTCAGCACCGTTGCCCCCACCGCCGCGGGCACAACCGCGAGCCGCACCGGTACCCGGCGGCCACGCAGACCGGGCAGCCATCCCGGGAACGCCTCACCCCACCGCGCGACCAGCCCGATCGCCGTGAACGCCAGCAGTTCGGACACCACCGACAGCATCGGAACGTACAACCGCTCGCCCACGCTCAACCCGCTGTCGAACACCGCCGGCAACCGCCAGAGGCTTGACGGCAGCACGACCAGCGGAACGGCGTACGCGAGCCGCCGCGTCCATGCCGAGACCCTGGGCACCGGCTCGTGCGCGGCCTTCCACGCGGTTCGGAGCCGTCCGACACCCATCGGCGCGCCCATGACGCTGCGGGACATGTGTACCACCTCGATCCGGCGGGCCCGGCGGCCCGTTCGGCATCGAAGATCGCAGCTCGCGGACCGCGGGCAAATCGCTCCACGGACGTAACTCCCCTCCGTCCCTGGACGGAGAGCCGCCAACCCGGCCAACCCACCTAAGCCTTGCGGGCGTTCACACACGGCCACTCGAAGTATGACGACCGGCCCGGCCGGCGTACGCGAACGGGTGACGACGTACCGCGACGCGCTCTCCCCCTGCGCAGTCGGCCACCTGAGCGTCGCACAAGGCGCACCCGGCGGCGATGGCCGCAGGCGAGTCGACAGCCGACATCAAGGTTTGAGGTCACAGCACTAGACGGCAACTGTGGCGCTGACGGCCTGGTCGGCGCCACCGGGCAGGACGTTGATGATGGCGGCGGCTTGGTGCCGTCGACGCCGCCCGGGCTTTTTCGCCTTGGCCCGGATCGCCCTCTCCACCCGGCCACGGCCGTCTCGTCATACTCGGCCACCTGCCGCGCGGGCACCTGCGGTAGGCCCGGCCCCATGTGCGCGCCGGCGTTCTGCCGCAGCGCTCGGCCGCCGAGCCGCGCACGGTGGGATGCAACCGCTCACCCAGCATGCCGCTTTGCAAGATGGCGTCTCGCATATTGACGAGTGTCTGGGCCTCCCCTACCGTGGGGACACTTCTCGAAAGGACGGGACCAGCATGAGGCCAGTCGCTCTCGTGGGCGCCTTCGCTGGCCGCCGGACCTTCGGCCAACTGCTCAGCTGCTCCCCGCCCCGGGAGGGACTGCGCCCCGGAACGGCTGCCGGCGAGCCACAGACTCCGTTCCGAGTTTTCTGAGTCTTCTGAGTGCCGTTCGTCGCCGCGCGATGAGCAGCCACCGCACACCGAAACGTCGTCCGTCGTGTCTTCGCCGACGGGCCTGTCATCACATCTTCGAGGAGTGCATCACCGTGACTTCCACTGTCCGCCGTGAGCCGATCTCCGGGCCGTCCGCCTGGCGCGGCGACGAGCTGTCCAAGTCCACGGAGTGGATCTACGTCCTCAGCGACGCGGAGCGTGCCGAGCTGGAAGACCTGGGCCGGCGCTTCGTCGCCGACGCCCCAGACCTGCGCACCGTCACCGCCGCCGACTACCCGTTCGACGCCTGTCGTGCCCTGAACGACGAGTGCGCCCGCCAGATGGACACCGGCCGGGGCTTCGTCCTGGTGCGTGGCCTGCGCACCAGGGAATACGGCGACGTCATGGCCGCGGCCATCTTCTTCGTCATGGGCCTGCACCTCGGTCGGCCGATCGGGCAGAACCAGCGCGGCGACCTGCTCGACCACGTGATCGCCACGTCGGACAGGACGTTGTCCGACGAGGGCGCCCTGCCCTCCCGTGTGCGGGACCGGCTGCCGTTCCACTCGGACAGCTCCGACGTCGTCGCCCTCATGTGTCTGCGAGGTGCCAAGGAGGGCGGAGCCTCCAGCCTGGTCAGCGGCACCACGATCTACAACGAGTTGCTGCTGCGCCGACCGGACCTCGCCCCGCGGCTCTTCGACTCCTATCACTGGGATTGGCGGCGCCAGGACCCCGACTCCCCGGAGTTGACATACACCTCGCCGATCATCAGCTACGTCGACGGCGTTTTCAGCACCTACGCAGGCAGCTCGATGATCTTCAGCGCCCAGCAGTACCCCGACGTTCCGAAGCTGACGCCCGACCAGGTCGAGGCCATCAACCTCTTCGACGAGATCTCCCAGTACCACGGCCTGCCGATCGACATGGCCTTCCAGCCCGGGGATGTGCAGTGGCTGCTCAACTACGCCGCGTTGCACTCGCGTTCCGGCTACGTCGACCACCCGCAGCCGGAACGCCGCCGGCACCTGCTGCGTCTGTGGCTCAAGCGTGATGTCGGCCGCCCGCTGACGCCCAGGTTCGGCAAGCACGTCGTGGACATGGGTGAACCCACCGGACCACCGCTGGCCGGTGGCCGATTCCGCATCGCCGACGCCGTCACCGTGAACGACAACTGGGGAGTTTGAATCCTCCCCTCCCTGAAGGGAGGGGATTCCTGGCTCAGGCCGCCTCCTGGAGCAGCGCTCCAGGAGGTCTTCCGCCGTCAGTACCAGCCGGGTTGAGACCAGCCCGGACGAGCATCACGCGTGCGGAGTTCTTGTCCCGCGGGGACACGGTTCCGCACGCGGTGCAGGTGTAGGTGCGCTCGCTCAGCGGCAGTGCGTGCTTGGCTCTCGCATCGCAGTGCGCGCAGTCCATCGTGGTGTGCGCGGGGTGTACGAGGCGGATGTCCCGCCCGTGCTTGCGGCCCATCTCGATCAGAGCGGCCTTGGTGGCGCCGATGGCGGCGTCAGCGGCCTTGCGGGCCATCGTGGTGCGGGTCAGGAACTTCGGACGGAAGTCCTCGACAGCGATGGCGTCGTGGTCGCGGACGACCTTCTTCGCCCACTTGCGGCTGGTGTCCTCACGTTGCCTGGCGACCTTCTTGTGCGCCTTCGCCCGCCACCTCTTCGCCTCCCGGTAGCCCTTCGAGGCCGCCTGGCCCTTCTTCGGCCTGCGGCGGGCCATCATCCGGTCGTACCGGGTCAGCTTCGCCTGGGCCTTCTTGCCGTGCTCGGCGTGCGGCAGGTCGTGCGCGTCGGACGTGGTGGTCGCGGTCTCCTTCACCCCCCAGTCGACGCCGAGTGCGTGACCGGTCTCCGGTAGGGGCTCAACCTGGGCGGGGACGACGAACGAGCAGTACCAATGCCCGAGGCTGTCCTGGTACACGCGCACCGAGGACGGCTCAGCCGGCAGTTCCCGCGACCACACCACCGACACGACGATGCCCCCGGCCAGGTGCAGACGGCCGCCCTTCAACCGGAACCCGCGCCGGGTGTAGTTGAGACTCGACAGTGCCTCGCGCTTGGTCTTCCACTTCGGCATCCCGGCCCGGCGTGCCACGGGCAGGCGCTCTGCGACGTCCTTCTGCGCCTTGGCGCGGGAGCGGCCAAAGTCGCGGATGATCTGCTGCTGGGGAACCGACGCCCCCTCACGCAGCCACGGCGTACGGGTGCGGGCTTCCGTCAGCATCCTGTCGAGTTGAGCCGGACCGCACGTGGCCTTCTGCCCGGTGGCCTTGCTGTGCAGGTGTACGGCCCTGGACTTGGCAACACATTCGTTCCACACCCACCGGCATCGGTCCCACTCCGCCGCCAGAGCGGTGCGAGCGGTCAACGACACACGAAGCCGGTAGGTGCAGCGGGCATGCCCGTCCTGAGCAGTCGCCCTCACCTGCACCACCTCCCCCCTGAGGGTCCCCAGCCGGGACGCCACACCATCCCCAAACCCTCCGAAGGACCATACGTACGACCGCCGCACACACATACCCCGATCCCACAGCCACCACCCCAACCAGCGACCACACGTATGCGCGTTCGCATCACCCCGTCAGCGCCTCACAGCGGTACGGGCGCTCCACGCCCTGAACCGGATACGGCGACGCTCCGCGTCGCAACACCCGGATCCGATTCCTCCCCGGCGTGAACGCCGGCGCCTCCTCGCAAGAAACAGGTGACGCCGTGCCCTCTCGATGACGGTCGGTCATTCCCGTCGCAGAGCCGCCGTGCCCTCCGACCGGGATACGGACAGCGTCGCTACGCTTCACGGGGGCATGTCCGTGGGGACGAGCACCTTCGCGGCTGGCCTCGCTGGTCTCCCGGGGCGGTGACGCCGGAGGCGGTCTCGACGAGGACCAGACCGCCACCCGTGCCGTCGAGGACACCGAGTCGGTGACGATCCGGTCCACGCAGCCCTTCCTGGTGTGGCGGGTGGCCCGCGCTGTCGACGAGCTGCCCGCACGGTTCGTCGGCAACCGCCGCCCGCGCCGGGATCCCCGGGCTACGCCGGCAGCTCTGTCAACAGCCGCCGATAGATGCGCGCATAGGCGGTCAGCTGCGCCAGAGACAGTTCATCGCAACGCGGATCATCGGCGGCCGGCTTCGCCTGCGGGCCGAGGCGTACGGTCTCGACGCCGCAGGCGCGCAGCACGACGCCGTCGGTCGATCCCGTCCAGCCGGTGACGGTCGGCGGCGGTGAGCCGAACTCGTCGAGCCAGGCCGCCCAGGCTGCCGTCACCACCGGGGCGTCGGTCGGCGTGGCCGCGGCCGACGCCACCGGCTCGGCCTCCACATCGACCGCGCAGTTCCGCAGCACCGACTCCGCGCATCGCATCCGCAACCGGTCGGCCAGCTCGGCCGCCAGCGTCTTCGGCTCCACCTGGTCACCGGCTACGACGTACAGACCGATCCGCATCTGGGCCGGCAGGAGGTCCGGCTTGTCCGGCCAGCCGCTGTCGATCGCACCGATGCCACAGGCCCGGCCGGTCTGCCCGAGCCGCGGGTCGGCGGCCAGGTACGCCGTGCGCCAGCGGGCCAGCTCGTCCAGGATGACGCCGGCCGAGGCGACAACTCCCCCGGGCGGCGTGGCCGACTCCGCCGCCATCGCGGCCCCGGAGCGGCCGGTGACCCGGACGGTCAGGTAGAGCGCCCCGGGCTCGTGCCACAACAGTGTGGGAGGGCCGCACTTGGCGACGATCGCGGACCGCGGCAGCGGGTATGCGTCGATATATGACTCCAGGCCGGTGATCCCGCCGGCGCGGCGGTGTGTCCCGGAGCCGGCGAGCAGCAGCCGTCCGGCGCCCGCTTCGGCGAAGGCGACCAGTGCGGCGGCCACCGGCCCGCGGGCGACCCCGAGCCCGAAGCCGGTCACCGCGTCGCCGACCACGCCGAGCGGACCGACCGGCGCGGCGTCGCCGGTGATGAGCCGGATGCCCGCGCCGTCGTGGTTCAGCGACGTGTCGAGGTGGGAGTACAGCAGTGGGCCGGCCCCATGTGTGGCGACCAGACTGCCGCCCTCGCGACCGTACTCCTGCACCTGCCACTCGATGTGCGGCCACCGGGCCGCGCACCAACTGCGCAGCCGATGGGCCGCCGTCCGTTCCTGACCTCGTGGCGCGGGGGTTGTGTCGAGCAGCCGCAGAACGTCCAGCAACTGCTGTCTCAAAAGCGCCCCCAGTCGTCGGAGGCCGGACGCCACACGTCGATGTTGCGCGGGTCGGCCGGCATTCTGCGGGGCCGGTGAGTCTCGTGCTCCTCCGGGGTGAACACCCGGTGCCGGTCGCACAGCTCGTATCGCGGGCCGAAGCGGGTGTCGTGCATGTAGAACGCGATCGACGTCGATGCCGAGTGGTTGACGATGTCGGAGGCGATCGGGGCACCCTTGTACAGCGCGCGGGCACGCATCCGCATGACATGGTCGAGGCTCTTCATCGCGAAGCACAGGTGCGCGACATAGTGCTCCGTGTTCTTCTGCACCGCGAGGCTGTGGTGGTAGCGGTCCTCGCAGCGGTAGAACGTGGTCGAGCCGACGATGTGGTCCGAGGGCAGGAACTTCAGGACGTTCTGGTAGAAGTCCAGCGTCTCCTCGAACTTCGGGGTGGCGATGAAGGGGTGCACCAGGTCGAGCGGCCGGATCTCGATGTGGGGCGGCTCGGCGTACTCCTGGAACTCGGTGAACAGTTCGACGACCAGGCCGTTGGGGTCCTTCACCGCGAAGCCGTTGTCGCACAGCGCCTTCTGCCGCTCCTGCAGTTCCAGGACCTCGAGGCCGGCGTCGAGAACGGCCTTGTGCAGTTGCTCCAGGACCTCCTCGCTCTCCACGCTGTAGCCGACGGCGGTCGTCCATCCGTCGGCGCGTTCGGGCGCGTGGATCAACTCGATCGCGTGGTGCTCGATGTCGGCGCGCAGGTAGGCGTGTTCGTCCGTGCGCTGCTCCAGTTGCAGACCGACGTGGTATTCGAGGAAGTCGATTGTGGCCTGCATGTCCGGAACCTCGATGCGGGCGTACTCCATGCCGTACGGGCCGTGCGGGCGGGTGCTCACCGGCGGTCTCCTTCCTGCCGTGAGCGGCGCCCGCTCGGCGAACTCGAACGAGGTGATGGCCTGTTGGGCGATGACCGGCCGCCAGCGAGTGCGTACGAAGTGTTCGTGCGACTCGCTGCCGAGATAGGCGAGCAGGTCGTCCTGGCTGTCGAAGTCGACGGCCATGGTGTGGGTGAAGGTCTGGTCGCGGGTGCTGATGTTCTCGCCGAGGACGAAGCCGCGCATGGCCGGGTACCGGTCCGGGAAGGTGCGCAGTTCGCCCAGCACGGACTCGCGCGTCGTCCGGTCGGTCCCCTCGGCGAAACGGAAGGACAAGGTGTGTCTGATCATCGGGTCGCCGTCCGTCGCCGGTCAGAGGATGAAGCTGAGTCGGGCGCCCGCCGCGAGCGACTCGTGGCCGAGGACGGAGCGCCGCAACCGGAAGCGGAGCCCGTCCTCGGTGGGCACCAGGAGGTGGTCGTACCACCCGACGTAGGCGTCGAAGTGCCCGTCGCGGGCACGGTGCACCACGAAGGAGGCAGCCACCTTGAAGGAGTCCTCGGAGCCCTCGCAGAGCCGCACGTTGGACACCAGCCGGTGGGTGCGTGAGTGCGGGTTCTCGGCATGCGCCTTGCGGGACTTCAGGCGCTTGACCCGGGCGAGGAGCAGGCCCCAGTCATCGTCGACGAACGATCCGCTCTCGTGCGGCGACCAGCCGGGCCGGTAGTCGGTGGTCGGGATCTCGAAGCGGGCGCCGGGCTCGAAGAGGGCGAGCCAGCCGTCGTAGTCCCAGCGGTCGAGGATGTCGGCCTCGGTGTAGAGGAAGTCCTCCACGTCCTGCCGGGTGACGGTGCGTCCCGCACACCACACGGAGCTGCGGTTGCCGATCGTCGTCATCGCACGTCCCTCCCCACCGGGAAGGAAGCGGGACGCTCGCCGTGGATCTCGATGCCGTCGTCGAACCCTATGGAGTCGACCCAGTGCCGCCAGAAGCCACGCATCGCGCCTTCGTCGACCGACCGGCCCTGCGCTCCCTTGACCTCGTCGGCCATGCCTCGCGACATGTCACTGAAGTCCAGCTCGGGGATACCGGTGCCCGCCGTGGCCTGGATGCCGCGCTGGACCGCCTCGTACGCCTCGATGTCGTCCGGTGTGGCGAGGCCGCCCGGGCCGACGAAGCTGACGACCGTCTTCATGCGCAGGGCGCGCGTCTCCGGGTCCTCGGCGCTAGGGACCAGTTGCCAGGCGCGCACATCGGTCTGGTCGGCGGCCACCGGCTCCAATTGACGGATCGACAGGCCCTCGATGTCGAACAGCAGCAGGTTCGGGAACACGAACAGGATGTGGCTCTCGTCGGCCACGTGGTGGGCCCGCTTCTCCCCCAGCCGCTGGGTCATCTCGGCCCGGTGGGCGTCGGTGCGGACCCGCTCGGCCTCGCCGAAGCGCGGTTCCCAGATCATGCTGATCCGCCCGCCGTGCCCGGTCAGGACCAGCAGACCGTGGCCGTTGCCGAGGTTGTACGCGTACTGGTTGTCGTCGGTGACGGCGTAGCCGCTCTCCCGCAGGTAGCCCACGAACGTGTTGTGGGTCGGTGCGAAGTGGTACCCGTCCATCGCGTTCTCGACGGCGAGCTTCCAGTTGCCGCGCACGCTGTAGAGCTGCGTGCCGGGCAGTGTGGTCATGCCGCCGACGTGCTGCTGCTCGATCATCGTCAGGTAGTCGGCGGCGTCGCCGAGGTGTTCGAGCAGCGGCGGGACGTCGGGGTCGAAGGAGACGAAGACGAACCCCTCGTGGATCTCCAGGCGCGGCACGCCGCGCAGTCCCATGGAGGCCCGGAACTCGTCGCTCGACTCGTACGCGCCGGCGTCCGGGATGGCGGCGACCTCACCGTTGTTGCGGAACGTCCAGGCGTGGTAGAAGCACTGGAAGAGCCTGGTCGAGCCCTCGTTCTCGCGGCACAGCACGGTGCCGCGGTGCGGGCAGGAGTTGAGGAACGCGTGCACCTCGCCGGCGGTGTCCCGGCAGAAGATCAGCGGTCGGCCGCCCAGAGTGCGGACCTTGAAGTCGTTGGGGTTGGGGATCTCGGTCTCGTGCCCGAGGTAGAGCCAGGTGTGCATCCATACCCAGCCGCGTTCCCTGGCGAACAGTTCCGGGCTCCGGTACGCCTCGCGGTTGACCCGGAAGGTGAGCTGATCCCAGTCTTCGACGATCATCGTTGCTGGTGCGGTCCGGGGATTGCTTCCCATGCGGAGTTTGCCTCTCACAAGTCCCGACCCGAGCGGCATTCCGTGAGACGCCGTCTCGTATGTCGCATTAGCCTCCCTCGGTGAACTCGACGGTGTCAAGCATCCGTCACACGGTTGACACCCCGACCTGACGCCGCCATCATCCAATTTCACATTGAGATACACCGTCTCGCATTCTGCACGACCGTGTGAAGGGTGACAAGCGCGTGCCGTACGTCATCACCGACGCCTGCGTCGACGTCATGGACAAGTCCTGCATGGAAGAGTGCCCAGCCGACTGCATCCACGAGGGCGACCGGATGCTCTGCATCCAGCCCGACGCATGCGTCGAGTGCGGGCGCCGCGAACCCGTCTGCCCGCAGATCTCCCTCCGCCACCACGACCTGCCCGCGCACAGCAAGCACTTCGAGCAGGTCAGCGCCGAGTTCTTCACTCTCGGCACCCCGCCCCTCGGCTCCCCCGGCGGAGCCCGCAGAACAGGCCGCGTCGGCCACGACCACCCCGAGGTGGCGGCGTGAGCGGCCACGCGGCCACGGATGCCGCCGCCGAGGTGTCCGTCGACCTGCTCATCGTGGGCGCCGGTCCGACCGGGCTGTACGGCGCGTACTACGCCGGTTTCCGCGGCATGAGCGTGGCGGTCGCCGACGCGCTGCCCGAGGTGGGCGGACAGATCGCCGCGCTCTACCCCGAGAAGCTCATCTATGACGTGGCCGGCTTCCCCGCCGTCCGCGGCCAGGAGTTGGTGGACCGGCTGGCCGAACAGGCCGACCGGTGGAACCCCACCTATCTGCTCGGACACGGGGTCACCGACTTGGACGACACCGCCGAGGGCATCGTCGCCGCCACCGACACCGGCACGCGGATCACCGCGGGTGCGGTGCTCGTGTGCGGCGGGATCGGCAACTTCATCCCCCGCGAACTCCCGGTGGGCTCCGAGTACCTGGACCGGGGGCTGCGGTACTTCGTACCGCGTCTGGACGAACTCGGGGGACAGGACGTCGTGGTGGTCGGCGGCGGTGACTCCGCCCTCGACTGGGCGCTGTCCCTGGAACCCATCGCCTCGTCGGTGACACTGGTGCACCGGCGTGCCCGGTTCCGGGCCCATGAACGTAGTGTCGAGCAGGTTCACGCCTCCTCGGTGCGGGTCCTCACTCCCTACGAGGTCGAGAAAATCCACGGCGACGGCGCGGTGTCGGAGGTCGTGGTCGCCACCTCCGACGGCGACCGGATCACTCTGCCCGCCCAGACCGTGGTGGCCGCGCTCGGCTTCATCGCCGACCTCGGCCCGATCGAGCGGTGGGGACTGGAACTGCGCCGTCGGCGCATCCTCGTCGACCGCACCATGCGGTCGAGCCGGGAGCGGGTGTACGCGGCCGGTGACATCGCCGACCACGACGGCAAGGTCACCCTCATCTCGATCGGTTTCGGCGAGGCGGCTCTCGCCGTCAACCACATCGCCGCCCTGCTGGACCCGGCCCGTTCGATCACGCCCGGGCACTCCTCCGATGCGTGAGTCCGCGCACCGGACCACCACCCCGGGCACACCGCGCAGGGGCTCTCGTGCCTCCACCCCCGCCGTTACACTTCCCCCTACCACTACTCTATTCAATACGGCGTTTCATTTAGTGTCTTATGGCAGGCCAAGTGCGATTGGGAGCGATACGTTCATGCCCACAAAGGCGCAGCGCGGCACCGGCGAACAGGGCGGCCCGGACAGAACCGCCCCGACGATCCAGACGGTGCAGCGTGCGGCCCTGATCCTCGGATCGTTCACGGTCGGCAAGCCGCACATGAGCCTCAACGAGATCACCGCGCGTCTCGGGGCGAGCAAGGCGACCGCGCACCGCTACACGAAGGCGCTGCGGGCGGCGAATCTGCTCCGGTACGACGAGCGCACCTCGCTGTACTCCCTCGGTCCCCAAGTGCTCACGCTCGCCTCGGCGGCGCGGGCCGGTCTGCCGATCGTGGCCGCCGCCGAGCCGTACATGGAGGATCTGGTCCGGCGTATCGACGAGACGATCGTGCTGTCGGTCTGGGACGGCGAGTCGGCGACCGTGGTGCGCTCGGTGGACAACACCGACCACATGGTGCGCATCAGTGTCCGGGTCGGTTCGCGCCTGAACCTCACGTCCTCGGCACAGGGGCGCGTCTTCCTCGCGCTGCTGCCCCCGGAGCAGGTGCCGACCCTGCCGCGTTCCGTCCGCAACTCGGCCGAACTCACCGAGGAGCTGGAGGCCATCCGGCAGCATGGGCTGTCGGTCAACTCCCCCACGGTCAACGGAGTCCGCACCGTCGCGGCGCCGATCTTCGAGGGGGACAAGATCAGCGGGACGCTCGCGATCGTCGGCACCACAGCAACCGTGCCCGACGATGTCACGTCGCCGATGGCCCAGGCACTGCTGGAGACCGCCCGCGCGTTGTCGCAGCGGCTGGGCACCCCTGACAGCAGCTGACCGTCCTACGACGGCGGAAGGCCCACCGCGGTCCGCGGTGGGCCTTCCGTCATGGTCCGTGACGGGCCGTCCGGCGCTCAGGGCAGCAGGTCGGCCCGCGGCGGGACGAAGAAGTCGATGTTCACGCAAGGGGCCTCGGTCGGCTCCACGTAGTGCTCGCTGCCTCGGGGAACGAGCAGGAACGAGCCGGCCCGCATGTCGTGCGCGACACCGTCCACGTAGTAGTTCGCGCGCCCCTCGGCGATATGGACCAGTTGGTCGAAGTCCTCGTGCTGGTGCGGGTTGAGTTCCATACCGACCTGCAGCTCGTGGTGACAGATCATCACTTCGTCCGTCGCGTAGACGCGGCGACGTACCCCGGGCCGCACCTGGGTCGCCGGCAGTTCGTCCCAGTTGACGACGGTGTTGACCAGCGCTGCGTTGCGTGTGCTCATCGAGCTTCCTCTCCGGCGGTCGCCCGTAGGCCGTCCGCCAGCATCTGCAGGTCCGAACCGACCACGAGGTAGCCGGCGTCATCGAGGCCCAGGTCCGCCGCGGCGGCCCGGGTCGGCGCCCAGCCTCCGAACGCCACCCCCGCGGAACGGGCGGCGCCGTTCACCCGGTTCACCGCGGCGCGCAGCACCGCCGGGTCCGTCGGCAGACCCAGGTCGACCGCGAGGTCGGTGCTGCCGACGAAACACACGTCGAGAGCGGCGACCAGCTCCGGCAGAGGGTCGGTCCGCGCGGTCTCGATCTGCCCCACGAGCACCGGCGGGTCGTCCTGCTCGGCGCGGAGAAACCCGCCCAGCGGGGCCGCGCCGAACCGGGCGGCCCGGTTGGCAAGGCTCACGGAGCGGCGGCCGGCCGGAGCAAACCGAGTGGCCGCCACGAGTGCCTGGGCCTGGGTGACGCGGGTGAGCATGGACAACTGGATCCCGGCCGCCCCGGCCTCCAGGAGCCGGTTGACGGCGGCGGCGTCCACCTCGGGCACCCGGACCAGGGCCGCCAGTGCGCAGGCGTCCGCGTGGCGCACCAGGTCGACGGCGTTCCGCTCGCTGAGGGTGGAGTGTTCGAGGTCGACGACGATGAACGCGAACCCGGCCGTCGCGGCCAGTTCCACCACGTCGAGCGACGCCAGCTTGACGAAGGTGCCGACGGCGGGTTTCCCGGCCGTGAGGGCCGCTCGCAGTCGGCGCCGCAGCGGATGGGCGGAACCGGTGGTCATGAGAACCTCCCCTGGGCGTGCCGGCTGGTCAGGCCGACCGCAGACCTCGCCACGGCACGATGTCGATCTCGGCGCCACCGTGCAGCACCACGGTCGGCTCCAGGCGCGGCGCGAGAATCGTGTTGCCCGCGGCGTCGGGCAGGGTGACCTCGTCGGTCTCGGTGACGACGGTGACATCGGCCCGCCCGCCGACCTCCAGGCGCCCGTAGCCCTCGGTGTCGAGCCCGAGCAGTCGCGCGGGCTCGACGGTGGCCCGCCGGACGCACTCCTCCAGCGGCGCACCGAGCGCGACCAGCTTGGAGATGCTGGTGAGCAGGTCGAACACCGGGCCGCGCCAGTTGCGCGCACTGGTGTCGGAGCTGAGCACATCGGGCAGGAATCCGTCGGCGATCGCCCGGCGCGCCACCTCGAAGCTGAGGTTGCTCCTGCCGTGGGCGGAGTCGAACAGCACGCCGCGCTCACGGGCGGCGGTGACGGCGGGCTGCACATGGTCACCGTCGAGGATTCCGTGCGGCTTGCCGGTGTAGCAGTGCGCCACGATGTCGCCGGGGCGCAGGTGGTCCAGGACGACGGGCAGCGGCTCCGCGGTCTCGCCGATGTGCAGCATCAGCGGCAGACCGGCCTGTTCGGCCAGCGCCACGGACTTCTTCAGCAGCGACTCCCAGTTCTCGCCGACGACGTCCTCGGAGAGACGGATCTTGAAGCCGCGCACGATGTCGGGGTGGGCCTCGGCGGTCGCGAGCGCGTCCTCGGGGACCAGGGTGTCGGGGTTGAGCAGCTCACCGAATCTGAAGTCGATCAGGCCGAGCACGGAGACGTTGAGGAAGTTGACGATGCGCAGCGGGTTGGGCTCGACCACCAGCTTGCGAAAGGCCGCGAAGGTCGAGGCGCCGGCTGTGCCGGCATCCGCCGCCGCGACCACGCCGCGGCGCAGATGGGCTTCCTCGGCGGGGGCGCCGACGGCGGAGACGTGCTGGAAGATGTGGGTGTGGCCCTCGACGAGGCCCGGGAGCACGGTGGAGCCGGTGACGTCGATGGCGCGGGCCGCGTCGGCCGCCAGACCCTCGCCGATCGCGGCGATACGGTCACCGGTTACCGCCACGTCGAGCCGGGCGTTCGTGGCCGATGCCGGGTCTATGACGGTGCCGCCGGTCAGGACGAGGTCGTAGGACGGCGCAGAGGTGTGGGACATCGGTGTCTGCTCCAGGGTGAGGGGCGGTCAGCCGACCTGTTCGGTCGGCCGGTGGTCGCGCGGTGACGCGTCCGGGGGACGCACGATGCGGGTGAGGAGGGGCAGCACGCCGTCCACCTCGACTCGTACCTCGTCGCCGTCGGCGAGGAAGCACGCGCGGTCCTGGCCGGTGCCGGCCGGGGTTCCGGTGAGGACGACATCGCCGGGTTCGAGCGCAGCGAACCACGACAGTCTGCTGAGCAGATCGGGGATCGAGAAGATCATCCCGGCGCTCGTGTCGTCCTGCAGAAGCTCGCCGTTGATCCGGGTCCGTACGCCGATGGCGTCGCGGTCCGCGAGATCGTCGGGAGTGCGCAGCGAGGGGCCGAGCGGTGTGAACCCCGGGTAGCTCTTGGCGAGGACGGGGGCGCCTGTAGTGCGCATGACATCACGGGCCGTCATGTCGTTGGCAGCGGTGATTCCGGCGACCGCGGGCCATACCTCCGACTCGCTCGCCTGGTACAGCCGGCGCCCCACGACGACCGCGATCTCCCCCTCGTAGTCGGGTTCGGTCGCGGCCCGCGGGATCACCACCTGAGCGCCGGGTGCCGACACGCCTGACGAGGCGGCCAGGTACAGGATCGGCTGTTCGGGCAGTCCCCGGCCGGTCCGGGCGGCCTTGGACATGTAGTTGAGTCCGACGCCCCACACCGCGCGGGGGCGGCCCAACAGTGCCGTGGGGGTGACTTCTTCGAGCGGGATGCGCCGACGCACCGGGCAGGAGGCCAGACAGTGCAGCGAGCCCTCCTGCTGAAGGACCGCTCTGACGTGCGGAAATGCAGTGTCCAGCAGGGCGGCAGCCCCGTCCTCGATCCGGCCCAGGCCGGCCTGCATCGTCACTACCTGCATGACAGGCATCTTTCAATGCGAGATGGCATCATGTCAAGCAATACGCAGGTGTGGACTGAAGGCATGCGAGGGCTCCTGTCCGGACAGCGTTGGACGAGGTGTCGGAGGTGCGCCGACCTGGACGGACGCCGGTACCGGGCTTGCCGGTTTCACGGCGACTTGGTGGGGAGCATTGACAACCCCTCACGGGCGCCATAGCGTTCCGGCCCACTTGGTCGATGGGCAACAAATCGGTCAGGGGGAGCGTTTTCGGCGCTCCGCGGAGACCGTTGCATGCCGGCCAGGCGTGCAACGAGCTGGCCGGCAACAGAAGTCACACAGCCAGCGGAGGTCTCTCCCATGAAGGTTGTACTCCATCAGACACACGGCGGACCTGAGGTGCTCCAGGTCGCCGACGTCCCGGTGCCCGAACCGGGGCCGGACGAGGTGCTCGTACGCGTCGCGGCCTGCGGCCTCAACCACCTCGACGTCCTGCAACGACGCGGGCCCGGGCTGATCCCCGGCTTCAAACTGCCGCACGTGAGCGGCATGGACATCGCGGGCACCGTCGCCGCGGTCGGCCCGGTGGGCAACGGCCCGGCGGGCAACGGGCAGGCGGGCAACGGGCGGGCGGGCAAGGCGGCCACGCTCGCCGAGGGCACACGCGTCGTGGTGAACCCGGCCGTGCCGTGCAATCGTTGCGAGAGCTGCGCCGCCGGAAAGGACGGCGGATGCCCGAGCGCGGGTGTCATCGGCGCCACCCTGGCCGGCGGCTACGCCGAGTACGTTCTCGTCCCCGCGGCCAATGTGCACCACGTGCCGGACGAGGTCGATCTGGTCGACGCGGCCGTCGTGCCGACGATCTGGATGACGGCCTGGCACGCGCTCATCGAGATCGGCAAGGTCCGCCTCGGCGAGACGGTGCTGATCCACGCGGCGGGCAGCGGTGTCAGCACCGCGTTGATCCAGTTGGCCAAGGCCGGCGGTGCCCGCGTGGTCACCACGGTCAGCTCGGACGCGAAGACTGACTACGCACGCGGCCTGGGTGCCGACGTCGTGGTCAACTCGACGACCGGCGACGTCGTGGCGGCCGTGCGCGAGTTCACCGGCGGGCGGGGCGCCGACCTCGTACTCGATCATGTCGGCCCGGCCACGTGGAACACCGGCATCTACAGCCTCGCGCCGCGCGGGCGACTGGTTTTCCTCGGCAACACCACGGGAAACCAGGCCGAGTTCGACCTGGTCTACGCCTACCACTTCGGGCTGCGACTGCTCGGCTCGGACCCCTACGACCGCCGCGAGTTCGCCGCGATGCTCGACGCCTACTGGGCCTCGACGTTCCGTACCCCGGTCGACAGCGAGTTCCCGCTGACCGAGGCCGCGGCGGCACAGCAGCGGATGGAGTCGCGGCAGGCCACCGGCAAGATCGTGCTGCGCCCATGAACACGACGAACGCCACCCCGACCGGACCGGCACCGGTATGGGACGTGATCAATGGTTTCACGTCCTACTGGGCGCTCTCGGCCGCACTCGACCTCGGCCTGTTCGACGCCCTGGCGGAACACGCCGATTCCGGGAAGGGCCTGGACGCCAAGCAGTTGGCGACCTCGATCGGTGCGGCCGAGGACACCCCGGTGACCGTGCTGGCCGAGACGCTCGTCGCACTCGGCCTGCTCGCCGCCGTCGGGAGTCGCTTCCGGCTCACGCCCGTGGCCGAGCACTACCTGGTGTCGTCCGCGCCTGCCTCCATGGCCGCACTCGTACGGCACTCCCCCGGGCCGCCGGGAGCCTGGCCGGGCCTGGCCGAAACCATCCGCACCGGCGCACCCGACCCCGCCGTGACAGCCGACCTGACCGCGCTGTACCCGGCGCTCGTGCGCGCCACCGGCCCGACCCAGGCCCGCGTGGCGAGCGCTGTCGCCGCCGAACTGGAGCGCCGCGGGTGGTGGCCGAGGCAGCCGACGGTCGTGGACCTCGGCTGCGGCTCGGGGGCGTGGCTGACTGCACTGCTGCGCACCCGGCCCAGCGGCACGGTGATCGCGGTCGACCGGCCGAATGTGCTGCCGATCGCCGAGCAGGCGGCCAGCGAGGCCGGCCTGCGTGAACATGTGATCACCGTCGCCGGCGACTATCTGGAGGCCGATCTCCCGGTCGCCGCCGCCGATGTCGTCGTCCTGGCACATGTGCTGCGCGCCGAACCTGCCGAGCGTGCCCGGCGGTTGCTCGCCCGCGCGGTCGAACTGGCCGGTGCGGACGGGGTGGTCGTGGTCGTCGACTACACGCGTCCCGATCCGGCCCGCGCCCGACACGACGACAGCGATGGCGAGGACCGCGGCGCCGTCTGTGCCGCCGCGCGCCACGAACTGCTGCTGTCCCTGACGATGCTGGCCTCGACAGCGGGGCTCGGTGTCACGGTCGCGGACCTGCGCGCGTGGGCCGAAGCGGCCGGCGCCGAGCTGGTCGGCTCGTTCGAGCCGGTGCCGCGCCAGCACGTCCGCCTCATCCGCTCCCGCACCCCGGAGGCCATCTCGTGAATTCCCCGAACACCACGGCACCCGCCGACACCCTGATCGTCAACACCCACGTCGTCACCATGGACGACTCCCGCCGCGTGATCAGCGACGGAGCGGTCGCCATCCGGGGCGACCTGATCGTGGCCGTCGGCAAGACCGCCGACGTGACCGCCCAGTGGCACAGCGACACCGTCATCGCCGGTGAACGGTTCGTCGTCACCCCGGGGCTGATCAATACGCATGTGCACATCACCGGCGAACCGCTCACGCGCGGTTTCGTCCCGGACGACACCCCGTTCCTGGAGAACGTCTTCGAGTGGCTCACACCGATCCACACGTACTACACCGAGGAGGATGAGCACATCTCCGCCCAGCTCGCGGCGCTGGAGATGCTCAAGAGCGGCACCACCGCGTTCCTGGAGGCCGGCACGATCCGATTCATCGACCCCGTCGTCGAGGCCCTCAGCGAGATCGGCATTCGCGCCCGCGTCGGACCGTGGGCGTGGGATCTGGTCCCCACGCCGGAGGTGCTGCGCATGTCGACCGCACAGGCGATCACGCGCCTCGAAAACTCGATGGACCGGTACGCCTCAGTGGCCGACGGCCGTATCCAGGCATGGCCCATCATCATCGGCCACACCTGCTGCAGCGACGAGCTGTGGCGGGCGGCGAAAGCCCTGTCGATCGAGTACGGCACCGGGTTCAGCTTCCACATGTCGCCGGCGGCGATGGACCCCGAGGGGTTCCTCGCGTCGTACGGGCAACGGCCGATGGTGCACCTCGACAAGCTCGGCGTGCTGGGCAACAACGTGATCCTGACCCATGCCGTCCACGTCGACGACGACGAGATCGCGCTGCTCGCCCGCACCGGGACGAGCGTGTCGCACTGTCCGACCACGGCGCTGAAGGTGTCGTACGGCGTGACCCAGATCGGCAAGTTCCCCGAGATGGTGGAAGCCGGTGTCAATGTAGCGATCGGCACCGACGGCAACAACGCCTCGAACTACCACGACCTGATGCGCGCGACCTACCTCGTCGCCGGCCTGTTCAAGGACGCCCGGCGTGACGCCACGATCTTCCCGGCCGAGGACGCGTTCGCGATGGCCACCCGCAACGGCGCCCGCGGACTCCAGGCCGAGCACGAGATCGGCTCGATCGAGACGGGCAAGAAGGCCGACCTGGTGCTGCACGACACCAACCGGCCGGAGTGGCGGCCACTGCACAACGTCGCCAACCAGCTCGTGTGGTCGGCCGACGGGCGGGGTGTGCACACCGTGTTCGTCGACGGGCGGCGCGTCGTCGACAACTACCGCTGCACGACGATCGACGAGGACGACCTCCTGCGCCGCGCCCAGACCGCCGGTGAGGGCATCGTGGCCCGCTCCGGCCTGCCCGACCGGGCCAAGTGGCCCACCGTCTGACCGCACGGCCGAGCGTCGCGGTCGCGCCGAACGACACGAACGACACGAACGACAGGAACGACAGGAACGACAGGAACGACAGGAACGAATGAGGAGAGCAGAACCATGGCAGAACTGACCGAACCCCGCTGGACCCATGTCGCCATCCCGGTCAGCGACCTGGACCAATCGATCGAGTTCTACGAGCGCATCACTCCGTTGGTGCTGGTCACGAAGAACGACGACGACAACGGGCGCAGCGCCTGGCTGTCGAACAAGGGCCAGGTCGACTCGGCGTTCGTCCTTGTCCTCGCCGAGTTCTTTCCCGAGGTCGGGGCGCGCTTCGGCATCGAGCCGGGCAAGAAGGTGCCGACGCTGGCGCCGTTCGCGCACATCGGTATCGAGCTGCCCCACCGCGAGGACGTGGACGAGGTCGCGGCGAAGGCACGCGAGACGGGCAACCTGCGGTGGGAACCGGTGGACATGGCCGCCCACATCGGGTACATCTGCGCCGTGAACGACCCCGACGGCAACACCATCGAGTTCTCCCACAACCAGAAGGTGTTCTCGACCATCCAGGAGCTGTGGGGCTGAGCATCAGCAGTTCTGGGGCCGAGCCGGGAGCCGACCGCACGCTCCTCGGCCGACCCGCCGGTCATCGGCGGTGGCGTCGGCGATCGGGCCGTGCCGAGAGCCTGCGGTGCCGGCGCCACCATCATCCTGTTCCGCATGATCGTGTGAAGGGCGACAAGCGCGTGCCGTACGTCATCACCGACGCCTGCGTCGACGTCATGGACAAGTCCTGCATGGAAGAGTGCCCAGCCGACTGCATCTACGAGGGCGACCGGATGCTCTACATCCAGCCCGACGAATGCGTCGAGTGCGGGCGCTGCGAACCCGTCTGCCCGCAGATCTCCATCTTCCACCACGAAGACCTGCCGGCGCACAACAAGCACTTCGAGCAGGTCAACGCCGAGTTCTTCACCCTCGGCACCCCACCCCTCGGCTCCCCCGGCGGAGCCCGCAAAACAGGCCGCGTCGGCCACGACCATCCCCACGTGGGAGCGTGACCGCCACGCGACCACGGACATCTCGGTCCCCGGCCGCAGCAGTTGCGAGCCGGGGCCGCGGTGTGTGCACCTGCCCTCGCCGGTGTCTTCCCGAGGGGCGTCACGCCAGTTGGCGCCGCACCTCGCCGCTGTCCCAGTAGTCCGTGCGGCGCGTGATGAGACCGCCCGCGACGGTGAACACGAAGACCCCGCGGACGCGCACGGGGCGGTCGCCGACCGAGCGCATCCGGAACGTCATGACGTACGGCACCGCAGCCGACTCGCCGTCGACGATGAGTCGCTCGGGCACATAGCGCAGGTCCGTGAAGTCCTCCAGGAACCCGGTCAGGGCAGCGCGGTACTCTGCGCGGCCCTTGCGGCTCCGGCCCATCGACGAGGTGTGTTCGTTGACGAAGTCCTCGGCCACACGGGCCGCCACGGCGTCAGCGTCGTGCGCGTTGAGCGCGGCCAGGTACGCCTCGACCGTGGCGCGGGTGTCGTTCACAGCCGGCCTCCTCGTCCCGCCCGCACGGCGTCCACGCGCCGTCAGGCCGAGCGGCGCTGGAAGGGCCGGCCGAGCGCGGCGGGTTCTCGGTGCTGGGTGGCGAACAGCAGCATGGCGAGAAGCGCGAGCAGATACGGGGCCGCGACGAGGAGCTGGGCGTTGAGGGTGACACCGAGCGCGGGGAGCGCCAGGCGCATCGCGTCGGAGAGGCCGAACACCAGGCAGCCGAGCAGGGTACGGCCGAGCCGCCACGCCCCGAAGATCACCGCGGCGATGACGATGTACCCGCGTCCGGCGGTCATGTTCTGGTTGAACGATCCGACCTCGCCGAC
The DNA here is from genome assembly GCF_048270745.1 of Streptomyces sp. NPDC056231. Classification (NCBI taxonomy): domain Bacteria; kingdom Bacillati; phylum Actinomycetota; class Actinomycetes; order Kitasatosporales; family Streptomycetaceae; genus Streptomyces; species Streptomyces sp. NPDC056231. Next base: position 79,594 of record NZ_JBLVKW010000024.1, on the reverse strand, counting down.
CGCGAGGTAGGCGCCCCCGAGACCGGCGAGTGCGCCGCACCACAGCAGGGCCTGCCGGCGCCGCACACCGACCTTGATGCCCGTGACATCGGCGGCCTGCGGGTTCTCCCCCACCGCCCGCAGCTCCAGGCCCCAGCGGCTGCGGTCCACCAGCCACCAGGTGAGCGGCACCAGCAGGATCAGCAGGTAGGCGGGCCAGCGTCCGGAGAACAGCGCCTGGCCGATGAGCGGGATGTCCTTCAGCAGCGGGATCGACAGCACCCCCACCTGGTGCGAGGCGAACTGCTGAGTGGTGATCAGGTAGCTGGTGAGCCCGAGTACCAGCGCGTTCAGCACGAGGCCGACGACGAAGGTGTTGATCTGGGCACGGTGGGAGAGGTTGCCGTGCACGAAGCCGATGACGAGGCCGGTCAGCACGCCGACCGCGAGACCGGCGGTGGCGCTGCCGGTCGCACTCGCGGTGGCGATGGAGGTGAACGCGGCGCCGAGCATCATCGCCTCGACGGAGATGTTCATCGCTCCGGCGCGCTGGGCCAGGTACTCACCGCAGGCGGCGAACGCCAGCGGCACGGTCAGCCGGACACCGCTCGCCAGAACGGTCGTGGTGTTGTCCAGAACGCTCACACGGCCGCCTTCATCTTGGTCGGGACAGCGGGCAGGGGGAACGGCTTCGGCGGTGTGGCACCGCGCCGTCCGCGGAGGAGGCCGACGAGGAGGGGCGGTGCGACGAACGCGAGGACGAGCAACGCCTTGACGATGTCGACGAGGTAGTACGGCACCCCGGTGGCCGAGAGGAAGTCCCCGCCCGCCCGCAGCACAGCGAACCCGAACGACACCGGTATCGCGATCAGGGGCCGGTTGCGTGCGACGAGCGCGACGAGCAGGCCGTCCCAGCCGACGTTGTCCGAGAGCCCGGCCTGCAGCCGGTTGGGGCTGACAGGGCTGGCCAGCAGCAGCCCTCCCGCCAGCCCCGCGAAGGCGCCCGACAGTGCCAGGGTGAAGCCGCCGAGCGCGGCCACCCGGACTCCGGTGTGCTGGGCCGTCAGCGGATTCAGTCCCACCATGCGTACCCGGAAGCCCCATCGGCTGCGGCTCAGTACCAGCGCGACACCGGCCGCGGCGGCGAGCGCGAGGAACAGCCCCGCGTTCAACTGCACCGAGGGGTAGTGCCCGAGGCCGCCGAGCAAGGCGTCGGCCGGCAGGGGGTTGGACTGGGCGTCGGCGATGCCCGAGGAGCCCTGGGCGCTCTCCTGGAGCCACGGGGTGCTGACCGCGAAGGTGACGAGCTGGATGGCGAGGAATGTCATCAGCAAGGTGCTCACCACGACGTTGACACCGCGGAAGCGGTACATCAGCGCGCTGAGCGCGGCCCAGAGGCCACCGCCGACCGCCGCGGCGGCCATCACCACGACCACCAGCATCGGGCCGGGCAGGGCCAGCCGCAGCCCGACCCAGGCGCCGAAGAGACCGCCGATGAGCACCTGTCCTTCCTGTCCGATGTTGAAGGTGCCGGCGGAGGCACAGATGGCCGCGCCGACCGCCACCAGCAGCAGCGGCGCGGCGTTGAGCAGCGTCGTCGTCCAGCCGGTGGTGTTGGCCAGACTTCCGGTCCAGATGGCGGACAGCGAGGCACTCGGCGAGGCACCGGTCAGGGTGAGCAGGAGCGTGGACACGCTCAGGGCGACGGCGACGAGCACGATGGTGAGACTCGCGGTCAGCCAGCCGTCGCGGCCCGGTCGGAGACGGGCGAGGACGCGCCGGCCGAGATCGTCCGGCGCCGTCGTCGGGGCGGCTCTCATGCTGCCTCACCGCCCACCAGCATGCCGAGGCGTTCGGGGGTCGCCTCGGAGACGGGGAGCGCTCCGCTGATCCGCCCCGAGGAGATCACCGCGATCCAGGATGCAAGGGCCATGACTTCCTCGAGTTCGGTGGAGATGAGCAGCACTCCGACGCCTTCGTCGGCCGCTCTGCGCAGCCGGGCGTACATGTCCTCGATGGCACCGACGTCAAGCCCGTGGGTGGGCTGCGCGGCCACCAGGACCCTGGTGTCGCCGGACAGTTCCCGGGCGAGGACGACCCGCTGCTGGTTGCCGCCGGAGAGGCTGCGCACCGGCGCGTCCAGCGACGGCGTGACGATGTTGAACTCGTCCGCGAGACGGCGGGCCTGAGCGAGCGTCGCGCGCCGCCGCAGCAGGAACCGGCCGCTGACCTCGTCCAACGACTTCATCGTCAGGTTCTCGGCGACGCTCATGTCGAGGATGACGCCGCTGTGGTGGCGGTCCTCCGGCACGATGCCGAGACCGGCCTTGGACAGCGCGCCGGGCCGGGTGACGTCGACGCGGTTCCCGGCGACCTCGATGGTGCCTTCGGTCGGCGCGACCAGCCCGGCAAGGACATCGCCGAGGATCGACTGGCCGTTGCCCTCCACGCCGTAGAGGCCCACGATCTCGCCCGCGCCCACGGTCAGATCGACGGAGCCGAGAGCCTCGACCCCGTCCTGTACGACGGTGAGTCCGGCGAGGCGCAGCACGGCCTGCTGCCGGTCGTGCGCCCGGTCGTGGCCGGCGCGCGTCTGCTGCACCGGCAGCAGGCCGAGGGCCGCGCCCTCCTCGCCCAGCGACACCTCACGGCCCACCATCTGCCGGGCGAGCAGTTGTGGAGTGGTGTCGGACGTGACCGCCCGGAAGGCGACACGGCCCTTGCGCAGGACCGTCACCCGGTCCGTGGCCTGGGCGATCTCGGCGAGTTTGTGGCTGATGAGGATCACGGCGCGGCCCTCGTTCGCCACCACGCGGTCGAGCACGGCGAACAGTTCCTGCGATTCGGCCTGGGTCAGCACCGAGGTCGGCTCGTCCAGAATCAGGATCTGCGGGTTGCGCCGCAGGCACTTGACCACCTCGACCCGCTGCCGCTCGCCGGCCGAGAGCGCGTCGACGCGCGCCTCGGGGTCGACGGGCAGCCCGTATCGCGCGGAGACCTCGGCGATGCCGTCGCAGACGGCCTGCTTGTTCACCTTGCCGGTGTCGCCCAGTGCCACGTTCTCCCACACGGTCAGGCCGTTGATGAGGCTGAAGTGCTGGTGCACCATGCCGATGCCCAGTTCGGCCGCTTCCTGCGGGCTGTCCAGCGCGACCTCCTCGCCGCGCACCAGGACGGTGCCGGTGTCGCGCCGGACCAGCCCGAGAAGGACCTTCATGAGGCTGGACTTGCCTGCCCCGTTCTCACCCAGGAGTCCGTGGATCTCGCCGGCGTCGACTCTGAGGTCCACGGCGTCGCAGGCCGTGACGGATCCATAGGATTTGGTGATGCCGCGCAGTTCGAGGATCGGAACCGCTGAGGTCGTCGGTGTCATCGCTGATCTTCCTCGTGGGTGTCGGCATGTCAGCCGAGGCGCTTGACCTCGGCCGCCGGGTCGATCTCCTTGTTGCCGATCTTCTTGATGAACTCCGCGAGTTGCTGGTCCTCGTCGCCCTGTCCGTCGCAGATCTTGACGGTCGGGTAGGGGTCGACGCCCAGTTGCCACACGCGTGTCGTGCCCATCTTCAGGTTGTCCTTGGCGAACTCCTCCAGTGCGGCGCGGAAGTAGTCGCCCGGGCTGAACAACACCGAGATGTCGAACTTGGGGCTGTTCGAGTCGCACCGGTCGGTGCCCGGGGTGAGGGTCAGTGCGCCGCCCGCGTTCGCGAGGTTCGCGGAGGCGTCGGTGGCGCCGCCGAGGTAGGGGTAGATGACCTTGACACCCTGGCTGAGCTGCGCCTGGGTGGCCTCCTTGGCCTTCGCGGAGTCGTTGAAGTCGCCGGTGTAGGTGGTGGTCAGGGTGGCCTTCGGCACGACCTCCCGGATCCCGGCCAGGAAGGCTGTGGAGGCGGCGACGCTGAAGTCGGCCTTCAGGCCGGTGATGAACCCCGCCTTGGTGTGGCCGGCCGCCTTCATCTTCAGGCCCGCGGCGTAGCCGGCGACGAGCATGGACTGGTTGGGGTCGTCGGTGGACAGCACGATGCGCGGGGTCTGGTCGATGTTTCCCTGCATCGGCACATACCAGGCGGACTTGGCGCAGACCGGTTCCTCCGAGGCGGGGATGGCGGTCTTCAGTTCACTCGCGCCGAGCGCAACCAGGTCGACCTGCTGCCGGCACAGCGCGCGTGCCGCGGTGAGCGCGTCGCTCGGGGGCACGCTGCCGCGCTTGACGACCGTCCAGCCCTTCTCCTTGGCGAAGGCGTCCGCCGAGTCGACGAAGCTCTGGTAGTAGCCGCGGTCGTTGATGTCGCCAGGGCTGAGGACACCGATGACGACTTTGCCGTCGCCGTTGACATCGGGCCCCTTGAGCCCGGAGCCGCTGTCGCTGCCGCCGCTCGCCCCAGGGGTGGCCTTGGGCGCGGTCGCCGCGTTGTCGGCGCAGGCGGACAGCGCGAGGGCACCCGCGAGGGCGAGGCCGGCCGCAGCCACACGGCGCCGGAGCATGCTGTGTGAAGTCATGTGCGTGAGTCCATTCACTGGGTGGCACCGCCCCGTCGGGGCGGTTGTGGCGGCGGGGGGTGGCGGTGCGTCAGCGGGTTCGATGCCTTGGTATGGCTCGGCACGGGAGGCCCGCTTGTGCGGGAAGGGGGGATTCCTCGCTCGCGGCGACGCACCACGGAGGAGTCATCGGTGGTGACGCGGGCGCGCTCGGCGCGCAGGTGGTGTGCTGTCGGGAGGCGGAATGTCTACGACGTTCAACGGTGGGCACCTTTCACCGGCCCGCGGCCGACTCCGTGAGCCAGGTCGGGCGGGGTGTGCGACCCGCGCGCCGCAGGAGGGCGGCGGAGCGGTCGGCGGCAGCGGCTGCGAGGGCGTCCGGGTCAACGCCTGTCGGCCGCCGGTCACGGACGACCACGCGGCCGTCGACCAGCACATCACGTACGGTGCGCGACACATGGCCCCATACGAGCTGGCGGGCCAGATCGCCCCGGGGTGTCCAGGCGGGGTCTGTGGTGTCGAGTACGACGATGTCGGCCGCCTTGCCCACTTCCAGGGAGCCGATCCGGTCGCCCAGACCGATCGCCTCGGCGCCGTCGACCGTCGCGAGCGCGAACGCCTGCTCGGCGCGGATCGGGTCGGGCAGGTCACGGTCGCGTTCCAGCGCGGCGAACAGGTAGGCGGCCAGCAGGATGTCCGGGGCATCGCCCGCGTTGTGCGCGTCGCAGCCCAGCGCCACCCGGCCGCCCCTGCGCACCAGTTCGGCGTGGCGCGAGGCGCGGGTGTACCCCTGGGCGAGCCGCAGACAGGCCCCCGGGCAGGAGGCGACCGAGGTGCCGGTCTCCAGGATCGCGTCGACCTCCGCGTCGTCGAGCCACACAGCGTGCCCCAGCAGCAGACGCGGGCCGAGTACGCCCAGCTCACGGAAGTGGACCACCGGCCGACGCCCGCACCGCAGCGCGTATGCCTCGACGTCCGCGGGTCCCGGCGAGATGTGCCAGGTCAGCCCCGTGTCGAGCCGTTCGGCCAGGCTCGCGGCCCCGGTGAACAGTTCGTCGCTGGCCAGGTCGTGGCCGACGAGTGTCACCCATCCGGTGACCGGTCCGGTGACCGGCAGGGACCGGACGATGTCCTCCTGCCGGGCGAGCACCTCGTGCGCGGGCGCGCCGAGCGGCACGTCCTTGGCGTCCCAGCCCCAGCCGCCGACCCGTGCGCGGACACCCACCGCGCCCAGACCGGCGGCGACGCGTTGGGGGTAGGCCACCGTGCCCGGCTCCAGCACCGTGGTGATGCCCCGGGACAGACACTCAACGGCGGTGATGGTCGCGGCCAGTTCGTCGTCGTCACCGTCGGCGTGGGCGTGCAGCGGGACGATCCAGTCGAAGATCGACTCCTGCGAGCCGATGCTGTCCGGGACCATGCTGCGCACGAGGGGGTCGACGGTCGTGTGCTGGTGTGCGTCGATCAGGCCCGGGATGACGACACAGCCCGACGCGTCGATCTCCCGCGCTCCAGGGAAGCGGGCGCGCAGTTCCTCGGCCGTGCCGAGCGCGGCGATGCCGTTCTCCGACACGGCGACCGTGGCACCGGTGAGGACGCGCCGCGCGGAGTCCATCGTGACGACGTCGCCGCCCACGATCAGCAGGTCGCTCATGGGTTGATCACGCCCTCGCCGATGGGTGGATGCGGGCGGTCGGCGCGGGCGGTGAGCGACCGGGACCCGGGGTCTCGGACGACCGAGCCGTCCGCAGCACCGGCCGACGCCTCCGATGCGCCGAAGTCCGTTGCCGGCACGTGCGTGGGACAGCGGCCAGGGGCCGGGCCCGCGCCCTTGACCTGTGGCAGGGCTGGGCGGTTCGGCCCACGGTACGCGACGTCGGCGAGGTCGCTCGGTCTGCGTTTCCGTTCCGGGACGTCCTGCGGGAACGCCCCCGCGTACCCGCCGAATTCGGTCTGCACCATGGCTTGCACCGCGCAGCCTCCTCACCTTCACCTGTCTCGCATTGCGAGTCGGTGGAACGTATTGTGAGGTACTCTGCCGCCGCTGCCCGATGGGTGTCAACGCTCCTGCACCACTTCTTCGCCTCGTCGGCGTTCCGCTTCTTAACGAGGCCGACAGCCCAGGTGGCAACGGGTGGAGGCCGGTGAAAAGACAGCTGTCGCCGGGCCGCGAGGCGACTCGGCGACGAGTGAGGTGCCGGTTCCGCGTCCGGCCGACAAGCAATGAGCGAGTGCTGTTTCAGCGCGAGGTCGTGAGCCGCTGTCCGTGCAGTACGGTGCCGCCCGGCGGCCACGCGCACGGCTCACCCGGACCAACGGTCGGCACACACCGCTGTCGTCCTCAGGCACGCGCGGGCGGCGCCACGGTCCACCGCCCGCGCGGCAGGTCAGTCACCGGTCCGGGTGCCGGACCGCTTGTCCGGCGCTCCGGCGGCGCCCCCCGTCGTGTCCGGTCTCAGCGGGTCAGCAGCCGGATGGCCACGCCCTTCTCCTGGGTGTACTCGCGCAGCGCCGCGTACCCGCCGCCCCTGCTGAAGCCGCTGTCCTTCTGCATGTTGAACGGAAAGCCGATCACTCCGGCGTCGTGGAACTGGTTGACCGCCACCTGCCCGGAGCGGACGTCCTTCGCCAGCCGCAGCGCCCGCGAGAGGTCGTTGGTCCAGACGCATGCCAGGAGACCGAAGTCGGTGGCGTTCATCAGCTCTGTCGCCTCGGCGGTGTCGCGGAACGACTGGACGGCGAGAACCGGGCCGAAGACCTCCTCGCGGGCGACGCGCATGCGCGTTTCCACGCGGTCGAACACGGTAGGCCGGACGAACCACCCCTCGTCGGCGGTTCCGCCACCGGTGACCAGCCGAGCCCCCTCGCGGGGCGCTTGCGCCAGAAAGCCGCTGACGCGGGCGAACTGCGCGGCACTGACCAACGGCCCCATGTCCAGGTCAGCCTCCCACGGCCCGGTCTTGACCACGGCCATGGCGGCGGCGACCCGCTCCACCACCTCATCGTGCACCGACGCCTCCACGAGCAGCCGGGAACCGGCGTAGCAGTTCTGCCCCGCGTTCTCGGTGATGGAGGTGACGATCGCGGGGATCGCCGTGTCGAGGTCGGCGTCGGCGAAGAGCACGTTCGGCGACTTGCCGCCGAGTTCCAGCTTCACCGGGACGAGGTTCTGTGCTGCGGCCGCCATGATCGCCCGCCCGGTGGCGGTGGAGCCGACGAAGCTGATGTGGTCGACCCCCGGGTGCGAGGTGAGGGCGACGCCCGCCTCGGGGCCGAGGCCCGCCACGACGTTGATCACACCCGGCGGGAAGCCGGCGCGGCAGGCGAGTTCGGCGAGTGCGAACGGGGCCAGCGGTGCGATCTCGGACGGCTTGAGGACGACGGTGTTGCCCGCGGCGAGCGCCGGCGCCACGTTCGCGGCGGTGAGCACGGCGGGGACGTTCCACGGGATGACGATGGCGCACACGCCGTACGGCTCGGGAACCGTGTAGCCCAGGTAGTCGGGACTGCGGGTCGGCAGCGTGACCCCGGTGAGCTTGTCGGCCGCGCCGGCGAAGTAGTCGATGATGCCGTGGGCGATGTAGATGTTCGTCCGCCCCCCGGACAGGGGCTTGCCGACGTCCTGTGCCTCGACGGCCGCGAGCGCCTCGATCTCGGTGAGGATGAGGTCGGCCCAGCGCCGGATCAGCGCCCCGCGCTCGCTCGGGCTGGTCGCCGCCCAGGCGGGGAAGGCGCGGCGCGCGGCAGTGACCGCGTCGTCCACATCGGCGCGGCCCGCCCGGGCGACCTCGGTGATCACCTGTCGGGTGGCCGGATCGAGTACGTCCAGCGTGCCGCCGTCGCGGGCCGCCACCCACGTGCCGTCGATGAAGTGCTGGGAGGAAGGAAAGCCAAGAGCCGCCATGAAGGGAACATTGACCGGCCCTGTCACGCATGTCAATATGCAGTCTCGCTTTGTGAGGCGCTGAGGAGGCCCCGTGCGTGCCACCGCCGCTCTGCTGGAGCAGCCCGGACAGCCGTTCGTCCTGACCGAAGTGGACCTGGAAGATCCCCGCCCGGACGAGGTGCTCGTTCGCGTCGCCGCCGTCGGTGTCTGCGGTACGGACCTTGAGTTCGCCGGCTTCTTCCCCACGCCCGCGCTGCTCGGGCACGAAGGGGCGGGCATTGTCGAGAAGGTCGGCGCACAGGTCACCTCCGTACGCCCGGGCGACCACGTCGCCATGTCCTTCACCTCGTGCGGTACCTGCGCCCTGTGCCTGACGGGCTCGCCCGCCTACTGCCGCAGCTTCGACGCGGTGAACTTCTCCGGCCGCCGGCCCGACGGCTCCACCGCGGTGACCCACGGGGGGCTGGAGGTCAACGCACACTTCCTCGGTCAGTCCTCGTTCGCCAGCCATGTCGTCGCACCGGAGCGGGCGGTCGTCCGGATCGACCCGTCGTTGGACCTGCTGCGGGCCGGACCTTTCGGCTGCGGCTTCCAGACCGGAGCGGGCGGTGTGCTCAATGTGCTGCGGCCACGCCCCGGCTCGTCGATCGCGGTCTTCGGGGTCGGGGCCGTCGGCGTGGCCGCCGTCATCGCCGCCTCGCTGAGCGGCTGCGAGGTCATCGCGGCCGTCGACGTGAACACGGCCAAGCTCGAAGCGGCCCGCGGCTTCGGAGCCACGCACTGCGTCGACTCCTCGGCCGAGGGGACCGCCGGGCAACTGGCCGACCTGGTGCCGGAGGGGTTCGACTTCGTGATCGACACGACTGGGCGCGAGGACGTCCTGCGCACCGCCGTGGAGGCTCTCGGGCCGCTCGGTCACGCCGGTGTCATCGGCGTCGGCCCCAGCAAGACGATGAGCTTCGACTGGCGCAGCATCCTCAACGGACGAACGGTCACCGGCATCGTCGCCGGTTCCAGCCTGCCGAGACTGTTCCTGCCGCAGTTGCTCGAACTCAACGCCGGGGGCCGGTTCCCGGTCGAGAAGATGATCACCTACTTCCCGTTCGAGCAGATCAACGAGGCCGTCGCGGCAGTCCGGTCCGGCTCGGTCGGCAAAGCCGTGCTGACCTTCTGAGCCGACCTTCTCGACGTTCCACGAGACGTTGTCAGGCTCGGCGGCACGCCTTAGGGTGACCGACACCGATGAGGCTGCTGACATCCGGTGGCGCGGCCGGACAACACCGCGCACAGTTTCGAGCACGTGGAGCGTGCCCACCATGTCCGCCGACTTCGACATCGCTTCCGACATCGACTTCGACCACCACTCCGACAAAGCCAACGCCGATCCGGTCGCCTACTACGCGGGCTTCCGTGAGAGCTGCCCGGTAGGCCGCTCGGCTGCCCATGGTGGCTTCCACTACACGACGCGGTACGCCGACGTGGCCCGTATCGCCCGCGACGACGCGACGTTCTCCTCAGCTCGCGGCGACCACGGCGGGCAGGGGGTCGGCATCGTCATCCCCAAAGGACCTGGGCTCGAACAGTATCCGATCGAGCTGGACCCGCCGCGTGCGACCGAGTACCGGGAACTGATCAACCCGCTGCTGACCCCGGACGCGGTCGGCCAACTGGTTCCCATGATCGAGCGTCATGCCGCCCGCGTCGTGGACGACTTCATCGAGCTGGGCTCCTGCGACTTCGTCCGCGACCTCACCAACCCGCTGCCCGCCGCCGTCACCCTGGACTGGCTGGGTTTCCCCGAGGAGGACTGGGCAAAGCTGGCCGGGCCGATCCACGACATCTTCGCCGCACCGGCCGACAGCGAGCGCGCCGTGCGCGGGGCCGCGGGGCTGGCCCATATGGACCAGCGCATCCGCGAGTTGATCGCCGAGCGCCGCTCCGCACCACGGGCCGACGCGGTCAGCGCGCTGGTTGCCGGCCGACGCGCCGACGGCAGCGCGTTCGGCGAGGACGAACTGGTTTCGGTGATCGGCCTGCTCATCGCGGGCGGCGTCGACACCACCACCTCCCTGACCGGATCGACTCTCGTCCACCTCGCCCGCCACCCCGAGCAGCGCCGCCGGCTGATCGACTCCCCCGATCTGCTGGACAGCGCGACCGAGGAATTCCTCCGCGCGTTCGCCCCGTCGCAGTCGATGGCGCGCACGGTCACCAGGGAGGTCGAGGTCGGTGGCTGCCCGATGCACGCGGGCGACCGGGTGCTGATCCCATGGGTCGCCGCCAACCATGACCCCGCTGTGTTCCCCGACCCCACGCAGATACGCCTCGACCGGGACGCCAGCCGTCACCTCAGCTTCGGCATCGGATCGCACCGGTGCGCCGGTGCCCACCTCGCCCGGGCCATGTTCCGCGCGATGATGACGCAGGTCCTGACCCGGCTGCCCGACTACCGGGTGATCGAGGAGGGGCTCGTTCCCTACCCCACGCGCGGCAACCAGTCGGGCTGGGACGCGGTCCCGGCGGTCTTCGCGCCCGGTCCCCGGGCGGCAGCGGCAGCAGGCACGGCCCGCGCGCTGAGCACGCCCACCCCGCTGCGGGTGACCGCGGTGCGTGCCGCGGCCGAGGGCGTCGTCGCCGTCGACCTCGGCCTGCCGGACGGAGGTGAACTCCCCGCATGGCGGCCCGGGGCACACGTCGAGCTGCGTCTGCCCTCGGGCCGACTGCGTCAGTACTCGCTGTGCGGTGACCCCGCCGACGCCACGACCTGGCGTATCGGAGTCCTGCGCGAACCCCAGGGGCGGGGCGGTTCGGCCGAACTCCACGAACTCGCCCGCCCCGGAGTCACGTTCGCGGTACGCGGGCCGCGCAACCACTTCCCGCTCGCCGAGGCGCCGTCCTACCTGTTCCTCGCCGGCGGCATCGGCATCACACCGATCCTCTCCATGGTCCGCGAGGCCGCGGCACGTGGCACGCCCTTCACCGTCGTGTACGGCGGACGCACCCGCTCGACCATGGCGTTCGCCGACGAACTCGCCGCCGTCGCCGGAGACGCGCTCACCCTGCTCCCGCAGGACGAGGCCGGGCTGCCGGACCTCCCCCGGCTGCTGGGCGGGCTGAACGCGGACACCGCCGTGTACGTATGCGGGCCGACACCGATGCTGGCGGCAGTCGAGCGCGAGTGCACCCTCCTCAATCTCACCGACCGGCTGCACCTGGAGCGCTTCACCGCAGGCGACGACCTCGAAACGACATTCGACGCCACGGAGAACCGGACCTTCGAAGTCCAGCTCGCGCGCACCGGCGGCACGCTCGTCGTACCGCCCGACCGCCGCCTCATCGAGGTCCTGCGCGATGCCGTGAGCGGCCTGTCCTACGACTGCGAGAAGGGATACTGCGGCGCCTGCGAGACCCGCGTCCTCGCCGGGACACCGGAGCACCGGGATTCCGTGCTCAGCGACGAAGAACGCCTCGCCGGGCGGACCATGATGATCTGTGTGGGGCGCTGCCGGAGCGACCGACTCGTCCTGGACCTCTGAACCTGGCCGGCCGACTCCCGCGGGGACCGGCAGCTGCGCGCACAGCTGACCCGGGCCCGCGCCCAAGCATGCGAACTCCAAAGTCAACTCGACGCCCTGGCCATCATCACCACAACTCTGTACGCCGAGAACCTCACCCTCCGCAGACGCCTGCACGGCCGAAGTCCCGCCACAGCCCTCCGGCGAGACCACCGCCCCCGCCGGGCTCCTGCCGGCGCCTCATCCCCAAGCAGTCGCTGTGACCCCTGGGGGAGATCTCGTCGTGGGCACGGGCAACGACGTGGCGGTCTTCCGGCGCCGCCTCGTGCAGCCGTCGATGTCCGCGTCGAGCAACACCATGTCTTCGCCTTCGATCTCTCGACCGCACATGTGTGGTGGAAGTGACTAAGGGCTGTCCGCCCGCAGGGCGTGCCAGACGCTGCCTGGCAGACGGGGCTTTCGAAACACGCCCCAGGTGCGGCAGCACTCGCATAGGCGGGGCGCGGGGCGGGGGGGGGGCCCCCCAAGGCGCCCCCCCCGCCCCCCCCCCCGGG
>NZ_JBLVKW010000024.1:0-67174 GCF_048270745.1 Streptomyces sp. NPDC056231 | reverse complement strand
CGGCGAGCCCGATACGGCTCGCCGTCCGCCCCCGCGGCGTTCTCACGTCCTCATCACGCGGGGTGTCAGAATCCGATGGCCTCGCGCAGCAGCAGGACGGTGCCGCGCCCGGGCTGCGGCTCGGCGTTGAGGACGAGCAGACGGTTGACCGCGCTCGGCTGCCCGTAGATCGCCTGGGCGCGCGCGGTCTCCAGCGGGAGGGAGTGCTCCTCGACCCGGCGCAGTGCGGTGCTCAGGTCGGGCACCACCTTCTGCGCTCCGACGACCCAGATGGCCCTCGCGGCGCCGCCGGCGGAGGCGGGCAGCTGGCTGCCGCTGGCCGAGGCGATGACGAGCGAGCCGGTCTCGGTGATGGCCGCGACACTGGCGACGAAGACGTCGGGGGCGGCCGCGAGCCGGCGGATCTGGTCGGACTCGGTGGCGCGGTCCATCTTCAGCACGCGTGGCCGGATGGCCTGGTAGCGGTCGCCCGCCTCGATGTCCTCCGCTACTCCGGAGAGCCGGAGCGTCTCGCTGGCCCCGGTGAACACGCCTGCGCCCTCCGGGATCAAATCCTTGATGCGGGCGCGGGCCGCCGCGGCGTCGTCGAGCAGTTCGGCGGTGAAGCCGTTCGCCCGCAGCGCCGCGATCGCCCGGTCCAGCCGTTCCGCGGACGCCGGTGCGGCGAAGTCGTCGGCCGCCCCCGTGGCCGACGCGTCCGCCTCACCGGCACCCGGTGCCCGGACGGCGTCCCCGGCCTTACCGGAGTCGTGCGCCGCGTCGGGGCCGGGCGCCGAACCCCCCAGCGGGGTGGTGTCGACGTACCTGACCTCGTAGACCCGCTCGGCGAACTTCCATCCCTCCGGCGTACGCCGGTAGGTGTCGTGGTAGATGGCGAAGTTCAGGCCCGAGCGACCGTCGAGCAGACGCGCGATCTCCTGTATGTAGGTGCGACCGGTGGCGGTGTCGCCGTCGATCCGGATGGTGCCTGGGTGGCTGTTCTGCACGAAGAAGTCCCACTGGCTCTGCAGGCGTTCGCCTCCGGTCCGGATCTCCTCCCGGCCGATGAGCTCGACCGGGACGTTGGGCATGCGCAGAACGCCGTCGGGGGTGAACAGCGCGGCGAGGCGGGCACGGTCGCGCATCATCGCCGCGTCGGTGAAATCGCCGCGCAGCGCCTCGATCTCGACGCGGTCGGCGATCTCCTGGAAGTCGTTCATGCTCAGCGTCCTGTCCTGTGGATGGTGTACTCGTCTTCACCAGTCCGACAACGCAGCCCCGCCGAATGTGAGGCGAGCCGCCGACCTCACATTCCACCGCTCTGATTTGTCGTACTGGAGAGGGCACGGGAACGAGGGAGCCGGAGAGCCTATGACCACTCCATCGGAACAGGCACAGCGGCAGGCAGAGGAGCAGCGGGATCCTGGCCTGAGCACGATCATGAGCGAGCGGCGACAGCTGCTCAATCTCGCCTACCGGATGCTCGGGTCCCTGGCCGATGCGGAGGATGTCGTCCAGGAGACCTACACCCGCTGGTACGCGATGTCCCGGGCGGAGCAGGAGGTCATCGAGTCCCCGGGCGCCTGGCTGACGAAGGTGGCCAGCCGCATCTGCCTGAACCTGCTCGGCTCGGCGCGCGCCCGGCGGGAGGCCTACGTCGGCGAATGGATCCCGGAGCCGCTGCCCGACTCGGCCGAGTGGATCGCCGGGGCAGCGGGCGGCGCCGGCGTGGACCCGGCCGACCGGATCACCCTCGACGAGTCGGTGACCATGGCCTTCCTGGTCGTGTTCGAGTCGATGACCCCGGCCGAACGCGTCGCGTTCGTGCTGCACGACGTCTTCCGCTACCCGTTCGCCGAGGTGGCCGAGATCGTCGGCCGCAGCCCGGCGGCGTGCCGTCAGCTGGCGTCCTCGGCCCGCCGCCGCATCGCCGCCGCGCGGACCGAGGCGAGCCCGAACGCGGCCCGGCAGGCGAGCGTCGTCCGGCGGTTCAAGGTGGCCTGGGAGGCGCAGGACATCGAGGCCCTGCTCAGCCTGCTCGACCCAGGCGCCACCGCGATCTCCGACGGCGGCGGCCGCGCCATCGCCCACCTGCTGCCGATCGAGGGCGCCGAGCAGATTGCCCACTTCTACCTGACGATCGCCCGGTTCGCGCCGCCCCGGACGATCCTCGAGCGCACGGTCAACGGGCTGCCGGGCCTGGCGGTCGAGTCCGGGGGCGGGATCGAGACGGTGTTCGCGTTCAAGGTTGCCGACGACGACCGGATCACGCACATCTGGGCGGTGCGCAACCCGGACAAGCTCCGCCCATGGCGGCTGTCCTGACCGTCCCAGGGCGTGTTTCGAAAGTAGCGTCGTACGCCCGCAGGGCGGGCCGGGCGGCGTCCGGTGCGTGCGATGGCAAGGCGGGCGTACGTCCTGGGGTGGGGTCTCCCCTGCTCGAACGAAGCTGAGAGCTTGGGGATGGAGCTACCAGGGCTTGTGGCCAACGCGGAAGGGGGTCCCCCCTGGCCCTTAAGGCCTTGGGGGAGGGCGTGCCGGGCGGCGCGACGGGGCAAAGCTTGGCGGAATCCCGCCGATGAGCCGCAGGCTGCCCGGGCCCCGTAGGGTCCCGGTCCGGAAAGCGGGCGGCTCGGCCCCCTATGTCCAGGCGTAGACGCGCATGAGAGGGCGGACTACGGTTGCGTGCTGATCATCCACTGCCCAGGGGAGACGTCCATGCAGCCGTCGTTGGCCTCCGCCGAGCCGGGCGGCTCCGGCACACGCGAGTCGCCGGACCCGCGACGGCGCCCCGGGCGGGCCCGTGGTGCACTGCGCGCGGTGACGACGGTGCACGCCGCGACCTTGTTCACCCAGGCCGTCCTCGCCGGGCGGTTCCTGTCCGGTGACTACGACATGCTCACCGCGCACGCGGTCAACGCCAACGTCATCGTCGCCGTCGGCCTCGTGCAGGTCGTGGTGGCGGTGCTGTACTGGCGCCCGGGCCGCGGTCCGGGCTGGCCGGCCGCGGTCAGCGCCGTGCTGCTTGTGGCCGAGGCCGGGCAGGCCGTTCTCGGCTACCAGCGGACCCTGGGGGTGCACGTCCCGCTGGGCGTGACGCTCATTGCCGCCGGGCTGCTTCTCCTGGTCCAGGTGTGGCGCCCCCTGCCCCCGGGCCCCGTCCCGGTCACGTCCGGTGACGCCGGGTCAGCGTCCGGGAGGGTGCCGCCGCCCGGCACGTCCCCGGAGGCGTCGCGGCCCGCGGAGGAGGTCTCGTGAGGCCGGCGATACCGCGCCGCCGCCTCCTCGGCGCCCTGGGAGGGGCGGCCGCCCTGGCGGCGGTGGGCACACAGATCCCGCGGCTGGCCGCCGCCGTCCAGACCGGGGAACTGCTGCGCAGCCTGCTGCCGCTGCCCGCCCCGTACCGGGTGCCGCTGCCGGTACCGCCGGTGCTGACCCCGCATCAGGACGCCACCACCGACTACTACGAGGTGACGCAGAAGGCCGCCACCCAGGAGATCCTGCCCGGCCACACCACCGCGATCTGGGGGTACGAGGGGATCTTCCCCGGGCCCACCCTCGTCTCCCGCAGCGGCCGGCGGACCGTTGTCCGTCACCGCAACGCGCTTCCTGTGCCCGCCGTCGTACACCTGCACGGCGGCCACACCCCGTCGGCCAGCGACGGCTACCCCACCGACCTGATCGTGCCGGACGGGTTCACCGGACCGCTCCCGCACCACGACCACCGGGCCAGCCTGGCCCACGGCTCACGCGTCTACGAGTACCCCTTCCAGCAGCGGGCCGCCACGCTCTGGTATCACGACCACCGCATGGACTTCACCGGCGCCTCCGTCTGGCGCGGGCTGGCCGGATTTCATCTCGTACACGACGACGAGGAGGAGGCCTTGCCCCTGCCGCGCGGGGACCGGGACATCCCCCTCATGATCACCGACCGGGCGTTCGACGCCGATGGATCCTTCCGATACCCCGCGACCGACCCGACCCTGCTGCACACCCCGGGCGTGCAGCCGGACTACGTCGAAGGGGTGCTGGGCGACATGATCCTGGTCAACGGTGCGCCGTGGCCCGTCCTGGAGGTCGACGCCGCCCGTTACCGGCTGCGCATCCTCAATGCCTCCAACGCACGCCGCTACCGGCTGGAGCTGGACCCCCAGCCCGCCGGCGGCGGCGCCCTGGTGCAGATCGGCTCCGACGGCGGCCTGCTGGCGGCCCCGAGAGCGCACGACGCGATCGTACTGGCGCCCGCGGAACGCTTCGACGTCGTCGTCGACTTCTCCCGCTACCGGGTCGGCGATGAGGTCACCCTCGTCAACCGGCTCGGCAGCGGCACCACCGCCGCGGTCATGCGCTTCCGGATCGCCCGGCGCGCCACCGACGACAGCGCCGTGCCCGCGCGGCTGTCGGGCATCGAGCGTCTGGACCCGGCGCGCGCGACGGCAACCCGTACCTTCGCCTTCCGCGACCAGGGCGACGAGGGCTGGACGATCAACGGCCGGCCCTACGACCCGATGCGGGCCGACGCCACCCCTCGGCTGGGCGCGCTGGAGGTCTGGCGGTTCACCAGCGACTTCCACCACCCGGTCCACCTTCACCTGGCGCACTTCCAGGTACTCTCCCGCAACGGCGAGGCCCCCGGCCCCTACGACGCGGGCTGGAAGGACACCGTCGACCTGAGCCCGGGCGAGGCGGTCGCCATCATCACCAGATTCACCGGCTACCGGGGGCGTTTCGTCTTCCACTGCCACAACCTGGAGCACGAAGACATGGCGATGATGGCCAACTTCGAAGTGCTCTAGCGTTTCGACCGGTGATCAGCTGTTTCTGATCCCCGCGGTTGCCGGCCTCCGACGGGCCGGTCGGAGCGCGAGGCGAGAGTGAGCCAGAAGTCTCAGCCGTCTGCGGATCGGTCATCGGGGGTGTGAGCGCCGCGGGGGTGCTGCTGCTCGCGTCCCGTCTGCCAGGCGGCGTCTGGCACGCACGCCCTGAGGGCTGTCCCGTCATCCCTGGTGGATCAGCGCGCGGCGTCAGATGCGGTGCGTCGCAACGCGGAGTGGCGTCCTCGTACTGGGTGTATTCGGGCGTAGACAACGCAGCGAGGTGCCGCAGCTGCCGTCGTGCGCCCGCCAGGGATGACGGGACAGCCCTTGGGCGCAGGCAGGTGATTGAGCGTCAAGCGCCGTTGTCAGTGCCTCCCCATAAAGTGAAGACATCACTCGGGGAGCCTCGGAGGGGGAGCACAAACGTGTCCGCAAAAAAGATCCAGCACAAGGTGAATCACGTCGCGCTGGTGGTGGACTGTTCGGGTTCAATGCGTCCGCACCAGAGTCAACTCATTCGAGTTGTGGACGAGTTTGTGGCGGGGTTGAAGGCCGAGTCCGACAGCCTGGGCCACGAGACACGGATCAGCCTCTACTCCTTCGACCACAAGGTGGAGAACCTGGTCTGGGACATGGACGTGAAGCATCTGCCGTCCATGCGGGGGCTGTATCAGGTCAACAATGGAGCTACGGCCCTCATCGAGGCTTCTGTGAAGTCCCTGGACGACCTGGGCCATATTTGGGAGGAATACGGCGAGCACAGCTTCCTCCAGATCGTCGTGACGGACGGTGAGGAGAACGCCTCCGGTGGCGACAGGCGGCACGACGGCGACATGACCATCCTTGGCCCCTGGCTCGACAAGATCACGGCGAAGATGAGAGGGCTTCCGGGCCACTGGACTTCCGCGATCCTCGTTCCGAACTCCCTGGCCAAGCGCACCGCCCAGAACTACGGTTTCCCGGCCGGGAACATCGCCATCTGGGATGCGGATTCCCAGAAGGGCGTCGAGGAGGCGATCGGCACCGTGCGCGCTGCCGCCACCAGTTTCCTCCGCGGGCGAGAGCAGGGGGTGCGCGGCACGAAGAACCTGTTCACCGTCGGTCAGGGCATATCGGTTGATGAGGTGCGGGCGAACCTCGAACCGATTCCGGCCGACAAGTACCGGCTCCTGAAAGTCGACAAGGATATCGAGATTCGCCCCTTCGTCAACTCGCACCCGGGCGTGACGTACGAACGTGGTTCGTGTTACTACCAGCTGGGCGCCCGGGCTCAGGTTCAGCAGAACAAAGAAGTCATCGTGGTCGAGAAGGACACCGACCGCGCCTATACGGGCGACGCGGCACGCAGCCTTTTGTTCGGTACGGATATTCAGGGGACCGTCTCCGTGAAGGCGGGGAACAACCCCAAGTTGGAGGTGTACGTACAAAGTCGTTCGGTGAATAGGAAGCTCAAGCCGAAAACCCGTCTGCTCATCATGCTCTGAAATCAATGAGTGAAGAGCGGGGTGGTCCGGGAGCAGCCTGCTCCCATTGCTCGACACCGCCGTGAGCAACAGATGTCGCCCCGTGCGGTCACTGGCGGCACGCGGCGGCGCGTAAGGGCTGTCCCGTCATCCCTGGCAGGCGCACGACGAGGAGATACGCGCGCCGAGACCGCATCCACTCATCTCCGCCCCTGCCGGCGTGCTGTCTCACAACCAGCCGCGGCGGGCCGCGATCACTCCGGCCTGGAAGCGGTTGGCGGCGCCGAGGAGGTCGTGCAGGCGGCTGATGCGGCGGCGCATGGTGCGGACGGACCAGCCGAGCTGGCGGGCTATCGCCTCGTCCTTGAGGCCGCTGACCAGGAGGGTGAGGACCAGTCGGTCCTCCTCACCCAAGGGGTCCTCGGCGGGGGCGTTGAGGGGCAGGGCCTGCTTCCAGCACATTTCCCAGTAGCCGGTGAGGGCATCGAGCAGGGTGGACGGGCGGATCACCGCGGCGCGGACGTCGTTGAGGTCGAGGGAGAGCGGCATCAGGGCCAGCTTGCGGTCGGCGATGGCGAGTTTGATGCTCAGGCCGGGCAGGACGCGGGCCTGTTCGCCGTGCCGGACCAGCTCGCGGACGTCGTCGAGGACGCCCGGCCATTCCAGGGCCTCGGGGGCGTAGATCGCGCGGTAGCGTACGCCGCGGCCGAGCGCCGTCGCCTCCACCGGGTTGGAGGTGGTCAGGGCGTACGGCGGCCGGTCCAGGGTCATCACGTCCTCGTGGGCCTCCTGCTGAAGGCGGACGAACCAGCGGCCCAGCGCCTCGCTGCCGGTGGTGATCTCCACCTCGTCCTCATCCGTCGCGCCGGTGCGCGCGGCGGCGAACAGCCGGGACAGCTCGTCGGCCGCCGAACGGACCCGCTCCAGCTCATTGCTTCTGGCCCGCACCAGCGCCTCGACGGCGGCGCCCGGTTCGATCGCGGCGTACCGGCGGCGGGAGCCGGCGAGCCGGCCGACCAGCCCGTGGTCGCGGAGCCGGTCCAGCGCCCTGGCGACGCGCTCGGCCGAACATTTGAGATCCGCGGTGAGTTCGGCAGGCGCCGCCGTCCGCCGGGTCAGGACGGCGCGGTAGACGCTCTCGTCGAACGGATCGATGCCTGCCGCCGTGAGTTGCGGTGTCTGCGGAGTCATGAACGGATGGTGGCCCAATTGTGCCAGCGGCAGCAATGGGCCACGGAGATCGGTTGTGCGTCAAGTGCCCTCGCCACTAGGACCTTTACGCATGGCAATGAAGTCACGAAGATCGCGTCATGCCGCCCTCGCCGCCGTTGTTCTCGCCGGCATGTTGGCGGTGACACCGGGTGCTTCCAACGCGTCCACGCCCGACCCGTCGCAACGAGTGCTCGTCGAACTGTCCGGGAACCCAGCGGTCACCGCCGCGCCCGGTGGATCACTGCTGTCCGCCGAGGCCGCCCGCGGCGTCGGCGCCGCCCGCCGCGCGCTGGACGCGCGGCAGGAGACGTTCATCGGCTCGGCGAAGAGCGCCGGGCTGCACCCTTCGGCGACCCGCAAACTGGGTCTGCTCGTCGATGCCGTGGCAATGACGGTGCCCGCGTCCGAGGTGGGGCGGCTGTCCTCGCTGCCGGGCGTCACCGCCGTCCGCCCCGACACCCGGGTGCTGGCGAAGACGGACGTGAGCGTGCCGCTGATCGGCGCACCCGGCGTCTGGCAGCGCAAGGACCCGGCCGGAAGCCGCGTCACTGGCAAGGGGACCACCGTCGCGATCCTGGACAGCGGCGTGGACTACAGCCACCCCGACCTGGGCGGCGGACTCGGCAAGGGGTACAAGGTCGTCGGCGGGCACGACTTCGTCAACGATGACGAGGATCCGATGGACGACAACGGCCACGGCACCCACGTCGCCGGCATCATCGCGGGCAAGGCGGCCGAGAAGGGCGGCACCACCGGCGTGGCGCCCGGCGCGAATCTGCTGGCCTACAAGGTGATGGACGCCGACGGCTCGGGCTACACGTCGGACATCATCGCCGGAATCGAGGCGGCCTCCGATCCGGCCAACCCGCACCGCGCCGATGTCATCAACATGAGCCTCGGCGGCCCCGGCGACGGCACCGACCCGCTGGGCCGCGCCGCGACCGCGGCCGTACAAGCGGGTGTGGTCGTGGTGGCCGCGGCCGGCAACGACGGCCCGGGCACGGGTACGGTCAGCAGCCCCGCAACGGCCGACGGCGTGGTCGCGGTCGGCGCGTCGACAAGCAACCTGCGGCTGCCCAGCGCTTATCTGGCCGGCAAGAAACCCGAGTTGATCCAGACCTACCGCGGCATCCTGTCCGCGAACCCGCCGGAGCACCCCGTCACGGCGCCGCTGGTCGATGTCGGCGAGGGCACCGCCGAGGACTGGAAGCGGGCCGGCGACGTACGCGGAAAGATCGTACGGGCCAAGACACTCATCGCTTCCGACACCCAGTACCTGACGGCAAGCGCCGTGGAGTGGGCGAAGGAGGCGGAGAAGCGCGGCGCGATCGCCGTGCTGGCCGGCCTGCCCTCCAACGACGGCCCGGTGTTCCTCGCCGGAGCACCGGGAGAGGTCCGGCCGCCGGAGGTGAACCCTGAGCCGGGAGTGGCCCAGGTGCCGTCCCCGTCCGCGCGGATCGACGCCTCCGGCGACTCGCTGCGCATGGACCACCTGGTGGTCATGGGCATCGACTCGACCCAGTACACGGAGTTGAGCGCCCGGCTCGCCGCCGGGAAGGTCTCGGTGACGCTGCGCGGCACCGACACCACCGACCGGATCGCCTCGTTCTCCTCACGCGGTCCCACACAGGGCTTCGGTTTGAAGCCCGATCTGGTCGCGCCGGGCGTGGAGATCCGCTCCACCGTGCCCAAGGCACTGTACGGGCCCGGCGAGTACCGCATGTCGGGCACATCGATGGCGACCCCGCACGTCGCCGGCGCTGCGGCCCTGCTGCGCCAGCTGCATCCCGGCCGGACTCCTGCCGAGATCAAGGCCGCGTTGGTCGGCACCGCGAAACCGCTGAGCGGCAACGGGCCCACGACGCAGGGCTCGGGCCGGCTCGATGTGGCCGCGGCAGCCTCGGCCACGGTCAGTGCCTCGCCGGCGTCGGTGTCGTTCGGACTCGCCGATCTGTCCGGGCGTCACGTCGGCGGAGTCGCAAAGGTGACGCTGCGGAACTCCAGCAAGCGGCCGGTCGCGACCTCGCTGCGGACCGACGGTCCGGCCACGGTCTCGGCGAAGCGGGTCACCGTACCGGCCGGGGGGACCGCGACCGTCACGGTCTCGCTGCGCGTCGCCCGACCGGCGGCCGACACCGAGATCAGCGGCCGTCTCACGGCGACTCCCGACCGGGGACCGGCGATCGGGGTGCCCTACCTGCTCGCCGTCCGGCATCTGGCCGTCCAGGCCGCACCCGACCCGAGCGACGGTCACTCGACCGTGCACATCGCCCCGCCGACCCGGCTGGCCGCACCGCCGGTCGTCACCGTCACCCCGCCTCGTGGCAAGGCCGTCGACGTCACTTCCACACTGGATCCCGCCAGCGGCTACTACCGGGCCGCGGTGACCGGCAGCGTGGCCGGCGCCTACCGGGTCTCGGTACGCGGCACCGCCGGCACCGGGCAGCGGCTCACCGGCACCAGCGCCTTCGAGGTCACCCCGGTCGACAGCCGCAGGAACCTCTGGAAGCCGGTAGGTCCCAACAGCCAGGCCGGCTCCATCGCCCTCTCGTCGAGCCGGCCGAAGCAGGCCGTCCTCACCCAGTACCAGAAGGCGGCTCCCTGGCTGACCACCGACAACGGCACCTCCTGGCGCCAGTTGGGGCGTCTGCCCGTCGCGGACGGCACGGGCCCGCTCGTGGTGGACGCGAAGAATCCCGACCGCTGGTGGTACGCCGTGAACAGCGTTCGCGACGGCAGTCGCCGGGGCGCCATCCTGCGCACCGATGACAACGGGCGGACCTGGCGCACGCTCGACGTCCCGGACACCCGCATCGCGGCGCTCGCCGCCGATGAACAAACCCGCACCCTGGTCGCGGTCACCTCGGACGCACTGCTGGTCAGCACGGACGCGGGCGACCACTGGACGACGTATCCGACCGGCGTCACCGGCGGCATCACCGCCGCCGTCGTCACCGGTGACACCCTCTATATGACGACGTATCACGGCGTCTGGGTCCGCTCCGGCATCGGCTCGGGAAACCCCGGCGAGGCACGCCTGCTCTTCGACCCGGCCGGCGAGACCGTCGGCGGGCTGGCCGCCGACTCCTCGGTCGTGGCGGTGTATGTCCCGGGCCGGGGAGTTGTCGGTTCCCGTGACGGCGGGGAGACCTGGACCACCCTGCTGTCCATGACGAGCGGCGGCCTCCGCCTGACCATCTCGGGTGACGACCTGTACCTGAGCACGCTGTCCGGCAGTGGCCGTCTCAGCCGCGACCACGGGCAGACGTGGACCACGGTCGCCGCGCCGTCGCGCGCAGCGGTACCGATGGACTACGACCGTTGGGCCGACGGTTCCGTCACCGTCTCCATGGAGCAGGACGGTCTCTATCGGGGTGCCGCGGACGGCACCGGATACCGGCGGATCGGCGTCCAGGGACTGACCGTCAACGATCTCGCGGTCAGTGACGGCCATCTGCTCGCCGCCACCGACAGCGCGGTCTACCGCACCGCCCTTCCCGTCGCGAGCCCGGGGTGGGGCCAGTCGGGCGGCGAGGGCATGAGGGGCGTCACCGTCCCGCAACTTGCCGTGTCGGCCAAGGATCCGAAGGTGGTCTGGAAGGTGCGGCGCACCGCGTTCGGCTCATTCACCGTCGAGCGCAGCGGCGACGGCGGTGCCACCTGGGAGGAGAGGGGCAGTTCGTCGGAGGTGCCGACGGCGCTCCTGGTCCACCCGGCCGACCCGAACCGGGTCATGGTCAGCTTCCAAAGCCTTCTGGGCCGGGGGCTGTTCGCCACCAGCGACGGCGGCGCGACGTGGAAGAACCTCTACCACGAGCGTTCCTTCGCCACTATCGCGGGCGATCCCGCAAATCCGCTGCGCCTGTGGCTCGGCAACACCGCCGGTCTCTACCGGTCTGACGACGGCGGGGTGACCGTCACCAAAGTCGTAGACGGTCCGGTGACCGCGATCGACCTCGACGGACGGCGTCTCGTCGTCGGCGGCGAGAGCGTCCGCGTCAGCACCGACGGCGGCCGGACCTTCCGCACCGCGGACACCGGCGCTCTCGCGATCCATGTCTCCGACCTGCTCCGGGTCGAGGACACGCTCTACGCGGCCACCACCAGCTCCGGGGCCAGCGGCCTCCTGCAAGGCGGCCGCGGCGTACTGCGCAGCACCGACCACGGTCTGAGCTGGCACAACATCTCAACCGGCCTGCAGAACACCGACACCACCAAACTGGCCGCGAGCCCCGACGGCCGCACGCTCTACGTCGGCACTGTCGACGGCGGCGTGCACCGTCTCGACCTGCGTCACTAATCACTACGGACCGGGCGCCCGGACGGAACCTGTGTCCGGGCGCCCGGTCCACGCGTTGACGGGGCCGGTGGATCAGCGCTACGACCACGACGGCCGGGCCGCCCGGTGTGGGGGGCTTCAGCGGCGGTTTCGGTGCGGCATCCGGACCGGCTGGTGTTCCAGGGCGCGCATGCAACATCAGGCGCGGACGTCATCGGCAGCAGTCCGCAGCATCGCGAGGACGTTCGTGACGGTCGGACAGGCCGGACGGAGCAGCACAAGCGGTCATCATGCCGTCCTCACTGACGTAACTGTCACTGGGATGACCTGGGCAGACGCGGATTCCGTCAAGCGCAGGGCCGTTGAACCGCACTGGTTACTGCCGAGGAACCTCAGATGTTCCGCAAAGATCTCCAAGATCCATTGCCGATGAGACCGGCTGTTGCCAAAGTGCCAGCAATCACCCTCGCCCGACGCCCTCGGAGGCTCGATGATCGCCCGCCGTGCCCTGGTGTCTGCCGTGTCAGCGGCAGCCCTCGCTCTTCCTCTGCTCCTCCCCACCGCAGCCGCCGGCTCATCCCCGGCAGGCGGTGTCGCAGCACCCTCCGGCTCGCGTCTCCAGCCGCCGCCCAAGCAGGCCGTCGCCACCGGCAGCGGGGGCGCAGTCTCCAGCGTGAACCCCTACGCCTCGCAGGCCGGCATCGAGGTGCTGCGGCGCGGCGGCAACGCGGTCGATGCGGCGGTGGCGACCGCGGCCGCGCTCGGAGTGGTCGAGCCGTACTCGGCAGGCGTAGGAGGCGGCGGCTATTTCGTGTACTACGACGCCGCCAAGAAGAAGGTGCACACCATCGACGGCCGAGAGACGGCCCCGGCCCGGATGCACTCCGACTCCTTCATCGACCCGTCCACGGGCAAAGCCATCCCGTTCCAGGAAGCGGTCAACTCCGGCCTGTCCGTGGGAGTTCCGGGCACCCCGGCGACCTGGCAGAAGGCCCTGGACGACTGGGGCACCGTCTCGCTCGGGCACGCACTGCGCCCGGCCACCCGGATCGCCGACGCCGGCTTCGTGGTCAACGACGAATTCCGCGCCCAGACGGCGATGAACGAAGCCCGCTTCCGGGACATCACCTCGACCTCCGAGCTGTTCCTGCCGAACGGTGAACTCCCCGTGGTCGGCAGCCGTTTCCGCAACCCCGACCTGGCCCGTACGTACCGGGAACTGTCCCGCAAGGGCATAGGTGCGCTCTATCACGGCGACATCGGCCGTGATGTGGTGCGCACCGCCCAGAACCCGCCGGTGGCCGCGGGCTCCGACCGTACGTTCTGGCCCGGACTCATGGAGCGGCGCGACCTCGCGAACTACGCGGTGGTGCGCCGGGACCCGACCCGCACCACCTACCACGGGCTGGACGTCTACTCCATGGCGCCGTCCTCCTCCGGCGGCACCACCGTCGGCGAAGCGCTCAACATCCTGGAGAACTTCCCTCTGTCGTCCGCCGACCGGGTCCAGGCGCTGCACCACTACCTGGAAGCCAGCCGGATCGCCTTCGCCGACCGCAACCGCTGGGTGGGCGACCCCGCCTTCTCGGACGTGCCCACGAAGGCGCTGCTGTCCAAGGAGTTCGCGAAGGACCGGGCCTGCCTGATCCGGCCCGACGCGACGCTGACCAGCCCGCTGGCCCCGGCGGACCCGCGCGGCGCGACAACCGGCTGTGTCCGGGGGAACGGCACTCAGGAGCCTTACGAGGGGCCCTCGACGACCCATCTGGTGACCGCCGACCGTTGGGGCAACGTGGTCTCGTACACCCTGACGATCGAGCAGACCGGAGGCTCGGCCATCACCGTGCCCGGACGTGGCTTCCTGCTCAACAATGAGCTCACCGACTTCGACTTCACTCCGCTCACCCCCGGGGTACCCGACCCGAATCTGCCCGCGCCGGGCAAGCGTCCGCGCAGCAGCATGTCGCCGACGATCGTGCTGCGGGACGGGAAGCCGGTGATCGCGGTCGGTTCGCCGGGTGGCGCGACCATCATCACCACGGTGCTGCAGACTCTCGTCAACCGTTTCGACCTGGGCATGTCGCTGCCCGATGCGGTCGCCGCTCCGCGGATCTCGCAGCGGAACCGGACCACGACCGACGCCGAACCCGCCTTCCTCGACTCACCCGAGCGCACCGCGCTCGAAGGCCTCGGCCAGCACTTCGTCCTGGCCCCACAGACCTTCACCCCCTCCCCGGAGATCGGAGCGGTGGCCGCACTGGAGTTCCAGCGCGACGGGAAGGTCACGGCGGTCGCCGAACCCAAGCGGCGAGGTGGCGGCTCGGCCATGGTGGTCAACGAGAGCCGTTGACACGGCGGACGCTGCATCACTCGGGCCCCGCGCAACGCCTCGGTGCTTACGGCGGGCGTGTTTCGAAGGGAGCGTCGTCCGCCGGTAGGGCGGGCCAGGCGGCATCCGGTGCGTGCGATCGCGAGGCGGAGGCTCGCCCCGATACGGCCAGTATCGGGGCGAGCTCGACAACGCAGCGAGCGTGCGCCAGGCGCCGCCTGGCAGACGGGCTTTCGAAACACGCCCTAGGACTGGTCCGAGAGCCAGGCGGGCCGGTCAGCGCCCCACGGGTGCGCCTCCTCGAGCTGGGAGGCCAGGCGGATGAGCAGGTCGTCGCGGCCGTACGCGGCGGCGAGCTGAACGCCGATCGGGAGGCCCTGGGCGTTGCGGTGCAGAGGCAGGCGCCTCAGCCGGCGGTCGGGACGCCCGCGACGCGGCGCTCGCCGCCGTTGCGCTGCTGCCAGAACCGGTACACCTCGACGGCGTCCTCGCGCTGCTCGTAGCGCATCGGCAGCCGGCGCTCCTGCCAGGGCTTGGCGAACTCGTCGTAGAAGGTGTCCAGCTCGAAGTACTTGCGGTCGTCCACGTAGTGGGGCTCGTAGGCGTCGCGGGTGGTGAGGAAGACGACCTCGTCCGGCGAGCAGTAGTACAGCGAGCCCAGGCACATCGGGCAGGGGTGGGCGAGCACGTAGATGGTGGTGCCGGTCAGGTGCTCGGTGCCGAGCTTGGTGCAGGCTTCGCGGATCGCGAGGATCTCCGCGTGCGCGGTGGGATCGCCTGTCTGGGCGACCTTGTTCGGGCTCTCGGCGAGGATCTCGCCGTCCTTGACGATGACGGTCGCGAACGGGCGGCCGCCCTCGGCGACGTTCTGGCGGGCGATGTCGATGGTGCGCTGGACGAAGTCCATGAAAGATCCTCCAAAGACAAAAGGGGATGCGAGGCCCCGGCAGGCGGCTTCGCAGGGTTCGGGGAACGGGGCGGGGCGGGCCGGAAGACTGTTTCCGGCCCGCCCCGTTGCCGTCCGCGTGACGCGGTATCGGCGCCGGTCAGAAGGGCTTGGTCGGCAGGTACTTGCCGTCCAGGGTGATGACGGCGCGCTCGCCGCCCTCGGGGTCGGCGACCTTCTTCACGTCGAGCTTGAAGTTGATCGCGGAGATGATGCCGTCGCCGAACTCCTCGTGGACCAGGGCCTTGAGGGTGGTGCCGTAGACCTGGAGCATCTCGTAGAAGCGGTACATGGTCGGGTCGGTCGGGATCCGGTTCGGCATCGAGCCACGGACCGGGATGGTCTGCAGCAGCAGCGCCGCGTCGTCATCCAGACCGAGCAGCTCGGCCACGGCCCTCGCGGAGTCCTCCGGCAGCGGGTGCTGACCGAGGACGGCGGCGGTGGTGAAGGCCACCGACAGGCCCGAGGCCTCGGCGATCTGCTTCCAGGACAGGTTCTTGACGGTCTTGGCCTCCACGGCCTTGGCCGCCAGGGCCTCACGAGCGGTCTGCTCGAACTGGGCGTGCACCATGATCAATACGTCCTTTCAGGGGACCACTTCACCGGGCGGGGGTGGGGGTGAAGTGGCGGGTGGGTGGGGGTGGAAGGGGCTCCCGGCGGGCTGACGCGGGCGGGAGCCCCAAGCCGGGGGGTCAGGCCGCGAGCGCGGCGCCGGTGGCGGTGGCGGTCAGGTCCTCGACGCGGCCGGTGGGGATGTCGTAGACCCAGCCGTGCAGGGCGACCTTCCCTTCCGCCATTGCCTTGGCGACCGAGGGGTGGGTGGCCAGGTTCGCCAGCTGGGCGAGCACGTTCTGCCGCACCAGGGCGGGCACGTCACCGTCGTCGGCGGTACGGGCCATCGAGGCGTCGGCGAGCCGCAGCCAGTCGGCGACCGCCGGGGCACCGCTGAGGTCGTGGCCCTCGGCCAGGGCGGTCATCGCGCCGCACGCGGAGTGACCGCAGACGACGATGTCCTTCACTCCCAATGCGGCAACCGCGTACTCGATGCTCGCCGCGACCCCGTCGGCCCCGGGGGTGTAGGCGGGCACCAGGTTGCCGGCGGTGCGGATGACGAAGAGGTCACCCGGCTCGGTGCCGGTGATCAGCTCGGGAACGACGCGGGCGTCGGAGCAGCTGATGAACAGCGTGTGCGGGCTGTGATGCGTGGCCAGATGGGCGAAGAGCTCCGCCTTGGCCGGGAAGACGTCCCTCTGGAAACGGGCGACGCCCTCGGTGAGGTCCTGCATGGTCACTCCCCTCGGGTGGTGATCGGCCCTGTGAGCTGGTGAGATCCACCATGCATGACCTGTGCCTATAGTGTCCAAGAGCCGTTGACCATATAATCTATTGCTCACATCTATAGTTGTTTCCATGGCTGTTCTCGAACTGCGTCATCTGCGCTATCTGCTCGCCGTGGCCGAACACGGCAACTTCACTCGCGCCGCCGAGGAGCTGCACATCTCGCAGCCCACGCTCTCCCAGCAGATCAAGCAGCTGGAGCGGACCCTGGGTGTGCAGCTGCTGGACCGCACCGGCCGCACGGTCCGGCTCACCGACGCCGGCGCCGTCTACACCGACCACGCCCGGCGCGCACTGCGCGACCTGGCCGCTGCCGAACGCGCCGTCCACGACGTCCAGGACCTCTCCCGCGGCCACCTGCGCCTGGGCGTCACCCCCACCTTCACCGCCTACCTGATCGGCCCGCTCACCGCCGAGTTCCACGCCCGCCACCCCGGTGTCAGCCTCACCCTGGCGGAGATGACCCAGGACCGCATCGAAGCGGCCCTGCTCGCCGACGACCTCGACGTGGGCATCGCCTTCGCCGGCGCCCACCTGCCCTCCATCACCGCCGCCTCGCTGTTCACCGAGACCCTCAGCCTCGTCACCGGCACCCCGCGCGCCCAGGCGATGCCCAAACCCCTACCGGTCCGCGCCCTCAAGGACGAGCAACTCGCCCTTCTCAGCGGAGACTTCGCCACCCGCAGCCACATCGACACCTACTTCACCCGCCACCGGACCGCCCCCCGCGTCACGATCGAGGCCAACTCCATCCAGGCCCTCACCGAAATCGTCCAGCGCACCCCGCTCGCCACCGTCCTGCCCGACGCCATCACTCACGACCACCCCCACCTCTCCCCCGTCCCGCTCGACCCGCCCCTGCCCACCCGCACCGTCACCCTCCTGCACCGCGAGGGCGCCTACCAAAGCGCCGCCACCCGCGCTTTCACCGAGCTCACCCACGACCTCGTCCGCACCCGCGGCTACGCCCCGCCCCTGTGAACTGCCCGCCCCGGGGCGGGGTTCTTGCGGGAGAAGGCCCCTGACGGACCGGATCCGGAGGCCGGTCGGCGCAGCGCCGACGTGAAGGCGGGCCCGGCGGTGCGGAAGATCCGGCGGGGGCCGGAGTACTGCCGCGGCACCACCGTGCGCGACGACCAGGACCGGAGGGAAGCACCCGGGCTGTCGGAATCCGGATGTCAGGAACCCGACACCATCAAGGACGTGACATGCACAGGTCGACAATGGCAGGCTCTTCTCCGGCCGCGCGGGGCTGGACGTTCCCCACAGGGATCTCGCACCGCTGCGGTCATGTCCTCCTCACCGCACCACCAGCTCTACTCGGGCAGTACCCCCTGCCCGGGCTGTCACCGGCCGCAACCCCGGCCGCCGCAGAAGGAGTTCCGAGTGAGAACGACCCCCCGCAAAGCTGTTGCCGCGAGCGCGCTCATCGCGGCCGCCGCGATGATCGCCGTTGCGCTCCCCACGCCCGCCACCGCCGGCACCCAGGCCGACGCGCCCAAGGCGAAGGCCCGGGCCGGCGCGATGCAGGTCCAGCTCAGCGCGAGCGAGCGCGCCACGCTGCTCGCCGACGCGCAGGCCACCGTCGCCACCACCGCCAAGACCCTGGGCCTGGGCGGCCAGGAACAACTGCTGGTGAAGTCCGTCCTGAAGGACGCCGACGGCACAGTGCACACCCGCTACGAGCGGACCTTCGCGGGCCTGCCGGTCCTCGGCGGCGACCTCGTCGTCCACGCGGCGGCGAACGGTGCCGTCAAGAGCGTCAGCAAGGCGACCAAGGCGACGGTGAAGGTCACCTCGACCACCGCCGTGAAGAGCGCCGACTCGGCGAAGACCTTCGCGCTCGACCGCGCCAAGGCCGAGGGCGCCACCGCCCCGAAGGCCGGCACCGTCCGCAAGGTCGTCTGGGCCGCCTCCGGCAAGCCCGTGCTGGCCTGGGAGTCCGTGATCGGCGGCGTGCAGCACGACGGCACCCCGTCCGAGCTGCACGTCATCACCGACGCCACCACCGGTGCCAAACTGTTCGAGTACCAGGGCATCGAGACCGGCACCGGCACCGGCCAGTACAACGGCCAGGTCACCCTCGGCACCACGCTGTCGGGCTCGACCTACGAGATGACCGACGGCACCCGCGGCGGCCACAAGACGTACGACCTGAACGGCGGCAGCTCCGGCACTGGCACGCTGTTCACCGACGCGGACGACGTCTGGGGCAACGGCCTGCCGAGCGACCGTCAGACCGCCGGTGTTGACGCCGCGTTCGGCGCCCAGGCCACGTGGGACTACTACAAGAACGTCCACGGCCGCAACGGCATCAGGAACGACGGCGTCGGCGCCTACTCCCGCGTGCACTACGGCAACGCCTACGTCAACGCCTTCTGGTCCGACTCCTGCTTCTGCATGACCTACGGCGACGGCTCCGGCAACACCAAGCCGCTGACCTCCCTCGACGTGGCCGCCCACGAGATGAGCCACGGCGTCACCTCCAACACCGCCGGCCTGATCTACAGCGGCGAGTCCGGCGGCCTCAACGAGGCGACCTCGGACATCATGGCCGCGGCCGTCGAGTTCTACGTGGACTCCGCGACCGACCCGGGTGACTACCTGGTCGGCGAGAAGATCGACATCAACGGCAACGGCACCCCGCTGCGCTACATGGACCAGCCGAGCAAGGACGGCACGTCCAAGGACGCCTGGTACTCCGGCATCGGCGGCATCGACGTCCACTACTCCTCCGGCCCGGCCAACCACTGGTTCTACCTGGCCTCCGAGGGCAGCGGCGCCAAGGTCGTCAACGGCGTGAGCTACAACAGCCCGACCTCCGACGGCCTGCCCGTCACCGCGATCGGCCGCGACGCCGCCGCGAAGATCTGGTACCGCGCACTGTCGACCTACATGACCTCCTCCACCAACTACGCCGCCGCCCGCACCGCCACCCTGCAGGCGGCCGCCGACCTGTACGGGCTCGGCAGCGACACCTACAACAACACCGCCAACGCCTGGGCCGCCATCAACGTCGGCAGCCGCATCGTCCAGGGCGTGACGGTCACCGACCCCGGCCTCCAGACCACGCTGGTCAACAAGTCCGCGAGCCTGCAGATCCAGGCCACCAGCACCAACCCGGGCGCGCTGACCTACACGGCCACCGGCCTGCCGGCCGGCCTGTCGCTCGACGCCTCCACCGGCCTGATCTCCGGCACCCCCACCAAGCTGGGCACCAGCACGGTCACGGTCACGGTCACGGACTCGACCAACGCCTCCTCCACCGCGACGTTCACCTGGAACGTCGTCAGCGTGATCAAGACCTTCGAGAACACCACCGACGTCGCCATCCCCGACGGGGGCGCCGCGGTCTACTCGGACGTCAACGTCACCGGGATCGCCGGCAAGGCACCGAGTGCCCTCAAGGTCGACGTGGACATCAAGCACACCTGGCGCGGTGACCTGGTCATCGACCTGGTGGCCCCTGACGGCACGCTGTACCGCCTGAAGAATTCCAACATCAACGACTCGGCCGACGACGTGCTCGCCACCTACACCGTGAACGCCTCCAAGAAGACCGCCAACGGCACCTGGAGGCTCAAGGTCCAGGACATGTTCCGCGGCGACAGCGGCTTCATCGACAGCTGGAAGCTGAACTTCTGACCTCAACAGCAGCACACTGAGGCGGCGGGACTCCTCCCGCCCGGGCCCGGCCGGCCATGACCGGCCGGGCCCGAACGCTGCTCCGGGCTGCGGGCCACGAGACCCGCGACGAATTGCAGATCCACCTGGCCCCTGTGCTGCCGGGCGGTGGAGTGCGGCTGTTCGGAGTGCGGCTGTTCAAGGAGATGGGCGACCGCACCCGCGAGTTCGAGACCACCAGGGTCATCGACCTCTCCGGGGGCGCCCACCTCCGGCTGCGCGACTGCGGCTACGGCCATCAGCGACCTCCAGGCTGGATGCGGCTGCGCGCCGTGAGCGAAGGCCGACGGTCCCCCGCGCGCCCCACTGCAACCGGAAGCCGAACCAGTCCACCTGTCGCGGAAGAACACGCTGGGCTTGTTCACGGGCGCATTGTTTGGGGCATCTCGGGGGCGGGCGCGGGGCGGCGTGCGGTGTCGCTGATGCGGATCAGGATGCCGATGAGGGCCC
Source organism: Streptomyces sp. NPDC056231 (assembly GCF_048270745.1). Lineage (NCBI taxonomy): Bacteria > Bacillati > Actinomycetota > Actinomycetes > Kitasatosporales > Streptomycetaceae > Streptomyces > Streptomyces sp. NPDC056231. The sequence goes on along the minus strand of NZ_JBLVKW010000024.1, from coordinate 46,677 downwards.
AGTTGGCGATGACGGAGGAACCGCCGTACGCCAGGAACGGCATCGTCATACCGGTCAGCGGGATCAGGCCCATCACACCGCCGGCGACGACGAAGACCTGCAGGGCGAACGCGCCCGACAGGCCGATGGCGAGCAGTTTGCCGAATGGGTCGCGGGCCGCGAGGGCGGTGCGTAGGCCGCGCTCCACGATCAGGCCGTAGATCAGCAGGATTGCCATGCCGCCCGTCAGGCCCAGTTCCTCGGCGAAGGTGGCGAGGATGAAGTCGGAGTTGGCGGCGAACCCGATGAGGTCGGAGTGACCCTGCCCGAGGCCGGTGCCAAGAGTGCCGCCGGAGCCGAACGCCCACAGCGCCTGCATCGACTGCTCGGAATGACCGGCCACGCCCTGGTGGCTGAGCGTGTATTCGCGCATGGGGTCGAGCCAGGCCTGGACACGTTGCTGGACATGCGACTCGAAGGAGGCGACGCCGACGGCGCCGGCCGCGGACATCAGCAGACCGAAGACGATCCAGCTGGTCCGCTCGGTGGCGACATACAGCATGATGACGAACATTCCGAAGAACAGCAGCGACGTGCCGAGGTCGGTCTCGAAGACCAGGATCAGGATCGAGAGGAACCAGATGACCAGGATCGGGCCGAGGTCGCGGCCGCGTGGCAGGTACAGGCCCATGAAGCGGCGGCTGGCCAGAGCCAGCGCGTCGCGCTTGACCATCAGGTAGCCGGCGAAGAAGACCGCGAGCACGATCTTCGCGAACTCACCGGGCTGGATGCTGAAGCTGCCGACGTGGATCCAGATCTTGGCACCGTATATGTCGGCGCCCAGGCCCGGGACCAGCGGCAGCAGCAGGAGGAAGAGCGCGCCGACCATGGAGATGTAGGTGTAGCGCTGCAGGACGCGGTGGTCCTTGAGGAATATCAGCACCACGATGAACAGCGCGATGCCCATCGCCGTGTACATCAGCTGCCGTGGCGCGGCTGTTCCCGCCTGCTTGATCGACTGCAGCAGCTTGGACTGGTCCAGTCGCCAGATGACGACCAGGCCGAGCCCGTTCAGCAGCGTGGCCAGCGGCAGCAACAGCGGGTCCGCATGCGGGGCGGACTTCCGTACGACGAGATGGGCGACGCCGGCCAGTAGGCCCAGGCCCAGGCCGTAGCTCAACAGGCCGGACGGCACTTGGCTGTTGACGGCCAGGCCCACGTTGGCGTAGGCGAACACCGGGATGACTACGGCGAACACCAGCAGCGCGAGCTCGGTGTTGCGCCGGCTCGGCGCGCCGATCGTGTTCGTGTGGTGCGTCGACGTGTTCGATGTACTGGTCATCGTGTGACGGGGCCTCTCACGGCTTGCGTGCTGCTGACCGCACAGCGAGGAGACGACCTTCTGCTCTCCTGCGACAGGCCGGGGCCGGAGCCGGGCCTGGGAGTGGGTGCGGTAGTGGTCTGGGACGGCGACGTCGAAGTCAGCGGAGTCGGCGGCGCTGTTGCCTTGATATCGCCTTAGACGTGAAGGAAGCGTGTGTGGTTCCTGTGGTGCCTGTGGCACCACAGGCCTTGCCCTGGCCCGTCCTGGTGTTGTTCTGGGACTCGGTATCGTGCTGTCGTTCCCGGCCCTTGCGAGTCCTTCGAACCGTTCCTGTCCAGTGCGCATGGGTGAGCCCTGGACCCACTGCTGTGTACTGGGCGCATCCGGAACCGTGTTGGATGCTCTGGGTTCCCGCTTTCGCGTCCCGTTCGGTGACGGCTCTCCAGGGGGCCGGTCCGTGGCACTCCGCCGTGCCGCATCGGGCAGTCGCCATGCGCGACTTCAGCAGCCGGCGATGTCACAGCTCTACGCCGCACCGGACCGCAGTGCGCACTACGTCCTCCCCCATGGGAAGGGGTGAGGTGCCCAGGGTCGACCTGCGCGCGTCGCGCTGCGGGCCACGCAGGTGGCAGCGAAGAAGAACGGCGGCTACGCGAAGCCGCACCTCCTCCGATTTCTTGAGTCGTCGCCCCAAAAAACGTGCGTGCGTACGGGGTTTCGGCCGTGCCAGGATGGCGTGGGGAAGCGAGGTCTCGTGGACGAGTTGAGGCGTTTTGGCCTGGCGCTGGTCGCGTGGGCGGCCGGCGGAGCGGGGGCGGGTGCGGCCGCCACGGTGGCGCGGGAGCTGGCCGGCTGCGGTGTGCGCATGGTCGTGCTCGTCGAGGGGAGCAGTGATCAGGTCGCGCTCGAAGCGCTGGCCACGCGCTACGGCCGCGATCTCGGTGCGGAGGGCGTTGTGGTCGTACCGCTCGGAGGTGCGATGAGCATCGGGCGCTTCCTGGACGTGTGCGGTCCTCCGGGGCTCGGCCTCCCGCTGGCCGGTCTCTGTGACATCGGCGAGGAGCGGCACTTCCGGCGTCACCTGGAGCGGGTCGGACTCGGGTCCGGTCTCACGCGCGCGGGACTTGAGACACTCGGTTTCCATGTGTGCGTCGCCGACCTGGAGGACGAGTTGATCCGTGCTCTCGGGGCCGAGGGTGTGCAGCAGGTGATCGAGGCCCAGGGTGAGATGCGCCCCTTCCACACCTTCCAGGGCCAGCCGGCCCAGCGGGAACGGCCTGTGGAGCACCAGCTGCGACGCTTCATGGGCACGCACAGCGGTCGCAAGGCGCTCTACGCGCAGGCGCTGGTCGCGCATCTGGACCCCGGGCGCGTTCCCCGGCCTCTGGAGCGCCTCCTCGCGCACGTCTGAGACGGCCATCACCATCGCCGTCGCCGTCGCCGTGTGCGGCCCCCTTTCAGAGGATCGGCACCGGCGGGACAGCCCTTAGGGTTGCCGATGGCGGTCGGATAGGGGGAGCTGAGCGTTGGACGGGCCGGCGAGTGTGGACAGCGAGGTGCTCGCCGCTGTGCGAGCGGCGGACGGGGCGGCGTTCGCCGGGCTCGCCGAGCGGCATCGGTGGGAGTTGCGGGTGCACTGCTACCGGGTGACTCCTCCCCCTCGTAAACGAGGGGGCTTCTCGCTATGCCGGTTGGGCTTCGCGACGGACCAGCCCGGCCCGTAGGACGTTCAGGGCGCCCACCGTGTCCGCATGCGCGTGGTGGCCGCACGAGACGCAGTGGAACTTCTCCTGGGTGGGCCGGTTCTCCTTGGCGGTGTGCCCGCACCGAGGGCACCGCCGGGAGGTGTTGCGGGGGTCCACGGCCACCACTTCCCGTCCGGCGCATTCTGCCTTGGCGGTGAGGATCGTCAGGAACACCCCCCATCCGGCATCAGCGATCGAACGGTTCAGCCCGGCCTTCGCGGCGGCCCCGTTGGGCAGGAAACTGCCCGGCGTCGCGGGATCCGGCTTCGGAGCCGGGGCCTTGCTCATGTTGCGGACCCTTAAGGCTTCGTGCGCGATGAAATCGTGGTCACGCACCAGGTTCAACGCGGTCTTGTGCGCGTGGTCCAGGCGCTGACGGCGGACCTTGCGGTGCAGCCGCGCCACCACCTCTACGACCTTACGGCGACGCCTGCTGCCGCGCTTGCACCGGGCGAGGGCTTGGCCGGCTCACGTAGCATGGGCGGATGCGGACTTTCATGCATGGTGCGGCTGCGTGGGACGTCGCGTGCCCGCAGCGGCCCAGCAGGGTGGCCGGTCTCACCATGGCCGGGTTCAGTGTCCGTGACCTGGACACAGTCCGGATGGTCCCGCACCCGGCGGTGACGCTGCTCCTGGAGTTCGGCGCCGCTTCGCCCGTCCTTGACTGTGCCGCCGGGCAACAGCGACGGGGAAGCATCGTCGCCGGGCCCGGGCTCGGGTCCGGAGGCGCGATCCGGGCGCGGGGAGAGAACATCGAGTGCGTGCAGGTGCGCCTGTCCCCGGTGATCGCACGCGCGGTTCTGGGCGCCTCCCCCGCCGACCTCGACGGCGCCGTCGTGTCGCTGGGCGACCTGTGGGGCCGGGAGGCGTCACGGATCCGCGAGCAACTCGGCGATGTCTCGTCGTGGCAGGATCGCTTCGCGTTGACGGACGCGCTGCTCGCCCGCCGGTATGAGGCGGGCCCGCCGGTGGACCCGGAGGTGGCCTGGGCCTGGCACCGGATCGCTGTCAGCCGTGGCCTGGCCCGGGTCGACGGACTCGCGGCCGAGGTCGGGTGGAGCCGTAAGCGGCTGTGGTCCAGGTTCCGGTCGCAGCTCGGCCTGCCGCCCAAGCGCGCCGTGAAGCTGGTCCGCTTCGACCATGCCGCCCACCGCCTGGTCGCGGGTGAAGGCGCGGCCCAAGTCGCGGCCGACGCCGGCTACGCCGACCAGTCCCACATGCACCGGGACGTCATGGCGTTCACCGGGGTGACGCCCGCGACCGTGGCCGGCGAGCCGTTTCTCGCCGTTGACGACATCGCATGGCCCAGCCGCGGAACACCCGCCAAGCCTCACGTCTCCAGGGATCTCCGGCTCGGGCGCCGGCCGGAGGCGAGACGGCTAACGCTGTGAACGTCGCCGCAGTCACCTGCGCTGGGCGGGTCCGGCACCGCTCAACGGTCGAGGGCGCCGGCCGTACCGGTCAGACCGCGATGTACCTTCTTGCTCTTCGGTAACAGCGGTTCCAGCGCTGCCCATTGCGCGTCCGTCAGATCCCCACATGCCACGAACCGAGATCATCCCACGCTCAAGATCCACTTTCGATACACGCCCTAGCCGTGACACCCCCAGCGGTCGCCGCGACCGGCGACCGAACGGTGCGTCAGTGGGTAGCCGCCGCCGGGCGTGTTTCGAAAGTCCCGCCTGCCGGGCGGCGTCTGGCCCGCCCTACGGGCGGACGACGCTACTTTCGAAACACGCCCTAGCCGTTTCACTTGCCACGGTGTCCCGATCTTGAGCGGGAACGCGAAAGTGCCTTCTGAGCTGGGACGATGAGGTAACTCTAAGGTCTCCGTCGTTCCAGCAGGAAGGCACTTTCTGCGTGCACACTACCGGGTCGCGTCCCAAGCCGGTCGTCTCGTCCGACGGGCGCGGGGTGATCAACCACGCTGGGTCCCGTCTGCTGGCCGATCTCGCCGATGCCACCGGCCTGACCGCATCCTTCACCGACGCGCTGCGTCGGCTGCGGCCACGCGGCAACAGGCACGCCCCTGGAAGAATCGCGGTGGATCTGGCGGTGATGCTCGCCGACGAGGGCGAGGCCATCACGGACCTGGCTCTACTGCGCGATCAGGCCGAGGTGTTCGGTCGGGTGGCCTCCACTGCGACCGCCTGGCGGCTGCTGGCCGGCATCGATCCTGCCGCCCTCGCGGCACTGCGGGCGGCCCGCGCCGCCGCCCGCGAAGTCGCCTGGATGCAGGCCCCAGCCCCCGGCAGCGACGAGGCGGTCCGAGAGCGGAACATTTCTTCAAGACGGCTGGCTGTGCGGTTGCGATGCTGGCGGTCAGGCCTCGTCATGAAGGAGAACGCTCATGTGGTTAAAGCGTTGTGTCGCTCTGGTCATCGCTGCGCTGATCGGAGTTGCCACCTCGTCGTCAGCGCGCGCGGTGGGTGAACCGTCCCGCGATGCCTGGTTGCGGGCAGAGATCCAGAGTCTCGTCAATGTCGACGGCGTTCCCGGCGTAGCTGCGGTCACGAGCCACGACCGGCAGCCAGTGCGGCGGATGGCTGCAGGTCTCGCGGACATCCCCGCGGACCGGGCGATACGGCCCAACGACCAGTTCAGGATCGCTTCCATAACCAAGACCTTCGTGGCCACGGTGGTATTGCAGCTGGTCACGGAGCACCAGCTCGCACTCGACCAGTCGATCGCGGGGCTCCTGCCTGAACCGGTACCGCACGCCGACCAGATCACCGTGCGGGAACTGCTCAACCACACCAGCGGACTCTACGATTACTCGGAGACTCCTCACTTCGACCCCGGCGCCACCTACACCCCCGCGCAGCTCATCGCCTTGGGCGTAGAGCATTCGCCGTACTTCACACCTGGGAGCGGCTTCCACTACTCGAGCACCAACTACATCGTCCTCGGCGAGATCGTTCATCAGGTCACCGGTCACGCGATCCAGGACGAAGTGCAGACGCGTCTGATCCACACCCTCCACCTGAGCAGTACGACCTTCCCCACCACGACCACGGTTGCCCCCCGGCAGGCACGCGGCTACGTTTTCGCTGCTCCTCTGCCGCCTCGTTCCGGTCCCGCACTCGACGTGACCACCCGGACAAGCGCCAGCGCGGCCGGGGCGGCGGCAGCGATGGTGTCGACAGGCGACAACGTCGAACGGTTTCTTGGAGCGCTGCTCGGCGGGGAACTCTTCTCGCAGCACCTGCTTACAGAGATGAAGCGGCCCACGCCAGGAGCCGATGCGTTCTTCGCCGGTGCCGGTGTCCCCGGCCTCAGCTACGGCCTCGGCCTGATGATCGCATGGACTCCGTGCGGAACGGCCTACGGCTCTTTCGGAGGCATCGACGGGTACACCTCCATCGTGATGCAACTCGGCCATCGCCGGGTCGCGCTGCTCATGAACACTGACTCTCTGGGGCCCTCGCTGCGCCAGCAGACGCTCTCTATCGCCGAGCAGGAGCTCTGCCGCGCCAGCTAGCCTCCGTGTTTCACTTGCGGTGGCGTCCGAATCTTGAGCGGAAACGCGAAAGTGCCTTCTGAGCTGGGATGATGAGGCTTGTCTAGGGCTTCTGTCACCACAGCAGGAAGGCATTTTCTGCGTGCACACTACCGGGTCGCGTCCCAAGCTTGTCGTATCAGCCGACGGTCGTGGGGTGGTCAGCCATGCCGGGTCCCGTCTGCTGGCCGATCTCGCCGATGCCACCGGCCTGACCACGGCCTTCACCGACGCGCTGTGCCGACTGCGACCGCGCGGCACCGGTCACACCCCCGGCCGGATCGCAGTGGACTTGGCGGTGATGCTGACCGACGGCGGGGAGGCGATCGCTGACCTGGCCCTGCTGCGTGATCAGGCCGAGGTGTTCGGCTCGGTCGCATCCGCTCCCACCGCATGGCGACTACTGGCGAACATCGATCCGGCCGCACTCGACGCTCTGCGCGCGGCTCGTGCCACCGCCCGCGAGATCGCCTGGCTGCAAGCCGACGAGAGCCGGGAGGCAATACCGGCCTCACACGCAGGCGGACGCGAGCTGCCGGGTCTGGTCCTGGACATCGACGCCACTCTGGTCACCTGCCACTCCGAGAAGGAAAACACGGCGCCGACCTACAAACACGGCTTCGGCTACCACCCGCTGCTGTGCTTCCTCGACAACACCGGCGAGGCCCTGGCCGGCCTGCTGCGGCCCGGCAACGCCGCGGCCAACACCGCCGAGGACCACATCACCGTGCTCGACGCCGCACTCGCCCAGCTCCCCGACGCCCACCGCCACGGCGCCAACATCCTCATCCGCGCGGACAGCGCCGGATCCGCCAAAGCGTTCCTGGCCCACATCCGCAGCCTCCGCTCGCGCGGGATCCACACCTCCTTCTCCGTCGGATGGTCCATCACCGAACCGGTACGCCGAGCGATACGCCAACTGCCCAACCAGGTCTGGCACCCTGCCCTCGAACAGGACGGCACTCTACGACCAGGCGCCCAAGTCGCCGAGCTCACCGACCTGGTCGACCTACCGGGCCTGCCCGGGAACACTCGGATCATCGTCCGCCGCGAGCGCCCACACCCCGGCGCCCAGCTGTCCCTGTTCGATCTCGACGAGGGCATGCGCCACCAGGTCTTCCTCACCGACACCCCCTACGGCGAAGGCTCATTGCAACACCTGGAAGTCCGCCACCGCGCCCACGCCCGCGTCGAGGACCGCATCCGCTGCGGCAAGACAACCGGCTTCGGCCGCTTCCCATCCCGACACTTCCACGTCAACCAAGCGTGGCTGGAGCTGTCCCTGACCGCCCTCGACCTGCTCGCCTGGACACGCATCCTGCTGCTGGGAGGCGAACTGACAGCCGCCGCGCCGAAGAAGCTCCGCTACCGGCTGCTGCCCGCATCACCCGCGGCGGCCGCCGCATGCGCCTAAGGATTGCCGCGACCTGGCCCTGGCGAAACGAACTGACCAGCGCATTCGCCCGCCTAGCGGCACTGCCACGGCCAGCCACCTGAACCTCGGCACCGTCCCTGCACACCCACGACCGAGGAACCCTGGAGAACCCGACCGGTGCGTCGGGCCTCGACCATGCCCACCCGGCAGCCAACAACCAGAACCCCCACTACACGGCCGTCACATCAACACAGCCACCCGAAGCGAAACGCGGAGGCTAGTGCTGCCTGAAACAGGTTCACCGGAACGCTTTGGAGAACGATTCGTTCGAGGCGGTGGCGACGGTGTTCTTCTCTTCCGGCGAGCTGCTCGGTCGCGGCGCGGGCCGCTGCCGCCAGCCCCAGGTGGCAGTACGCGGTGTCCCACGGCACGGCGGTGCGCCCCCACACCTCCGCGGCCCGTCCGCTTCCGGTGCGGCGCACGAGGTTTAACCGGAAGCCACGGTCATACCTCTTCGTGTAGCCTCCCTGGGCTGCGCCCACGGGAGGGACGAGGCGCCGTATCGACCGTCAGTGGATCGGAGATGCCCGGGGTATGACCAGTCAACTGTTCGCGATCTGCTTCAATGCGAGCCGGCCATCGAGCCTGGCGCGGTTCTGGTCCGGGGTCCTGGACTGGGAGTTGGCCGGCGGTTCGGACGACGGCGTCGCGATCCTGCCTCCTGATCCCGGCGGTTTCCGCATCCGTTTCCTGCCGAGCCAGGAGCCGAAGACCGGCCAGAACCGGGCGCATTTCGACCTGACGAGCACCTCCCCGGAGCAACAGCAGCAGACGGTGGCCAGGGCGCTGGAATTCGGCGGGAAACACATCGACGTGGGCCAACTCCCCGAAGAGGGGCATGTGGTGCTCGCCGATCCGGACGGCAACGAGTTCTGCGTCATCAAAGCGGGCAACAAATTCCTCGCCGACACCGGCTTCATCGGAGCGGTGGCCTGCGACGGTACGCAGAAAGTCGGCTACTTCTGGAGCGAGGCGCTGCAGTGGCCGCTGGTCTGGGACCATGACCAGGAGACCGCGATCCAATCGCCGAACGGCGGTACGAAGATCACCTGGGGTGGTCCTCCGGTGGCGCCGAAGACAGGCACGAACAGGCTGTACTTCGAGCTGGCGCTCCCCGCCGACGCCGACTGGGAAGCGGAGGTCGACCGCCTGATCTCGCTCGGCGCGACGCGCACCGACATCGGCGAGAACGACGGCGGCCGGGTGCTGATGCTCGACCCCGACGGCAACGAGTTCTCCGTACAGAAGCCTTGGTAGCGGGGCTTCTGTACGGATGGGCCGTATTCGGTCCTGTCGATCGGCCGGGCGAGGCGGCCGCATGGTGCGGGTGGACATCACTCCAATGCAGCCGCCTTGCGCAGCAGCACTGACCGCTCGCGGGCGTTGCGACACAGCCGGGCGGCAAGCTCCAGCTCAGCCCGGGCCTCGGCGGTCCGGCCGAGCCGGACCAGCAGTTCGCCGCGCACGCTCGGGAGCAGGTACGACCCCGACAGGCGGCCGGAGACGGCCAGTTCGTCGACCATGCACAGCGCCTGCTGCGGCCCGCTTGCCATCGCGACGGCCACGGCCCGGTTGAGCTCGACCACGGGTGAGGGGGCCACGCGGCCGAGCGCCTCATAGAGAAGCACGACACGCTCCCAGTCGGTCTCCTGCACCGAGGGTGCCGTCGCGTGGCAGGCGGCGATCGCGGCCTGCAGACCGTACGGTCCAAGGCCCCGCCCGACAGCCGTGGCCCGGCCGAGCACGGCCAGACCGCGACGGATCGCCGACCGGTCCCACAGACGCCGGTCCTGGTCCTCCAGGAGCACCGCCTCCCCGTCGGGCCCGGTACGTGCCGGAAGGCGCGCGGCGGTGAGCTCGAACAGCGCGAGCAGTCCGTACACCTCCGGCTCAGCGGGCAGCAGGGCAGCCAGCATCCGGGCCAACCGAACAGCCTCGTACACGAGATCGGGGCGCAGCAGGCGGTCACCGGTCGTCGCCGTCGAGCCCTCCGTGAAGATCACATACAGGACGCTCAGGACACCGCCGAGCCGCTCGCGCCGCTCTTCGGACGGCGGCAGCTCGAACGGCACTCCCGCCGCGGCGATCGTCTTCTTCGCCCGGGTGATCCGGGCCTGGACGGTCGCAGTGGGCACGAGGAATGCCCGGGCGATCTCCTCGCTGGACAAGCCGCCCACCACGCGCAGTGTGAGTGCCACCCGGGCCTCGGGCGAGAGCACCGGATGGCAGGCGGTGAACATGAGCGCGAGGACGTCGTCGTCGACCCGGTCGGGATCCCACGGCAGGTCGGCCGGCCGGCCGAGCGCGGACACCGTGCCCGAGCTGAACTCGCCCTCGGCCAGCTGGCCCGCGAGCATGGCGTACCGCTCGTCGAGTGCCGACTTGCGGCGGTAGGCGTCGATGGCCCGCCGCCGTGCGGTCGTCAGCAGCCAGCCCACCGGGTTGGTCGGTGCACCGTTGCGCGACCAGGTGACGAGTGCCTCCGCCAGCGCCTCCTGCGCGACATCCTCGGCGAGCGCGAAGTCCCCGGTGTAGCGGGCCAGTGCACCGACGATCCGTGCGGACTCGATCCGCCAGAGGGCCTCGACGGCCCGCCGCGCCGCCTCGGCGCCCGGCGGGCCGTCGGCGGCCGCGGGCCTCAGAGCTGGCCGGTCCGCTCGCGCCACGCCCGCTCCTTGATGATCCACTCGTTGTCCTGCGGGAACTCGTCGATGCCCGGCACGCGGCGGATCTCGCACTTCGAGCCGGTGATGGCCGGGAGCCGCTTGGCCCATTCGACAGCCTCCTCCTTCGAAGCGACGTCGATCACGTAGAAGCCGCCGAACAGCTCCTTCGTCTCGCCGTACGGACCGTCTGTGACCACCGGGGTCTGTCCGCTGAAGTCGACCACCACTGCCTGGGACGGGTCGTCCAGCCCCTCGGCGGCGACGAGCACGCCTGCCCTGATCAGCTCCTCGTTGAAGCGGCCCACCGTCTCGAGCATCTCCTCGAAGGGTGTCTCCATCATCTTCGCGACGGATTCGTCCGTGCCTCGCATGATCAGCATGTATTTCGCCATCTTCGGTCTCCTCGATACAGCGGTCGCCTCTCGACCCTCTCTATCCCAGGTCGAACGGCGTAGTCGCGGATCGACACAGCAGACGGCCGGGACTCCACCCACGACTAACTGATCGTTTCAGAATGAGTTGAGCCTCACCATCACGAACATGGTCAAGTCGGCCAAGGGAACCATCGAGGAGCCAGGGAAGAACGTTGCCCAGAAGTCTGGGCTGAACCGTTCCATCAGCGGCAAGGCATGGGGCCGGACGGTCACCATGCTGACGTACAAGACCGCCCGGCTCGGCGGCGCCCTGCACAAGGTCCCCGCCCCGGCACCTCCCAGCGCTGCTCAGCGTGCGGATTCACCACGCCCGGCAACCGGGAGAGCCAGGCCGTGTTCGTGTGCAAGAACCCGGACTGCGGCTGGTCGGGCAACGCCGACCACAACGCAGCCCGGAACGTCTTGCACCTGTACCGGATGGGCCTCGCGCTCATCCCGGCTGCCGGGAGGGCAGTCGTCAGGCGCGCGAAGCGCGTCAAGCCCGCTGCCGCAAGGTAAGCAGGAATCTCCTGGCTTCAGCCGGAAGAGCACTTCAAGAGTGAGTCACCTCGTAGTCAGGGAGTGCGGCCTGAGTGGTCCGCGTTGCCGGGCGCATGGTCAGGATCAGTACAGCCAGCCCGGCGAAGATGACCGCGGCGACGACGCCGGTGACGTGCAGACTGGCGGTGAACGCCTCCCGCGCGGTGTGCAGCAGTTGAGCGCCCTGGCCGGCGGGAAGGTGCCGGCTGGCGGCGACCGCGCCGGCCAGCGAGTCGGACGTGCCGTCCATCCGGCTGCGGTAGACCACTGCGGCCACCACTCCGAGCAGCGCGAAGCCGAGCGAACCGCCGAAGTAGTTGCCGGTCTCCGACATCGACGCCGCCGAGCCGGCGCGCTGTGGCGGTACGGACCCGACGACCAGCCCGGTGCCCAGCGCGAACAGCGGGCCGGTGCCCAGCGCCAGTACGGCGATGCCGGTCATCACCAGTGGCAGGGCGCTCGCACCGTCGACGCCGACCAGCAGCAGGCTGCCCAGCGCCGACCCCGCCAGCCCGCCGGCGATCGCGGTCGTCTGCTTCATCCGCCGGGCCAGCGCCGGCGCGGCCATGGTGCCGATCGCGACGCCCAGGCCCATGGGTGCGAACAGCATCGCCGACACGACCGGAGAGAAGCCCAGCACGCTCTGCAGGTACTGGGTCACCAGCAGGCCCGTACCGGCCATGGCGATGCCGGCGAAGACCAGCGCGACGAGTACGGCCGTGAACGGGCGGTTGCGCAGCAGCCGCAGGTCCAGCAGCGGCGTCTGAAGCCGCAGTTGCCGGCGTACGAAGAGGCATCCGATGGCCGCGCCGACAACGAGGGCCACCGCGGGTACGGCCGGCGCGCTCTGGAGGGTCAGCTGCTTGATGCCGTAGACCATCAAGAGCACCGCCGCGAGCGAAAGGCCGACGCTGACGGGGTCCAGCCGGCCGGCCTGGTCGTTGCGGAACTCCGGCAGCAGGACCGGCCCGGTGAGCAGCAGCAACGCCATCGCCGGCACGGCGACCAGGAACACCGATCCCCACCAGAAGTACTGGAGCAGGAATCCGGCGAGTACGGGTCCCAGCGCGCCGCCGGTGAACTGGCAGGTCGCCCAGATCGCGATGGCCTGCCCGCGCTGCCGTTCGTCGCGGAACATGTTGGTGATCAGGGCAAGTGTGGACGGCGCCAAGGTCGCACCCGCGACACCCAGCAGCGCACGCGCGATGATCAGCATCAGCGGGCCGGCCGCGAAGGCCGCCACGACCGACAGCACCGCGAACGCCGCTCCGCCGATCATCAGCAGCCGCCGGCGGCCGATCCGGTCGCCGAGCGTACCCATCGTGATGACCATGCCGGCCACCATGAATCCGTAGCTGTCACTGATCCACAGCTGCTGGACGTTGCCGGCACCCAGGTCGGCGCTCAGCCGTGGGAGCGCGAGGAGCAACGCCGTCATGTCCATCGCGACCAGCAGTGTCGGCAGCGCCAGGACGACCAGTCCCAGCCATGCCCGGTTGACCTGCATATCCGAAGCTCCTTGTTCTCTCGATGTTTCGCCGGTTGGTCGGAGCGGTCGGCGCCTTCTTGACATCGGTACGGTCGGAAATCTCGCGTGTCTGCCACGGTGGGGCGTCACCGGACGTGGCGGCCTCGCGGTCCGGGCGGTGCGACGGCGACAAACTCATGCGAATTTTTCGGCGGGGGACGTCAAGACGGCGACGGCGGCTCCGACCAACCGGTCGAAGGGCCCGGCCGGGGCCCGCGAACCACAAGGAGTACGAGATGCAGTTCCTGATCAGCATGCACATCAACCCGGCAGTGCTGGACGCGCTGACCGACAAGGAGAAGGCGGCGATCGGTGAGGGCCACGGCACGTTCATCGAGGCGCTGAAGAGGTCCGGCGAGCTGATCACCACGCAGGCGCTGGTCGACCCGTCGCAGGCCGTCGTGGTGACCGTACGAGGCGGCCAGCCGGTGGTGACCGACGGGCCTTTCCTGGAGTCCAAGGAGTATCTGGGCGGCTTCTACCTGATCGACTGCGAGAACAAGGAGCGGGCGATCGAGCTGGCAGCGCAGATCCCGGACGCCGCGATCGAGGGTCTGGGGATCGAGGTGCGGCAGGTGATGTTCGCTGACGGACAATTGGAGGCATGACAGCACCAGCACCCGTCATCGAGGACCTGCTGCGTGAGCTCACGCCGCAGGTCCTCGGCACGTTGGTACGTCGGCACGGCCAGTTCGAAGGGTGTGAGGACGCCGTGCAGGAGGCTGTCCTCGCCGCCACCGTGCAGTGGCCGGCCGAGGGAGTGCCGGACAATCCGCGCGGCTGGTTGACGACGGTCGCGTCCCGGCGGCTCATCGACCAGATGCGCAGTGACCACGCGCGCCGCGAGCGGGAGTCGGCGACAGCCACCGAGGTGGTGCCCGAGGACGTACCGGACACCGACGACACGCTCGTCCTGCTGTTCCTGTGCTGCCATCCGACGCTGACCGCGGCCTCTCAGACCGCCCTGACGCTGCGCGCGGTCGGCGGCCTGACCACTGCCGAGATCGCCCGCGCGTTCTTGGTGCCGCAGGCCACGATGGCGGCCAGGATCAGCCGGGCCAAGCAGCGCATCAAGGCCGCCGGCAGCTCGTTCGCCCTGCCGGACGGCGCGGAGCGCGAGGCGCGGCTACCGGTCGTCCTGCACGTGCTCTACCTGATCTTCAACGAGGGCTACACCGCCTCCTCGGGCAGCGAACTGCACCGTGCCGACCTCGCACACGAGGCGATCCGGCTGGCCAGGATGGTGCACGCGCAGCTGCCCGAGGACGGCGAGGTGACCGGGCTGCTCGCGCTGATGCTGCTGACCCACGCCCGCCGTCAGGCACGTACGACGGCGGCCGGCGACCTGGTGCCGCTGGACGAGCAGGACCGTACGAAGTGGGACCGCGGGCTGATCGGCGAGGGCGTCGCGCTGGTCAAGGCGTCGCTGGCCGGCCCGGCGCTGGGGCCCTACCAGCTGCAGGCCGCCATCGCCGCCACGCACGCCGCCGCGGCCACGGCCGAGGAGACCAACTGGCGGCAGGTGCACACTCTTTACCTGATCCTGGAACGGATCGCTCCCAACCCGATGGTCACCCTCAACCGGGCGGTCGCGCTCGCCGAGACCGAGGGCCCGCCGGCCGGGCTGGCCCTGCTGTCCGCCTTGGACAATGACGAGCGGATGGCCGGGCATCACCGGCTGCTGTCCGTACGGGCGCATCTGCTGGAGAAGACCGGCGACACGGCCGGGGCGTACGAGCACTACCGGCGCGCCGCGAAGTCCACTGCCAGCATCGCCGAGCAACGCTACCTGGAGTCCCGGGCCGGCCGGGTGGCACGCCTTTGCACCACAGGTGTTGCGGTCAATACAGTGCCGAGTCACAGCCCGTGAGCCTCGAGGACTTTGTTGCGAGTCCGCCTCGGGACCGTCAGCCGGCGCTCTCAGTCACGGCGGTAGTAGGCGTCGATGGGGGCGCGTGCCTCGTCGAACAGGGTCGGGCCGTCCTGCGCCACCGTCGGCCAGGCTCCTGAATTCGGGTTGAGTTCGATGAGTTGCTCAGTGGAGAGCGCGTAAACGACACGGCCGAGTCCGGAGCGGACGATGCCGCCGGGCTCGGGCGGTGGCTGCGCCCACGCAGAACGCTCGGCTGGAAACCCCAGCCGAGCGCCTGCATGAACTTCTCACGGGGTGACCAGCCGACCACGTGTGACAACGGCCGACGGTACTGATGTCCGGCGCAGGACATGAGCGCCTGTCGCCAGGGGCGAGCCGGTCCGTCAGGCGTCAATGCCGTCCGGCGTGGTGCTTTGCAGCAGGGGAGCACGGGCGCGGCCCGGTGTCCGGGCCCTCCAGGGTCTGGATGATGCGGGCGACCACGTCCGCCATCGCCCGGCGGGCGGCAGCGAGGCAGGCGGCCGGGTCCTGCGTGCCACTCGCCGCGAGCCCGTCGCGCAGCGCCCGCGTCATCGCGGGGTCGAGAGCGCGCCCGAAGCCGATCTTGGCCACGTCCGCGACGACCGCTGCCCTCAGTTCTTCCGGGTTCGCCGCGGACAACTCCCGAAGGACGAGGGGCACGTTCACCGCTGCCCGCAGCCCGGCGAGCAGCGAGCGGTGGTCATCCGCCGTGCAGGTGCCGAAGGGGTGGCTTTCGCCGCTGAGCACAAGTGCGTCGGCGCCGGTGGCGTCGGCGAACTCCTGGGCCGTCCCGGGGGCGAGGTGCGCTCCGTGCGGACAGGGCGACGTGCCGGTCCGTGCGGCGCGCGGGCCCTCGCGGCCGCCGGTGTCCGTCAACTCTGCCTCCGCCCAGAGCCCCTGCTCGTGCGCCCACGAGACCGCGTCCCGGGTCACGGCGACGGCTCTGGCGTAGGAGAGGTGACCGGCGTCGTACATGATCGAGCCGAAGCCGCAGTGCGCTGCCTGGGCGAGCAGTGCGGTCCTGCGCACCTTCGTCAGGTGGAGTCCGACCGGCACGGTGGCAGTGCGCGCCATCTCGGCGGCGGCCCGGGCGAGTGGCGCGAGGTGCCCGCCGTGATGGTCCACCGCCGTCTCGCCGATCTGGATGATCACACCGCTGCCCGCCAGTTCCGCCCCCGCCACGATTGCCTGCAGGTGCTCGAACGTGTGGGCGTCGAAGGCGGCGACAGGGCGGTGGTGCGCCCGGCCGTCGGAGAGCATCGGGCCGATGGCTGCGAGCGTCAAGGGAGCCTCCAAAGCAGCACGTTGGGTGCCCCGGACTGCAGGGCGCGGGTATTCATGATTACACGTGCTCGCAAAGGGTGGTATTCACGCATGAGTGTGCACCCATGGTGGGTGGGACGGTCGCAGACGAGGTGACAGGCAGGCCGGATCAGCTGGCGGGGCGGTAGGAAAGTGGGGTCGGGTGCGGCATTGGCAGCGGCTCGGGCGGAGTCCATGGCTTCTGCCCATGCGTGATTGAAGTTGCGCAATAAGTGTGCGGGGCACGCGTTTTTGAGCATCAGGCGGTTGGGTGACCCGGTGTATCGAGCCAGGCGGCACCCCCGCGTACCCTCTTTCCCGTGCCAGCCTCCCGCCTTCATCGCGTCGCCGTCCTTGTGCTCGATGGTGCGAAGCCGCTCGATGTCGGCATTCCTGCGCAGGTCTTCACGACCCGCGCGAGCATGCCGTACGAGGTGCGGGTGTGCGGCGCGGCGCCCGGCCTCGTGACCGGCGGGGAAGGCCTGTCGTACTACGTCACCCACGGGCTCGACGCGCTTGCGTGGGCCGACATCGTCTTCGTCCCCGGCTACCGGTTCCCGGACCGCGACGACCCGCCGCAGGCCGTCATTGACGCGCTGATCGCCGCCCACGACCGGGGTGCGCGGCTCGCCGCCATCTCGACGGGCGCGTTCGCGCTCGCCGCCACGGGCCTGCTCGACGGCAAGCGCGCCACGACTCACTGGCATTACACGCGGGCGCTTGTGGCGAAGCATCCGCTCGTTCAGGTCGACGAGAACGTCCTGTTCGTCGACGAGGGCAGCGTGCTGACGTCGGCCGGCGCCGCCTCGGGCATCGACCTGTGCCTGCACATTCTGCGCGGCGACCTCGGTGTTGCCGCATCGAACTACGCGGCCCGGCGCCTGGTCGCGGCCCCCTACCGCAGCGGCGGCCAGGCGCAGTATGTGCCGCGCAGCGTGCCCGAGCCGCTCGGCGAGCGGTTCGCCGCCACCCGCGAGTGGGCGCTGCACCGGCTCGGCGAGCCCCTCACCCTCGAGGCGCTCGCCCGGCATGCGACGGTGTCGCCCCGCACGTTCTCGCGACGCTTTGTCGAAGACACGGGGTACACGCCGATGCAGTGGGTCATGCGTGCCCGGATCGACGTGGCCCGTGAACTGCTCGAGCGTTCGGAGCGAAGCGTCGAGCAGATCGCCGCCGACGTCGGTCTCGGCACCGGTGCGAATCTGCGGTTGCACTTCCAGCGCATCCTCGACACCACGCCGAGCGAGTACCGGCGCACCTTCACCAAGGGCGAGTAGCCCGTCCTCACGTGGCGAGATCCTTTTGAACCATGGCGTTCACGCCGCTGTCGCGGGCGGATGCCGGGCGCGAACCTGATGGCGAACAGAAGGGACATCGCTCATGACTCGCATCGCTATCAACGGATTCGGCCGTATCGGACGCAATGTGCTGCGCGCGCTGCTCGAACGCGGCGACGACCTCGAGGTCGTTGCCGTCAACGACCTCACGGAGCCCGCCACTCTTGCACGGCTGCTCGCTTTCGACACCACGGCCGGCCGGCTGGGTCGCCCGGTGACGGTCGACGGAAGCGCGCTCGTCGTCGACGGCCGTCGCATCGCGGTGCTCGCCGAGCGCGAACCGGAGCAGCTGCCGTGGGCCGAGCTCGGCGTCGACATCGTGCTCGAGGCGACCGGCCGCTTCACGTCGGCCAAGGCCGCCCGCGCCCACCTCGACGCGGGTGCGAAGAAGGTGCTCGTCACCGCACCGTCGGACGGTGCTGATGTCACGCTCGCGTTCGGAGTCAACACCGACGCGTACAACCCGGACCTGCACACGGTCATCTCGAACGCCTCGTGCACGACCAACGCGCTTGCGCCGCTGGCCGCGGTACTCGACGAGCTCGCCGGCATCGAGCACGGCTTCATGACGACGGTGCACGCCTACACGCAGGAGCAGAACCTGCAGGACGGTCCGCACCGCGACGCCCGCCGCGCCCGCGCCGCCGCTGTCAACATCGTGCCGACCACGACGGGTGCCGCCAAGGCGATCGGCCTCGTGCTGCCGAACCTCGACGGCAAGCTGTCGGGCGACTCGATCCGCGTGCCGGTTCCGGTGGGCTCGATCGTCGAGCTCAACACGACCGTGACGCGCGAGGTGACGCGCGACGAGGTGCTGGCGGCGTACCGTGCCGCAGCACAGGGGCCGCTGGCCGGCGTACTCGAGTACTCGGACGACCCGCTGGTCTCATCCGACATCATGGGCAATCCGGCCTCGTCGATCTTCGACTCGGCCCTTACCCGCGTCGACGGGCGCCACGTCAAGGTGGTCGCCTGGTACGACAACGAGTGGGGCTTCTCGAACCGCGTGATCGACACGGTCACGCTGCTCGCCGGTCGCTGAGCGGACGCCTGGACGGCCCCGACCGCCACAGACCGCGCTGCCCGGCACTTCCTGTCGGCGCTCTGGTGCAGCGAGTGTCCGGATCGCCCCGGCTGCGGTGGCTGGGGCGATCGGTGCCGTGCGGCGGGACGTCAGTTCTTGACCGGACTGCTGCCGGCGCGGTGTTGGCCGCCTCCGCACCTCTGGCCCGCCAAATCGCCGTCGGCTGCTGGAGTATCTACGCTTGTTCTGGGGGCGCAGGGCGCCCGTGCCCGGGCGCGTACCTAGCCGCGGGAGAGATCCATGTCCCAGAGCACGCACCAGCAGCACGGCCGTGGTCTCAGTGTTCTCGACGACCCGGCGCAAAATCGCGGCGTCGCCTACACCCAGGAGCAGCGCAAGGCGCTGGGTATCACCGGGCGGCTCCCCGCGGCCGTACTGAGCCTGGACGAGCAGGCCGAGCGGGCCCATCGGCAGTTGCTGGCACAGCCGGATGACCTGGCGAAGAATGTGTTCCTGGAGGAGCTGCACGACAGCGACGAGACGCTGTACTTCAAAGTTCTGATGGATCACCTCACGGAGTTGCTTCCGGTGGTCTACGACCCCACTGTCGGGGTGGCGATCGAGCGGTACAGCCATGAGTACCGCCGGCCGCGGGGACTGTTCCTGTCCATCGACGAACCGCAGCAGGTGGAGGAGGCGTTCACAGGGCTCGGGCTGGGCCCGGACGACGTCGACCTGATCGTGGTCACCGACGCCGAGGAGATCCTCGGGATAGGCGACTGGGGCGTGGGCGGCATTCAGATCTCGGTCGGCAAGCTGGCGGTCTACACGGCTGCCGCAGGGGTGGATCCGACCCGAGTGATCCCGGTCTCGCTCGACGTGGGAACGGACAACGAGACGCTGCTCAGCGACCCGCTGTACCTCGGCAACCGGCACTCCCGGCGTCGCGGCGCCGAGTACGACGCCTTCATCCGCACCTACCTGGAGACCGCCTCCCGGCACTTCCCGCACGCGCTGCTGCACTTCGAGGACTTCGGGCCCGGTAACGCCCGCCGCATCCTTGAGACGTACAAGGACCGCACGCGGATCTTCAACGACGATCTGCAGGGCACCGGAGCGATCACGATCGGCGCCGTCCTGTCGGCGCTGCGCGTCACGGGCGTGCCGATGCGGGAGCAGCGGGTGGTGGTGTTCGGTGCCGGCACCGCGGGCGTCGGGATCGCCGACCAACTGCGTGATGCGATGGTGCGCGACGGGGCGGCCCTCGATGAGGCCGTCGGCAGGATCTGGCTCATCGACAAGCAGGGCCTGCTCACCGACGGCATGAGCGGACTGCGCGACTACCAGCAGCCCTACGCCCGGCGCGCCGCGGACGTGTCCGGCTGGGCCGTTGACCCGCACGGCGCCCCTTCCCTGCTGGACACCGTACGCAGGGCGCGCCCGACCGTCCTCATCGGCACCTCGACCGCGCACGGCGCGTTCACCCGTGAGGTCGTCGAGGCGATGTGCGAGGCGGCCGAGCGGCCGATCATCTTCCCGCTGTCCAACCCGACCGAGCGCATCGAGGCCATGCCCGCCGACATCATCGCCTGGTCCGGGGGGAAGGCGCTGGTAGCGACCGGCATCCCGGTGGAGCCTGTGGTGTACGAGGGTGTCACCCACACCATCGGCCAGGCCAACAACGCGCTTCTCTACCCCGGCCTGGGGCTGGGTGCCATCGTGTCCCGCGCCGAGCGGGTCACCGACGGCATGCTGCTCGCCGCCGCCGAGGCCGTCACCCGGCAGGTGGACGTCAGCGAGCCCGGGGCGTCGCTGCTGCCCCCGGTGGCCGACCTGCGCGCCTCCTCGGCCGCTGTGGCCGTTGCCGTGGTCGAGGCGGCCCGGGCCGACGGGGTTGCCACCGCCGCCGTCGACGACCCTGTGCAGGCCGTGCAGGACGCGATGTGGCAGCCGGTCTACCACGACGGCGGCGGCGTGTCATGACCGCGCGCCACCAGGAAGCCGCCGGCGCACACCCGCAAACTCCCCCTCGTATCCTCGGCCTGCCGGTGGGGCTGACCGCGACGGGCTCCCGCCGCGAGACCGACTCCATGGGCGAGATCGAGGTGCCGGCCGACCGCTACTGGGGTGCCCAGACCCAGCGGTCGCTGCTGCACTTCTCGATCGGCGACGACCGGATGCCGAAGGCCGTCTACCATGCGTACGGCTACGTGAAGAAGGCTGCGGCGCTGGTGAACGGGCGGGCGGGCAGGCTGCCCGGGTGGAAGGCCGACCTCATCGCCCGGGTCGCGGACGAGGTGACCGGCGGTCAACTGGATGAGCACTTCCCGCTTTTCGTCTGGCAGACCGGTTCCGGCACCCAGTCCAACATGAACACCAACGAGGTGATCAGCAACAGGGCCATCCAGCTCGTCGGCGGGGAGCTCGGTTCCAAGAGCCCGGTCCACCCCAACGACGACGTCAACATGGGGCAGTCCTCCAACGACACCTTCCCCACAGCCATGCACATCGCCGCCGTTCTCGAGATCGAGGACCATCTGATCGCGCAGGTGCGGCGACTGCGGGACGCCGTTGACGCCAAGGCCCGTGCCTGGCACGACGTCGTCAAGATCGGCCGGACCCATCTGGAGGACGCGGTCCCGCTGACGGTCGGCCAGGAATGGTCGGGCTACACGCACCAGCTGGACGACGCGCTGGAGCGAATCCGCGCCACACTGCCCGGGCTGTACGAGCTGGCCGCGGGCGGCACCGCCGTCGGCACCGGGCTCAATGCTCCTGACGGTTTCGGCACGGACATCGCGGCGCAGATCGCCGAGCTGACCGGCCGGCCGTTTCGGACCGCGCCGAACAAGTTCGCCGCGCAGGGCGGACTGGACGCCATGGTGGCGGCCTCGGCCGGTCTGCGGGCGCTGGCCGTACCGCTGATGAAAATCGCCAACGACATCCGGTGGCTGGCCTCCGGGCCGCGCTGCGGGTTCGGCGAACTCGTCCTCCCGGCGAACGAGCCGGGCAGCTCGATCATGCCCGGAAAGGTGAATCCGACACAGTGCGAGGCCATGGTGATGGTCTGCATCCAGGTCCTGGGAGACGACTCGGCCGTCGCCTTCGCCGGCACGCAGGGCAACTTCGAGCTGAATGCGATGCGCCCCGTCATCGTCAACAATTTCCTGCACTCGGCAAGGATTCTCGGCGACGCCTGCGGCAAGCTCCGCGAGTTCTGCATCGAAGGGATCGACCTCGACCGGAACCGGATCGGTGAGTTCGTGGACCGCTCCCTCATGCTGGTCACTGTCCTCTCCCCGGTGCTCGGCTACGACCGGGCCTCGGCCATCGCGCACAAGGCCGACCGCGAGGGCACCACACTGCGCGAAGCCGCCCTCGCCAGCGGCTACATCACCGCGGACCGGTTCGACCGCATCGTGCAGCCGGAGCAGATGGTCTGACCGGCGGCGGGGGCGCGTTCCTGCACGTCCGGGCGCGGTCCCTGTGCGTACGTCCAGCGCGACCACATGGTCGGTCCAGGGCGGTGGCGTGGGCTGCAAGTGGACGCCGTCGAAGCAGACGAGGGTGCGGCGGGCCCGGTCCGTGCAGCCACGGTGGATCTTGAGGCGTTCGCCGGCACCGGAGTCGGGCAAGGCGGTCGCAGTGACGCCCTATGGCAAGGACAACCGGTGCGTACCCACGATCACCGGCACCACCTCGGCCCGTTTCTTCCTCGGCGGTCAAGCTGGTCGGCTCGCCGGTCCCGGACCACCGGTGCGTCCTCGCGGCCACCGGCCATCGGCATGGGGTGTGCGTCGGCGACGCGCACATCCATTACGGGACGCCGGCTGTCACGTATGTGCTGACGAGAGCAGGAGTGAGGGAGCGTATGAGGGGCGGGACCGGGGACACCGTCCGCGCGGGAGTGTGCCTGCTGCTGGCCGCCGTGCTGCTGGGGGCGGCCTGGCTGCTCTGGCAGGAGGCGGAACGGCTGCGCGCGGACGACGTGGACTTCGCGAAGGTGGCGGTGGTCGAGGACGGGCACCCCACCGGCCGGCTGAAGGTGTGCGGGGACCGCTATCGCAAGCCGTACTGCCTGCAGCGGGAACGCGTCACTGTGCGGGACACCGCCTACAAGCTCAAGCGCACGTCCACGGTGTACACGCTGGAGCTGACCCGGGCGGACAAGCGCGCGATGGAGCTGAGCTACCGCGACCACAACTCGCACGAGGAGCGGGACTCGGTGTACGGGCGGGCACGGGCCGGGGAGCCGGTGACCTTGTTCTGGTGGCGCGGCTCGGTGCGGATGGTCCGGGCCGGTGAGGGCGACGACACCGCCACCGTGCACACCGGCCACTACCCGGGACGGCTCTTCGCCGGGCCCGCCGCGCTGGCCTCCGCGCTGTGCGGGATCGGCCTCGGGCCGCTGTGGGCGGCGCTGTGGCTGCCGCTGCGCGGGCGGCGCAATCCGCTGACGATGGCATGGCAGTGGGTGGCGCCGGCACTCGCACTGGGGGCCGCGGGTGGTGTCGGCGCGCTGGTGGCGCTGATCGCGCCGCGGCCCGAAGCGGTGGTGCGGGGCTTCGCGGTGGCGGCGGTGGCACTGCTGGTACCGGCCCTGCTGGTGCTGCGGTGGTGGACGCGGACGCGGCCGCCGCGCAAGTGCGAGGTGGAGCCGGTCGAACCGGTCGAGGTGCACGCGGTGGACGGTGCCGTCGCCGGCACGGGCCCGTGGAAACTGGACATCAACGGCCCGCTGTACGTGGGGCCCGGGGTGCTGGGCACGACCCCCGACCCCTGCGCGAAGGTGGCGTTGAAGCCGCTGCCGGGTCCGCTGCGGGTGCTCGACGTACGGCCGCCGCTGCGCAGTGATCCGCGGGCGGTGCGGCGGTACTCGATGACCCCCTACCTGGACGCGGAAGCGCGCGAGAGAAGAACGAACGGCCGGTACCGGCAGGCGGCAAAACAGGCGACCCATCCGCTGGTCGCCGTCTGCGAGGTACTGGACGGGCCGGGGCGTGGCTCGCGGGTGCTGATAGGGGCACCGGAGCAGGACATGCCCGAGGTGCTGGGAGCCATCGCCGCGCACGCGCGGCGATGGCTCTGAAGCGGTGCCGGCCGGACCCGGCAAGCCATCTTGCATAATCATGCGAATGCATACATACTCTTCCTATGTCTAAGGTTCTCACCTCACTGCCCACCGGCGAGCGCGTCGGCATCGCTTTCTCGGGCGGCCTCGACACGTCCGTCGCGGTCGCGTGGATGCGCGACAAGGGTGCCGTCCCGTGCACCTACACCGCCGACATCGGCCAGTACGACGAGCCCGACATCGCCTCGGTGCCCGGCCGCGCGAAGGCCTACGGTGCCGAGGTCGCGCGCCTGGTCGACTGCCGGGAGGCGCTGGTCGAAGAGGGCCTGGCCGCGCTCGCCTGCGGCGCGTTCCACATCCGCTCGGGCGGCCGTGCCTACTTCAACACCACGCCGCTCGGCCGCGCCGTCACCGGCACCCTGCTGGTCCGGGCGATGCTCGAGGACAACGTACAGATCTGGGGCGACGGCTCGACGTTCAAGGGCAACGACATCGAGCGGTTCTACCGTTACGGCCTGCTCGCCAACCCCCACCTGCGCATCTACAAGCCGTGGCTCGACGCCGACTTCGTCTCCGAGCTGGGCGGCCGCAAGGAGATGTCGGAGTGGCTGGTCGCCCACGGCCTGCCGTATCGCGACAGCACCGAGAAGGCGTACTCGACCGACGCCAACATCTGGGGTGCCACCCACGAGGCCAAGACGCTGGAGCACCTCGACACCGGCGTGGAGACCGTGGAACCGATCATGGGCGTGCGGTTCTGGGACCCCTCGGTCGAGATCGCCGCCGAGGACGTGACGATCGGCTTCGACCAGGGCCGCCCGGTGACGATCAACGGCAAGGAGTTCGCCTCCCAGGTCGACCTGGTGATGGAGGCGAACGCGATCGGCGGCCGCCACGGCTTGGGCATGTCGGACCAGATCGAGAACCGGATCATCGAGGCGAAGAGCCGCGGCATCTACGAGGCACCCGGCATGGCGCTGCTGCACGCCGCGTACGAGCGCCTCGTCAACGCGATCCACAACGAGGACACCCTCGCCCACTACCACAACGAGGGACGGCGCCTCGGGCGGCTGATGTACGAGGGCCGCTGGCTGGACCCGCAGGCGCTGATGGTCCGCGAGTCGCTGCAGCGCTGGGTCGGCTCGGCGGTCACCGGCGAGGTGACCCTGCGACTGCGGCGCGGTGAGGACTACTCGATCCTGAACACCACCGGCCCGGCATTCAGCTACCACCCGGACAAGCTTTCGATGGAGCGCACCGAGGACTCGGCGTTCGGCCCGGTGGACCGGATCGGCCAGCTCACCATGCGCAACCTCGACATCGCCGACTCGCGCGCCAAGCTCGAGCAGTACGCCGGCCTCGGCATCGTCGGCACGACCCACCCCGCGCTGATCGGCGCCGCCCAGGCGGCGACCGGCCTGATCGGCACCATGCCGGAGGGCGGTGCCGAGGCCATCGCCTCCCGCGGCGAGGTCTCCGGCGACGACGAGCTGCTGGACCGCGCCGCGATGGAGTTCGGCACCGACTGACCGGTGCGTCGGCCCGCTCCGGACAGGGGATCGGAGCGGGCCGAGCCCGGTCGTATCCGGCAGGCCGGGCCCGCGTTTGTACGGGTTCTGCCTGCACGGTTTCGTCACGCCGACCGGGAGACCCCCGGGCATGCTGAACACGCTGGATACCCTCCAGCATGAAGATCATATTGAGCAGTCTCGCGGCCGGGTTGGGATTCGGGGCGGCCACCTCGCTCATCAACGCGCTTTCCTCCCCGTACGGGGAGCTCGGCGCCCCGCTCACGGGGACCGTTTGGGCCGGCGCCGCCAAGGTGCTCAGCCTGCTGATGGACGCAGGCTGGTCCTGGGCCGGGCTGGCGGTGGCGATGGGCTGGGTGGCCGGAACACGGGCCTTGGGCGCGTTGGCCGGGGCCCTGGCGCTGTTCGCCGCCACGGGGGCGTACTACGTGACGGACGCCCTCGTCTGGGGGGCCGGCACGGATATGGTCAGGTGGTGGGTGGTGGGTCTGCCGTTCGGGTTGGTCCTGGGTGCGGTGGGTTCAGCCATCAGGCGTCCTGGATTGACCGGCCTGCTGGCAGCGTTGACAGTGCCGGTGGGTGCTGCCGTGCAGATGGTCGTCCTGCCGCCCAGTCCGCACCTCACCCTGACCCCGTCGATGGTTCTCGCCGAGGTCATCGTCTGGACGGCTTCCGCGCTGGGTGCCGGATGGGCTGTCTGCCGTTTCTGGGCCACGAAGCGTGCAGGCACGGCCGGGTAGCGGAACCACCTCCCTGGTCACGGGCAAGCCGGCCGGCGGTCCAGCGGGCTCACGCGTTTCTTCTACTCCTCGATATCGCCGATGGCGGCGCGGAGGTCGTGCAAGCCCTGCAGGATCGCGATGACCGATGCCTCCGTCCGGTCGAGAGCTCGCCGGGTGGCCCGAATGTCACCGCGCTCGAAATAGAGCTGGGCGCTGAGTGCGTCCGTAGCCGCCACCACGGCCGCCCAGGACGCCGCCCGGTGAGGAGGCCCCGCCTCCTCGGCTCCCATGAGCTGCACCGCGGTGAGCTGCAACCGGTTCGCCAGCACGATGGACGAAACCTGTGAGTCGGGTCCTGCCTGCTCCGTCCATCCGAGAAGCGCTTCGGCGACGTCCTGCAGCGGTTGCCCGCCCCTGCCGGTCGAGGCGGTGATTTCCAGTTCTGTCTTGGCCAGCAGGGCGCCCAGCAGTCGCAGCCGGTCCTCGGCCTGCGGGCCCTGGGGCCACACGTCCGGATCCAGTACCGGTTCAGCCCCCAGGGCGACGAGGGCTGCGTAGATCTGCTCCGCACTCACCGGGTGCACGCTTCTGATGCTCACCCTCTCAGCTTCACCGCACGAAGGAGGCAGTGCACGCACCGCTCGCCGGTCTTCGTCGAGGACATCGCGATGGTGGGTTCAGGGCAGCGGCGGCTCAGAGCGCCTTCAGGTACGTGGCGTCTGCTTCCGGACTCGGGGCGTGGCACCCGTGACGTTCCCCTCCTTACAGGTGTTGGGCCCTGCGGCGTGCGCATCTTCGATCCCTCGGATGCGTACGCCTGGGCCCTGGGCCCTCAGACCAGGGCCCTGCAGCACCGTGCCGGGTGGTGGGAAGCCGGGGACCCGGGCGTATGAGAGCGGCGTGCCACCGCCCTGTGCGGGTGGTGGCACGCCGGACCAAAAGGGTTGCACCCCGGGGGCGGAAGGTGCGCCCTTGGTCAGTGACGGGACAGGTGCGGGTCAGCGGCGGTGGCCCCAGGAGTGGGTGTCCACGGTGCGGCCGCGGTTGTCGCGCAGGGTCGCCTCGTCGGCGTAGTTGCTCCAGATGTAGTCCCGGCTGCCCTGGTAGACGTCCCGGCGGGTGTCACGGCCGGCCCCGGTGTGGACCCGGACCGTGGCGCGGCCGGCCAGGCGCAGGTCGCCGAAGCGGTACAGCTTGCCGCTCCGGTCCGAGAGCGACCATCCGTCCAGGTCGACCGCGCGGCCGCCGGTGTTGGTGACGTCCACCCACTCCCGGTTCAGCGAACGGTTCGACCAGTCGTCACGGCCGGGGCTGTCGTACTGGATGTCGCCGAGGACAACGCTGGAGTGCAGCTGGTGGCGGCCGTGGTCGCTGTCGGCGGATGCCGGCATCGCCGCCACGGCGACGACGGAGCCGGCTGCCACAGCGGTAGCGGCGATGCGGCGGACGGTACGAGAAGCAGACATTGATGTCCCCTCAAACAAGGGCGCCCAGGGCCCGGTCACGGGCCATGCTGCGCGGTGCGGTACCCGGCCGCCTCAGGCCGAGAACCCAAAGACTGGAGCACCTCCCCCGCCACCGACAGCGACTCCAGTTCGTGTTACTCAATGCAGACATTTCCGTAACTTGCGATTGCGCTGATCACACATCCCGCCCGGGCATAGTCGGGCGCCCGCCCGCACTGCTCGTGGCGGTCGTGGCGCGCATCGTCGTCCCGGTCCGCCGGGTCCGCAGGCGGCCACGCCATCGGAACGGCATGCGCCCGGGCCGAGCGCCTGCGCTGCCGTCCTTCGGCCCGGGCGCAAAGCCGCCGGTGTCTGCTGGTGAGAAGTGGGGGCCGACGGGCGGCGGGCTGCTGTCGCCGCCTCCGTGCCGGGGCGGGCCTCAGAACGACGGCTCCTCACCCGCCAGCAGGGCCCGTCCGAGCGGGGTCAGGCTGTGCAGGACGGACAGGCCCGTCCGGGCGGTGTCCACCAGTCCGGCGTTGCGCAGAACAGTGGCGTGCTGGCTGGCCGCCGCCAAGGAGATCCCGGCACGTCCGGCGAGCACGGTCGTGGTGGCCGGGACGCGCAGGACGGTGAGCACAGCTGCCCTTGTCCGGCCCAGCAGTGGTCCCAGCACGTCGCACGAGAAGGCCGGCTCCTCGGCGAGAAGCATCGGATGGACCAGGACCGTCGACTTCTGCGGCCGGTACATCACCATGGCGCCCGGTGCGAACCAGGACGGTACGAGCAGCAGTCCGCGGCCGCACAGCGCGATGTCGTGCCGGGACGCCGACGGGAGAGTCAGTACGGGCGCCTGCCAGCTCCATGTGGGGCTGAGCGTGGTGAGCAGGGCGTCGACCCCACCGCGTAGCAGCATCTCGGCGCGCACCGCCCGGTCGGTCATGGCATCAGCCCTCAGCCGCGGCCACAGCGGGGCGACCGCCGAGGTGAAGTACCCCTTGAGGTCGCGCTGCAGGGCGCGCCGCGCCGCCGGTGAGCCGTTCGCGAGCTCTCGTGCCCACCGGCTCGGCTGCTCCAGGCCGCCGTTGGGCCCAGGTGTGTCCGCCAGACCCAGGTCCAGGGCCAGCTGTTCGGCGGGGGCTGCGGTGACGAGGTCGAGTGCGGTGGCGAAGTCCCGGGCCGTCGGCTGTTGAAGGAAGTCCGGCAGGAAACCGTTGCGGGGAACCAGGTCGAGCAGGACACCGGGCCGGGGGCGGGTGTCCTGCATCGCTTTGTGCCACTGGCCGAGGGCGGGGCGTGCGGGGCCCCCGGTGGGGGTTGCGCCCCGGAGACGACGCACGCTGAGTGCCGTTTCCAGCAGGGCGTCGGGAGTCTGGGCCACCGTGACCCTGCGCAGGTCGGCGTCGGTGAAGTGTAAGCGGATCACGCCGCCTGATTATCGGTGCGGTCATGCCTTTCCGCGAGAGCCGAAAGGCGATGCGGCCGGATCGTGTATCGGCCAGGCTCCTGTGCGGCACGCCGGTCCACGAACTCCTGGAGGTCCCCACGATGCGCGCCACTTCACGATTGCTCTGTCTTCTCGCCGCCGTCCTGGCGGCCGTCTTCGGCGGTACGCCCGAGGGGGCCGTCGCCCGCCCGCTGCCTCGCACCTACGTCGTCTCCGACGCCCCCGGCGTCCTGCCGGAGGGGATCGCCGTCGACCGGGACGGCACCGTGTATGTGTCCTCCGACGGCACCGGCGCGCTGTACCGCGGCCATGTCCGCGACTCTCGTCTGGATGTGTTCCGTGCCGAGGGAATCGAGAGCCGCCCCAGTTCCCTCGGCGTGCACACCGACAGGCACGGGTGGGTGTTCTCGGTGGGCGGCGCTGTCCTGAGCGTCCACGACCGCAACGGGAGGCTGCTGGCCGAGCGTACGGCCGAGCCCGGTCCGCTCGGCCCGCCGCATCTGAACGACCTGGTGATCACGAAGGACGCCGTCTACGTCACGGACTGGGCCAATCCGGTGGTCCTGCGGGCCCCTCTCCACAACGGCCGCCCGGGGCAGCTCGAACCGTGGCTGGACATCCGGTCCGCGTTCCCGCAGTTCCCGGCGCAGTACTGGCTGCTCAACGGCATCGTGGCGGACCGCTCGGGCAAGACCCTGCTGGTGTCGTCCAACGGAACCGAGGCGGTCTGGCGGGTGGACACCGCGACGCGCGTGATCGATCAACTGGATTTGGGTGGTGAGTCGTTCGGGGCTGACGGGATGCTGCTGTCGGGCCGGACGCTGTACGCCGTGCTCAACTACGGTGCCCCGCACGGCGTGTACATCGCCGAGCTGGACGCGCAGCTGCGCACGGGAACGGTGACCGAACGGATCACCGGCGAGCCGTTCGACCTGCCCACCACGCTCGCCCGGCACGGCTGCCGGCTGTACGTCGTCAACAGCCAGCTGGATGACCCTCCGGGCTCTCCTCCCTACACGGTCAGCGCGATCGATGACCCGACCTGTCCGCGCCGCTGACGGGTGCTTGCCGCACGCCCCCTGTCGACCCGTTGCCCGGCGGGGAGGACCGGTTGGGCCGACCATGCCGGCAGCCCGACCGGTCCGGCCGTCATCTGGCCCTCATGGCCGCCGCTTTGCCGCAGTGCGCTGTCGGGCGGACGGGCCCGGACCGTCGGCAACCATGGACCCCCACTGCTCGGCGAGAGCCCCCCAGAGGGTGCGCAGCCGCTTCTCCTCGCGCTCCACCTCGGCGACGACCTCGCCCGGTTCAAGTCCCAGGGCGTGCAGCGGACCGACGTCCTGCGTGCCCCAGGTGCGTATGTCGTCGGCCAGCACCTCGGGGTGGAACTGAACACCCCACACGGCGGTGCCGATCCGGTACGCCTGGTGGGTGCAGCGCTCGCTGGTGAGCAGCGCAACGGCACCCTCGGGCAGCGTGGCCGTCTCCTCCCAGTGCCACTGCACCGCGCGCAGCCACCCGTCCTGGTTCACGAGTCGTGCGAACAATGGGTCCATGAAAGCTTCTTGATGGATTATCAGATCATTGAGTCCGACCTCGGGCAGGGCGGCGTGCCGGACCTCGCCTCCGCAGGCCACCGTCAGCAGTTCCATGCCCAGACAGATCCCCAGCGTGGGGAGGTCCCGGGTTACGGCCTGCCGCAGCAGTTTGCGCACCTGCGGCAGCCAGGGCGCCTGCTCCTCGTCGTAGGGGCCCATGGATCCGCCGAGGACCAGCAGCCCGTCGTATGCGTCCAGGGTTCGGGGCAGCGTGTCGCCCGTCCAGGGGCGACAGAGGTCGATCACCAGGCCCTGTTCGGCGAGGCGCTCGCCGAACTGGGCCGGGCCCGTGCCGTCCTCGTGTTCCACGACGAGCACTCGCGCGCCGCTCACAGCCGACCTGCCTCGACGATGCGGCGCAGGAAGGCGCGGGTGCGCTCCTGCTGGGGGTCGCCGAAGATCTGCTGCGGCGGCCCTTCTTCCAGCAGTACGCCTTGGTGGAGGAAGCACACCTTGTTCGACACCTCCCGGGCGAAGCCCATCTCATGGGTGGCCAGCAGCATGGTCATGCCGCCCTCGGCCAGTTCGCGGACGATGGCCAGTACTTCGGCGACGAGTTCGGGGTCGAGGGCCGAGGTGATCTCGTCGAGCAGCAGTGCGCGGGGGCCGGTGGCCAGGGCGCGTACGATGGCCACCCGCTGCTGCTGGCCGCCGGAGAGCCGGTCGGGCATGCTGTCGGCCTTGTCGGCCAGGCCGACCCGCGCGAGCAGGGCGCGAGCCTGTTCCTCGGCCTCGGCGCGCGGTATCCCGCGCACCCGCATCGGTGCGAGGGCGACGTTGCGCGCCACGCTCATGTGCGGGAACAGATTGAAGTGCTGGAAGACCATGCCGACATCGCGGCGCAGCCGGTCCACATCGGTGCCGCGGCCGGAGGCGACATCACCGCCGACCCGGATCTCGCCCCCGCTGATCTCTTCCAGGCCGTTGATGCAGCGCAGCAGGGTGGACTTGCCGCTGCCGGAGGCGCCGATCAGGGTCACCACCTGGTGCTGGGCCACGGTCAGGTCGATGCCGCGGAGCACGGGGGTCTGCCCGTAGCTCTTGTGCACCTTGTCGATCTCGATGAAGGCCATGTCAGGCTCCCTTGCCGCGGCGCTGCTCGCGTGCCACGAGCCGGTCCACCAGCCGGGCCTGCGGGATCGTGATGAGGATGAAGAGCGCCGCGACCACGGTCACCGAGGACAGGTTGAAGTGGTTGGACGCGAAGATCTTCGACTGGTTGAAGGCGTCGATGGTGCCGATGACATTCACCAGCGCGGTGTCCTTCTGCAGGCTGATGAAGTCGTTGAGCAGCGGCGGTACGACGCGGCGGGTGGCCTGCGGCAGCACCACATGGCGCAGCGTGGCGCTGCGCGAGAGGCCGAGTGAACGGGCCGCCGCGCTCTGGCCGGGCGCGATGGACTCGATGCCGGCCCGGAACACTTCGGCGACGTACGCGCCGTAGGTGAGGGTGAGCGCGAGGATCGCGAACCACACCGGGCTGAGTGAGCTGAGCACCGGCACCTCGGCGAGCGGCAGTCCGAAGCCGATGAGGTAGATGACGATGATCGCCGGTACGGCGCGGAAGCCGTCGATGTATGCCGTGGCGAGCAGTCGCAGCGGGCGGCCGGTTCGCCCCGGCGCCATCCGGGCGAGAGCGAGCGTCAGTCCCCACACGAGGATCAGGATCTGCGCGGCGACGGCGATGAAGAGGTTGGTGCCGAACGCGGAGGCGGTCTCCCGCAGGCTGATCCCGATCACTTCGCCGTCGAGGAAAGTGCGCTGCACGGCACGGTCATTGGCGAACAGGAACCAGACCGCGCCGAGCAGGACGACCGCGGCCAGACACCAGCCCAGTACGGTCCGGGCGTCCTCGCGGCCCTCGGACGCGGCCCGCCGGGCGTCGGCCCGTCGGTCCTCGGACCAGGCCGCGGCGGCCGCGCGGCCCGAGCGCACCGCCCGCAGCGCGGGCCTCAGCAGGGTGAGCACGGCGGCGGTCACGAGGACCGTACCGACGACGACCGGCAGGCCGGAGCCGGGCAGGACCTTGCTCACGGACCGGGCAGTGGCGGCGGTCAGTGCCACGGTGACCAGGACGGCCGCCACCGCGGCGGCCGCGAGCGGCAGTGCCGGCCGGGGTGGGGTGGCTTTCGGCGGCTCGGTCCGCCCGGCCTTCAGCACAGTCAGCAGATCGGTGGGCACGGTCACTTGGCGCTCCACACCGGGATCGCCGCCGGGTCCCCGCCGAAGGCCTGGGCCAGGTAGGTGGAGGAGAGCTTGTCGAGCGTGCCGTCCTTCTTCATCGCGTCGATGGCCCCGTCGAGGGCGGCGGAGTTCTTGCCGCCCTTGGGGTACAGCGCTCCGTACGACTCGCCGGTGTCGTACTGTCCGATCACCTTGAGTTTGCCTTTGGACTCCTGGGCCTTGCCGAGCACGATGGCGACATCGGTGAGCGCTGCGTCGATCTGGCCCGCCTGGAGCGCGGCCTGCACCTCGACGTCGCCCGCGAACACCTTCGGCTGGCTCTTCGGGTGGAGGCGGTCGCGGACGAAGTCGGCGCCCGTGGTGCCCTGTTTCACGCCGAGCCGCAAGCCTCCGATGTTGTCCTCGGTCACCTCGGACCCGGACTTGACCAGCACGCCGATGTTGGAGGAGAAGTACGGCGACGAGAAGTCCACCACCTTGCGGCGGGCGTCGGTGATGGAGATCTCCGCGAGCGCCATGTCGAAGTCCTGGGTCTTGCCCGCGACGAGCGCGTCGAAGGACACATTGCGGACGGTGAGCTTGGACAGGCCGGCCCGGTAGGCGAGATTCGCGGCCATGCAGTACTCGTATCCGCTGTTGATCCGACGCACGGTGTCGCCGTTCCACCAGCCGGGGCTGGGAAGGTCACCGACCACGGTGAGCGTGCCCTTCTCGACGGTCTTGAGGTGGATCGAGCCGCGGGTGCCGGTCACCTTGCACGTGCCGTAGGCGCGGGACCCCTTGGCGTCCGTGGTGTGGGTGGTGGAGTCTCCGCCGCCGGCCACGGAACCGCCGCAGGACGTGAGGGCCGCGAGCAACACGGCGGTCAATGCGGGCAGGGCAAACGTACGGACGCTGCGCATGGAGCTCCTAGAGGAGAGGTGCCGGGAAACGGTGGCGCCACACTGCCCAAAACGTTTTTGTACGTCAAGACCTCGAGGTCAGCGAAAGAAAAACGTTTTGGGTTCGAGGGTGCGGACAGGCCGTTCTCTGGCACTCTTGAAGCCGCCGCGCGTTGGAGCTCGGTGGATGACACGGAGGGGCGACCAGAGCATGACCAGCCGGAAATCGACACGGGCCGGGAAGGCCGGTCGGCGGATCGGCATCCGCGACGTCGCGCAGGCCACCGGCCTGTCCATCACCACCGTGTCCCACGCCCTGCACGGCAAGGGCCAGATCGCCCCGGCCACCCGCGAGCGCGTCCGCCGCGCCGCCGAGGAACTCGGCTACCGCCCCGACCCCGTGGCCCGCGGACTGGTGTCCGGACGCACCGGCATCCTCGGACTGGCGGTAGGACATATGTCGGACCGCCCGTGGACCGGCACTTACCGCCCGTACTATGCGGCGTTCTCCGCCGGCGCCACCATGACCGCCGTCGAGCGGGACTACGCCCTCGTCGTCGTCCCGAGCGATCCGGCCTCCGGGCTGTGGGCCCGCGTCCCCATGGACGGCCTCATCATCGTCGACCCGGTACGCGAGGACCCGCTGCTCGCGGACTGCGCGCGCCGCCGCATGCCGGTGGTCACCGACGGCCGTCCCATCGATCCGGGTTACGAGGATGTCCCCACCGTGGAGAGCGACTTGGAGCACGGCATGGCCGAAGTCCTCGGCCACCTGCGGGACTCCGGCGCCAGACGGGTCGGTCTCCTGTCGGGCCCGGAACCCGACGCGTACACCCAGGACTGCGAGCACCTCTACCGCACGTGGTGCGCCGCGGCCGGCTGGCCGGCGCTCGTCGAGGCACCGGCTGCCTCCGAGGATCCGGTGGAGGCGGCGCTACGGCTTCTGTCCGGCCCCGACCGCCCGGACGCGGTCCACGGCCTCAACGAGACATACGGCCAGGCCCTGGTGATCGCGGCCCGGCGGCTGGGCCTGCGTATCCCCGACGACCTGATGGTCAGCGTGATGCGCGAGAGCGACCAGTCCTGCGGCACCGAGGACTGGGATGTGCCGCTGACTGCGCTGAGCCTGAACGCGCGACGCCTGGGCGCCGAATCCGTGACGATGCTGATCGATGCCCTGGACGGAAAGGCACCGCGGAATGTGGTGGTGCCGTGCACTGTCGTGGTCCGCAGGTCCACACTCCGTGCGTAAACGGTTCCGGGCCCGAACACGGCGCGGACCAGGTGCCGTTGATGCGGGGCAAGGGGCGGCAGCCGGTGTTCCTTCGGCGTGACGCGGGCAGGGCCTGCCGTGCCGGGGCACGGGCGGCGTGCCGCCTGCCACGCTGTGACGCTGCCGTGGATCGACGGTTGTCGCGAAGGGCTCCAGCCCGGGGACGAAAACGAGGTGCGCGCTGCCTGCATCGTTGACAAGCTGCGCCGGTGAACCGTGAACAGATCTCCAGAATCGCCCACGCTGATCACCCGATAAAGTCTCCGCTCGACGACGACTCGGTGCGCCGGCTGCTGGAACGGGGGCTCCCGCGCGGCGGCGAGCGGGTGCTCGACCTTGGTTGCGGGGGCGGGGAATGGCTCCTGCGCGCCCTGCTCACGCGCCCGCGCCTGCACGCCGAGGGCGTGGACATCTCCGAGGACGCCCTGGCACAGGCCCGCCGGGCCGCGAGCGACCTCGGCGTCCAGGAGCGCCTCGTCCTCCATCACCAGGAGGCCGGGGACTTCGTCTCCTCGCAGTCGTTCGACCTGGTGCTCAGCGTCGGGGCCGCGCATGCCTTCGGTGGCTTGCTCCCCACTCTCGCAGCGGCACGCAAGCACCTGGCTCCCGGCGGCCGTGTCCTTATCGGTGAGGGGTTCTGGGACCGTGCCCCTTCCCAGGAGGCCATCGAGATGCTCGGGGACTTCACCGACCTGGCGACCACCGTGGACCGCGTCGCCGCCGACGGGTGGACTCCTGTCGACGGGCACGTCAGCACGCGCCGTGAACTGGACGACTACGAATGGTCCTGCTGGGGGTCCCTGGCCTCATGGGCCCTGGACCACCCTGCCGACCCAGACAGCTCGCACGCGCTCACAACAGCGACCGCTCGTCGCTCCGAATGGCTGCGCGTCTACCGGGACACCTGGGGCTTCGTCTGCCTGATCCTGCGCCGGACGTCCGACTGCCCGTGAACTCGAGCAGCTCGCCGGACCGTTGAAGGTGCTGTCCCAGCGATCCGCCTTGCAGCTGCGGGCTGTCGCTGCTGGTGGTGGGCAGCAGCGGGCGCACGCATGGCCTGGCTCGCCGCCGCGGTGGCAGTTGCGGGGTCAGGCCGTCGTGTCCATGGCCTGGACGGCCGCCTTGGCCGCCTTCTCCACCAGGTGGACACCGTCCGCCATGCTGACGCTGCCCCGCGACAGCACCGCGACCAGGCGGTCGTGTCCGTCCACCCGGACCACACCGATGCTGTTGACGTCCCAGCGGGCCGTTGCGGTCCGCTGCAGCCAGCCGTTCTTCAGGCCGGTGACGGGGCCGGCCGCCGAAACGCCCCAGTCCTGGCCTGCCGCTATGCCGCCCATGAGGCTGCGCACGTAGGCCCGGGACGCCTGGTCCAGTGGGGAGTCGGTGCCGAAGACGGCGCTCAGCAGGGCGAGCTGATCGGTCGCGGTGGTCTGGGTGAGCCCCCAGTGCCCGTCGCCGCCACCGGTCGTGCCGGTCAGTCCGAGCCTGCGGTTGGCGGCGTTCAGGCCCGGCGCCTCGCCGATCACGCGCCACAGCGCGTCGGCGGACGCGTTGTCACTGATCCGGATCATCGACGCGGCGGACGCCTTCTCCTGCGCCGTGAGCCCGCGGTGCTGGTCCTGGGCCTTGAGCAGCAGGGCCGCCAGGATGTCGACCTTCACAATGCTCGCGGTGTCGTACGTCGTCCCCGCCCGCACGCCGTACCGTGCCG
The DNA here is from genome assembly GCF_048270745.1 of Streptomyces sp. NPDC056231. Classification (NCBI taxonomy): domain Bacteria; kingdom Bacillati; phylum Actinomycetota; class Actinomycetes; order Kitasatosporales; family Streptomycetaceae; genus Streptomyces; species Streptomyces sp. NPDC056231. Next base: position 10,127 of record NZ_JBLVKW010000024.1, on the reverse strand, counting down.
TGCGCCCGTCGGCCGGATCGAGCACCGCGACCGAGAGCGAGGCGGGGCCGGCCGCCACGACCGGCGCGAGCCGCCGGGACAGCGCCTGGTCAGGAGCCACACCGGTCCCGGCGGTCCGCAGGGCCGCCAGGGACACCGACGGCGGGTGCGCCACCGCGGCAGACGCGGTCGCCGGCGCGAGGACCGCGGCCGGCCGGGCGATGCCGGGCACCGTCCCCGCCGTCGGGCCCGGCCGCGGGACGGTCCGCGCCCTGTCGGCCCCGGCCGCGTCGGCAAAGCCGCCCGTCGCCGCCCCGCCGGCCATGACAAGCGCGAGTGCGGCCAGGGCGTAGCGCGAAGAGTGGCGCCGGGCGAGCGTGACGACCAGCGGAGCGAACACATGGCGAGACATGGCGCGAGGATAAAAAGACCATCCGTGAAATAGCTATGGCCCACGTAACAGCTGCGTGACACGGCTCGTGATTCCGAACACATCACCCATAAATGGACTCTGCGGAATTAGCGCTCAATGAGGTAATTGATGAACTTTTCGTGCGGGTCCAGCCGCTCATGGCGCCATGACAGGCGCGCCGCCGTCGAGTCGGTGAGCGCGGCCGACCAGTCGGTGGCCGCGGCTTCGCCGGCTGGCACGTCCCGTGGCGCCGCCGGTCCCGGTTCCGTCCGCGGCCTCGTCGGCCACGTCGACACCGCGGGCGGCCGGGGCCGGACAAAAACACGCCGGCAACGAGCAGCTCGCAAAAGCCCAGGGGGGTGATGGCACAAGCCAAGATCACCCTTTTCCTGAACGGCCAGGACCGGCCGGGCAGGAGGTGTGCCACCAGTACCGCGGTGCCGGCCTCGCTCGGTCAGCGGTTCCTGGACCGCAGTGGGCACTTCTCGGTGGCGGATGCCATGTGCGGCAAGGGCCGGCAGGGAGCCCGCGGTGGCGGCGGCGAGAACCCGGCGGCCGCCGACATGCGACAGCGGCGTGCCACCGCCCTGTACGGGTGGTGGCACGCCGGACCAAAAGGGCGGCACGCCGGGGTCAGAAGGTGCACCCTTGGTCAGTGACGGGACAAGGGCGGGTCAGCGGCGGTAGCCCCAGGACTGGGTGTCCACGGTGCGGCCGTCGTCGTCGCGCAGGGTCGCCTTGTCGGCGTAGTTGCTCCAGATGTAGTCCCAGCTGTTCTGGTAGACGTCCCGGCGGGTGTCACGGCCGTGCCCGGTGTGGACCCGGACCGTGGCGTGGCCGGGCAGGCGCAGGTCGTCGAAGCGGTAGCGGTTGCCGTCGCGGTCCGAGAGCGTCCATCCGTCCAGGTCGACCGCGCGGCGGCCGGTGTTGGTGACCTCCACCCACTCCCGGTTCAGCGAACGGTTCGACCAGTCGTCACGGCCGGGGCTGTCGTACTGGATGTCGCCGAGGACAACGTTGGAGTACGAGTGGTGGCGGCCGTGCCTGTATCCGTGGCCGTGGTCGCTGTCGGCGGAAGCCGGCATCGCGGCCACGGCGACGACGGAGCCGGCTGCCAGAGCGGTAGCGGCGATGCGACGGACGGTACGAGAAGCAGACATTGATGTCCCCTCAAACAAGGGCGCCCAGGACCCGGTCACGGGCCATGCTGCGCGGTGCGGTACCCGGCCCCTCAGGCCGAGAACCCAAAGACTGGAGCACCTCCCCCGCCACTGACAGCGAATCCGGTTCGCGTTACTTAATGCGGACATTTCCGTAACTCGCGATTGTATTGATCACACATCCCGCCCAGGCGTGCCCCTGACATCGACTGGCGGGTCCACGCACCCGCCGCACAACCGGGGACGAGCCTTTTCCAGCCCCCGCACACCCCGCCGCACTGCCCCGCACGCCACTCGTCCAGCAGCACACCTATCGGTAACAGCCACAATGCAGTGCAATTCAGACACATATCGCGTGGCCGAACACCCGCCCGCAGAGGCCGGGTGCGTCGACGGTGCGCGCCAGGCACGCACGCGGCAGGGGCTGCTGGGGCCGGTGCCGGACACGCTCCGAGTCCCCCGGCCCGGGCCTGGCCGACCGCGCAAAGCCGGCCGGTCCTCCCCGGCACGACCACCGCCGCAGCCGCAGCCGTCGTGATCCGGTTCCGCGCACGGCCGGCCGGACGGAACCCGGATCGGCACCGGCATTCCTTTTCCGGGAGTTCTTCGTGCGCCCGGCTTCCGGGCCCTTCAAGAGATCGGGAATATCCTGAACAGTGATCTCTTGACCGGTTATGTCCACCGGAAGTCCGTTCCCTGGAACAGTCGTACGAACCTTGGTTTCGACCAGCCTTCGACCGGTCTCGCACTTCCCCCTGTCCCCTTGCTCTACAACGGAGAGTTCCATGAACACGATGCGTGTCGCCCAGGTCAGCGCCGCGGGCGGGAGGTTCGAAATCGTCGAGCGGGAACTGCCGCAGCCCGGCCCCGGCCACGTCCGGATCACCGTCGAGGCGGCGGGCATCTGTCACAGCGATGCGGGCTTCGTCCAAGCCGGCTTTCCCGGCGTGCAGTTCCCGCTGGTCACCGGCCACGAGGTCGCCGGGCGGATCGATGCCCTCGGCGAAGGCGTGAGCGGATGGCAGGTCGGCGACCGCGTCGAGGTCGGCTGGTTCGGTGGCCAGTGCGGCCACTGCGTGCCCTGCCGTGAAGGCGACTTCATCGACTGCCAGAACCTTCAGGTTCCCGGCTGGGCCTACCCCGGCGGCTACGCCGACGCCATGGTGGCCCCCGTAACCGCGCTCTCGCGCATTCCTGACGGGTTGCCGGCCGTCCTGGCCGCGCCGCTCGGCTGCGCCGGCGTCACCACTTTCAACGCTCTGCGGCACAGCTCTGCCCGGCCTGGTGACCTCGTGGCGGTCCTCGGTGTCGGCGGCCTGGGACACCTCGGAGTCCAGTACGCCGACCGGTTCGGCTTCGACACCGTCGCCATCGCCCGCGGCCAGGAGAAGGAGCCACTGGCCCGGGAGCTCGGCGCCCGGCACTACATCGACAGCAGCGCCGTCAACGTCGCCGAAGCCCTTCAAGCGCTGGGGGGCGCCCGCGTCGTGCTCGCCACGGCGGCCAACTCCGACGCGATGTCTGCCACCGTCGACGGCCTGCGTCACCGTGGGCAGCTGATCGTCATCGGCGTCACCCCCGAGCCGCTGCAGATCAGCCCGCTGCAGCTGATCGGGGGAAGCCGCTCCGTCCACGGCCACCCGGCCGGCACCGCCCAGGACGTCCAGGACACGATGACGTTCAGCGCGCTCGCCGGGGTGAAGCCGATGGTGGAGACGGTGCCGCTGGAGGAAGTCGACGAAGCCTTCCAGCGGATGCTCAGCGGCGCGGCCCGTTTCCGCATGGTGCTCACCACCGGCAACTGACCACCGCCTGCAACCGGGTGCGCAAAGCGGACCGGCGAGCCTCGGCGCGCGCGGGGACGGCGGACGTGGACCTCGGTGCCGCCGATGCGCAGGTCCACACCCTGGGCCCCGGCGTAGGCGAGCAGGTCTTTCAGGGTGCGGATGCGCACACCCGGGCAGCCGGGGAGGCGAAGCGGCGGGCGGCGAGGAGGGGGACAGGCCGCACGGGCCCAGCCAGTCGGACGCTTTCCCCGAGCGCACCCGGCGCCTGCCAACGCCCATGAAGAGGCTTTTTTTGTGGCTGCGGCCGGTGTCGGCTCAGCTCGGCCAGGTAGTGGCGTATGCCTCGATGGCGTCCCGCTGGTACTGGGCCAGGCCCGGCGTACGCCTCGTACGCCGGGCGCCACTGCTCGTTGTCCACGCAGGACCGCCTGAATTTCGCGGTGGGTGCCCCGGTGTGTTCGGGCGTCCCCAGGGGCCGGCGGGTTCAGCCGAGGGCGCGGTCGAGGTTGAAGGCGGCGCTGATGAGGGACAGGTGGGTGAAGGCCTGTGGGAAGTTGCCGAGTTGTTCCCCGGTCGGTCCGATCTCCTCTGCGTACAGGCCGAGATGGTTGGAGTAGGTGAGCATTTTCTCGAAGGCCAGGCGGGCCTCCTCCAGGCGGCCGGCCCGGGTGAGGGCTTCGATGTACCAGAATGAGCAGATCGAAAAGGTGCCCTCGGTGCCCAGGAGGCCGTCCGGGCTGGCTCCCGTGTCGTAGCGGTAGACGAGCGAGTCGGCGACCAGCTTCGCGCCGAGGGCGTCCAGCGTCGCGAGCCACTTCGGGTCGACCGGGGAGACGAACTTGACCAGGGGCATCATCAGCACGGAGGCGTCGAGGACGTCGCCGTCCAGTTGCTGGACGAAGGCGCCGGCTTCGGCCGACCAGCCGCGTCTCATGATCTGCCGGTAGATCGCGTCACGGCTCTTGCCCCACCGGACAAGATCGGCAGGCAGGCCGCGCCGGGTCGCCATGCGCATGGCCCGCTCGATGGCCACCCAGCACATCAGGCGCGAGTACAGGAAGTCCCGTCGTCCCCCGCGGATCTCCCAGACGCCTTCGTCCGGCTGGTCCCAGTGGTCGCAGACCCAGTCCACCACGGCGCCGACCTCGTCCCAGCGGTGGCTGCTGATGGGCTGCCCCCACTTGTCGTACAGGTAGACGGAGTCGATGAGCGCTCCGTAGATGTCCAGCTGGAGCTGGGTCGCGGCGGCATTTCCCACCCGCACCGGAGAAGACCCCAAGTACCCCTCGAAATGTGAGAGTTCACGCTCGGGAAGCTCGCGGCGTCCGTCGATGCCGTACATGATCTGCAGCGGCCCGGTGGCCTCGTCCTCGCACATGATGCAGGAGGACAGAAATCCCATGAACGCTTCGGCCTCCGAGGTGAAGCCCAGCCTGAGCATGGCGTAGATGCAGAAGGCGGCGTCCCTGACCCACGTGTACCGGTAGTCCCAGTTGCGCTCGCATCCGATCTCTTCGGGCAGGCTCGTCGTCGGCGCGGCCACGATCGCGCCGGTCGGCGCGTAGACGAGCAGCTTCAGGGTCAGTGCGGAGCGGTGCACCATCTCCCGCCACCGTCCGTGGTAGCGCGAGGCGCCCAGCCAGTGCCGCCAGAAGCGGACCGTGGCCTGGAACTCCTCCTCCGCCTCGCGCCGGGCGCACCCGCGCACGGCGACCTCTGCCCCGATCCGGTCGAGGGCGAAGACCGCGGACTCGCCTTCCAGCAGCTTGAAGTGCGACCAGGCGTCCGTGCCGTCGCATTCGAGCGGCACGGTGGCTGTCAGCGCCAGGGACAGGTTCTTGGATTCGAAGCGCGCCCTGTCGCCCTCAAGGCGTGCGGTGTGCGGCTCGGTCCCGTATCCGAAGCGGGGAGCCACCCGCGCGGTGAACGGAAGCGAGCCCCGGACGCAGAGCAGGCGTCTGATCAGCCGGTGCCGGTGAGCCTCGCCCGATTCATCACCGATGGGCATGAAGTCCTGAATCTCGCCCACCCCGTCCGTGGCGAAGAACCGTGTGATCAGCACATTGGTGTCGGGAAAGTAGAACTGGCGGGTCCGTGCGGGCACGTCGGCGGCCAGCTGGAACGATCCGCCCCGGTCCGCGTCCAGGATGGAGCCGAACACGCTGGGTGCGTCGAATTGTGGGCAGCAGTACCAGTCGATCGTGCCGTCGGTGCCCACGAGCGCGACGGTACGAAGGTCGCCGATCAGGCCGTGGTCGGCGATCGGCAGGTAGCGCGGGGAATCAGCCCCTTGCCCGTATCCACTGCATCCGGCACTCTCGAACGCCATGCCAGGCCTCCCTGCCACCGCGGCACCACCGCCGCGAAGCCGAAAACAACCCTGATAACAGCGTAAATCACCACGTATTTGCGCCTGGCTCGGCTGCTTCAGCCGCCACCACCGTGTGCCGCGCCGCGGATGTGGCGGCGGGTTCGCCGGCCTCGCAGAGCCGGCGAGGTCACCGGTCGTGCGGTCATGCGGCGGGCGGCGTGGGCCGGCGCAGGTGGGCCAGATCGTCGGGTGGCGGGGTGTCGGGCCGGTGGAAGAGCGGGGTCTGGTCGACGGCGGCCGCCGGGGCGTCGGCCAGCTGGAAGCGCTCGCGCAGCCGGTGGTAGAACGCCAGCGGTGCCAGACGGGCCAGGCGCAGCCGGTACGGTGCGCGGTAGGCGGCAACCCAGTCCCCCGGTTCCAGTACTCCGCGTGTCTGCCCGTCGATGCTCACGGCCACCTGGCCGGAATGCGGCAGCACGTGTACCACAACCGCCTCGTCGACCGCGGCGATCACGGTGCGGTCGAAGGCCATGTGCGGAGCGACCGGGGTGAAGACGATGGCGTCGGCGGCGGGGTCCAGAACCGGCCCTCCCGCGGCGAAGTTGTAGGCGGTCGAGCCGGTGGGGGTTGCCACGATCACGGCGTCGGCCGAGTAGGAGGCGAGCAGCTGCCCGGCCAGGTACACGGCCACGCTCGCCTGCCGGTCCCGGGCGAGTTTTTCCAGGACCACGTCATTGACGGCGGTGACGTCCAGGGCGACACCCCAGCCGGCCGTCTGCACCCGGGCGGGGCGCACGGCCGGTGCGGGCAGTGCGGGACCACGCCCGTAGCACAGCACCGTGTCCAGGCCGACGGGCGTCCGAAGCGGGCGCGACGCGCGCAGCGTGAGCACCATCCGCTCCTCGATCACCGCCTGATCCCGGTGGAGAACGTCGAGCGCGTCCTCCACCTGGTCGGTGGTGATCTCGGTCAAAAAGCCGAGCCGGCCCACGTTCACGCCCAGCACCGCCGCCCCGTCCTTGGCGGCGATCCGCGCCCCGCGCAGAAACGTGCCGTCACCGCCGAACGTGATGATCAGTCCGGGGTGGCCCGCCGCCTCGGCCTCCTCCTGGCCGCCGTGCCGCGATTCCCCTTCCCGCCACACGTCGATGTCGGTGCAGGCTATGCCGCGCTCGGCACACCACAGGCGGGCGGTCCGCGCCGCCGCGACGGCGGCGGGCCGACCTTGGTGGACAACCAGGCCCAGCCGATTCAGAGGCATCACTTCTCACCGTAGACCGCCCCGGCACGCCACGCAGATCGCAACGGATCTTCCCCGGGCCACCGGACCGGCCGGTGGCGTCCCGCTCCTGCGCGGATCAGGAGGAGACGTGGACACGGACCGGTCAGGCCTGCGTCGCAGCGCCGACCGCTGCGGCACCGGCCTCGGGTTGCCGTGGAGCCCGCGCCCGGTCTTGCTCCACGCGGTCCAAGAAGAACTCTTCCTGGCCTCCCGGTGCCGGAAGTCTCGCGCACCGCATGCCGCACCGAACGGCATGCGCAGCGGCCACATAGCGTAGCGTTACGCTCATTTTGTATGCATGTGTTGCGACTTGTGGAGGCAACCATGCTCCCCACCGACGAGTACCCGAATCCGTCGCAGGCCGAGGGCGAGTGGCTGAAAGGGGACATGAATCCGGCTGAGCAGCGGCATCCGGCCACCACACGCACCCAGCCGTCCCAGGCCGAGGGCGAGCGCCGGGCGGAGGACGACGAAAGCTGAAGGCCGGGCCGGCCGCCACGATGCCCATGTGCGGCGTCGGCCCCCGATGAACCCCGGGATCGAGGTGCAGGACGTGATCGGCGCCGAGGACGTCGGCGGGCTGGAAGGGGTCGGACCGCGGGCCGCCCTCGCCGGTGATGGCCGCCGCGTACGCTTGCTGGTCCGGCCTTGCGTGGTTGAGCACCTGACGCACCGTCCACCGGTCGCACGGGATTGCCGCGTCCCCTCGCCCGGCCAGAACGCCCACGCCGCCGCACGCAGGTATATGTGAGCCCGCTCCAGCACCTTGAGGCCATCGATGCGTTCATCGGTGTGCCCCTGCCCCGAGTGTCTGCCGGGGACTGTCTCCGCATGCCGGAAACCCCGGCCCGATTCCGACGGGCCGGGGTTTCCTTGTGGTGCAGGCGGCTCTGTCAGTACTCGCCCTCGTCGCCCCGGTCGTCCTTGTCGAACCCGCCGAAGTGGTCCCGGACCACCCGGAAGCTGCCCACGACACCGTTGCGGACCTTCACACCGCCGCGGATGTGCTTACGGGTGAAGACACCGTTGCTGGTGCTCCAGGGACCGACGGTCGCGACCGGGGAACCGTTGTCGCAGGTCGCGCCCTGGAAGAACTCAACGGTCCGGCGGCTGTCGTTACGGACGTTGAAGCTCTTGGCGCCCAGACCGCTCACCACCGTGATGCAGCCGTCCTCGCCACGGGCGGAGTACGACCGCTCGTTGATGAAGATCCGACCCTCCCGGTGGTGGCGGCGCTCCTTGTGGCCACGCTCGTTGCCGCCGTAGCCGCCGTAGCCGCCGTAGCCGCCTCCCTCGTTCCCCTTGCCGCCACCCTCGTTCCCCTTGCCGCCACCGCCGTTCCCGCCCTCACCACCCAGCGGAGCCGCGTCAGGAGCGGCCTGCTGAAGAGCAGGAGCAGCCTGCTGGTAGGACGGGGCAGCCTGGGTGGATCCGGCAGCCGAGGCATAGGTGATGCCAGTGGTGGCGATGACCGCGGCGCCCACTGCGGCAGCGGTCACGGCGACGGTACGCGTCTTCATGTCACTTCTCCCTTGTCTCTGAGGGGCAGCCGGGCAACCGGCCTGCAATGAACGTACTTATGGCGCCTTTAGCTGTCATATCGGACGTATCGCTAGGGGGCCGACCGGGTGTACGAACGACCCCCACCGCACGCCGATCGGCGCATGACACACCGTCAATCCGTATGAAAGTAAGCTTATTTGGTGCATGATTAGGCCTTCTGGGCGACTTGATGACGCCCGATCACCCTCTCGGCAGCATGAACGCCGGATCCCGCACACCCACACCCCCCTCCCCCGCCGCCCCGAACAACCGCCCTCGCCATCCACCCGCCGCCCCGGCCGCCACAGCGGCCCACCACACCCCTGTTGCTCCGCCGGTGCCGCCACGGCCCGGCAGCCCGCATGTGCGGGGCCGGGAGGGACGGCGATCCCCGGCAGTGCTTCGTGTCCGGCTACCGGGGGCATGGCGAACGCCGGGTCGCAGTTCGGTTCCGGGGCCGGTGTCGACAGAGCCCGGACCGAAGGCACCCGGCAGCCCGGCCGCAGAAAGTACGACCAGTTCGAGAAACTCGCCCACACCCAGGAAGCGTGCGACCGGATGCGGGCCGGCCCTGGACGGCCCACGGCCGGCCCGCCCACGGCCAAGGGCAGCGCCGGGCAGTCACACGACCTGCTTCGTCGCTGCTCCGAGGCCGGACCGGCAGACATCCCGCCCGGCCGGGAGAAGCCGCTCGGCGCGAAGCGGGATTGCGCGGACGCGGGCTCGCCGCAGGGCGCGGCCGACGGGCCGGGGATCCGCCGAAGGGGGCGCGCGGGATATCGGCGGCGTCGCCGACGGCGCCGGCCCCACAGCGGGCCAGGGACCGCGCACCGGCGGGGCCACCACCGAAAACCCTGCGGCATGCTGAGGACGAAGGAATGCCGCGATCCCTTACGGACTGCGGCCGACGACCGCCGCGGCGCCGGGCGGACGTATATATACGCGCATATGCGCGCTGGTCCGGAACGCGACGAAGCCCTGCGGCAGCGTCAGGCCCCCTAAGGGCTGTTTCGGCGGCGGACTCTCGTACAGGCAGTGCTCGCGGGGCGCAGCGGCAGGCACGGTAGCCGCCGGGGCCGGCGGCGCACCGGTGCGGCGCCGAAGCCGGCCGGGGACAGGACGGCCCCCGTTTGAACACTGCGAGCGAAATGACCGGCGCGGGCATGACGCCGGCCGCCGACACCCCCTGGGCGGGCGCCGGGGTGCCACCTCGGGGGCCGTGCGGTCGCGGCGCGCGGTGGCAAGGCCTTCGAGGTCTTCGAGGCCTTGGACCGTCTTCCCCGCCACCGTGCGCCACCGGCCTCAGGCCCGCGGTTCCGCGGGCGAGGAGGGTTCCGTGGCGGAGGACCGTGCGGCGCAGTCGTGACCGTCCCCGGAGAAGGCGAACGCTGCACGGCGGGGTACGCGCCGGGGGCCGCTGCCGTGTGTCGCCGCCGGGCCTGTCACGCGCCGGCCGCCAATCAGGATTCCTTGCCGATACGCGCCAATAATCGCCGCCCCACCGCCAATACAGTGCGTTTATTCGGCATTACGGTGAGCGAATAGGGGTGCCCTTTATATGACGCAGACCACGTGACCCACGCCACTCTTGTGCCTATTTGAGGCATTTGCCGTGTGGGGTGGGCCACGTGACGGGCGTCACTCCGAACCCGAA
>NZ_JBLVKW010000023.1:67084-110145 GCF_048270745.1 Streptomyces sp. NPDC056231 | reverse complement strand
GCCCGCGCCCCATCGGCTGAAGCGGCGCGGGCCGTTCCCGGGGACGGGGTCCGGGTTCAGAACTTCGGTTCGGGAGTCCGTGCGGCGCACGGTTCCGCCGCCTCCGCCCAGGTCTCCACCGACGGGGGCGAGCCGTCCAGCGGCATGGCGGTCGCAAACCGGTGGGGAGTGAAAAATATGGGGCCCGCCACAGGTGTGTGGCGTTGGTCAGATGCCGAGGTCCTTGATGATTTTGGCGACGTGGCCGGTGGCCTTGACGTTGTAGAGGGCGCGTTCGATCTTGCCCTCCTCGTCGACGACGACGGTGGAGCGGATGACGCCCGTCACCGTTTTGCCGTAGAGCTTCTTCTCGCCGAAGGCGCCGTATGCCTCGAGGGTCTCCTTGGAGGGGTCGCCGACGAGCGTGACCTTGAGGTTTTCCTTCTCGCGGAACTTGGCGAGCTTCTCGGGCTTGTCGGGGGAGACGCCGATGACGTCGTATCCGGCGCCGGCCAGGAGTTCCAGATTGTCGGTGAAGTCGCAGGCCTGCTTGGTGCAGCCGGGGGTGAGGGCGGCCGGGTAGAAGTAGACGATGACTTTGCGTCCCTTGTGGTCGGCGAGCGAGATGTCGTTGCCGTCGGCGTCGGGGAGGGTGAAGGCGGGGGCGGTGTCGCCGGGCTGGAGTCGCTCGCTCATGGTTCTCCTCAGAGGCGTGTGGGGTGTACGGGACCGAGCGTAATAGGGGTGCCGTCGGGTGAGCGGGCGGCTGAGCTGACAGACTGGCGACGAAGGTTTACCGGACGAGGACCACGGAGGCGGCGCAGTGTCGGATGCCAGGACCCCTGCGCAGATCGAGGCGGACATCATCAGCAGGCGTGAGCAGCTTGCGGTGGTGCTCGATGAGATCGGGGTGCGGATGCACCCGAAGACGATCATCGGTGATGCGAAGGCCAAGGCTGCCGAGGCCGTGGACCGGACGGCCGGGCGGGCGTTCGTCGCGGTGAATCGGTCGGTGTCGGACGTGAAGGCGCAGTTTGTGTCGGAGGATGGCACGCCGCGTCTGGAGCGGGTGGTTCCGGCGGCGCTGCTGGCGGTCGGCGTGGTGGGGCTGCTGGTGTCGGTGCGGCGCAAGAAGCGCTGAGAAGGCTGACCCCGGGGGCGTGCGGGACGGCTGCGGGCAGGTAGGTTTCGGGGCGTGAGCGAGAACACCGACGACAAGCTGCCCATTCGTATGCTGCATGACCGCGTACTGGTCCGGTCCGATACGCCTGAGGGCGAGCGGCGTTCGGGCGGCGGCATTCTGATTCCGGCGACTGCTGCGGTGGGGCGCCGACTGGCCTGGGCTGTGGTGGTTGCGGTCGGCCAGAATGTGCGGACGGTGGAGCCGGGCGACCGGGTGCTGTACGACCCGGAGGACCGTGCCGAGGTCGAGGTGCGGGGTGTGGCGTACGTGCTGATGCGGGAGCGGGATCTGCATGCGGTGGCGGCGGACCGGTTCGAGGGTTCGGTGGATTCGACCGGGCTGTATCTGTAGCTCTGTTGTCTGCGAGATGTGTGGCGTAAGGCCTGGTGACGAGGGTCACCAGGCCTTTTGCATGCGCTTTGCTATGTTGGTGGGACCCCGACGAGACGCGCCGTACCGGGTTTCCGCAAAGACGACGCACCCGTGATGTCCGTGTGTCTGTGGTGTTCGGAGGTGCCGTCGTGGCGTGGGTTCTGCTGGTTGTTGCCGGTCTGCTGGAAGTGGCCTGGTCGATCGGGATGAAGTACACGGATGGGTTCACTCGGTTGTGGCCGAGTGTGTTCACCGGGTTCGGGATCGTGGCCAGCATGGTGCTGTTGGCGCAGGCGGCGAAGTCGTTGCCGATCGGTACGGCGTACGGCGTGTGGGTCGGTATCGGTGCGGCGGGGGCGGCGGTGCTCGGCATGGTGGTGCTGAATGAGCCGGTGACCGCCGCCCGGATTTTCTTTGTGTCTCTGTTGCTGGTGGCTGTGGTGGGGCTGAAGGCGACGTCGGGGCACTGAGCCCGGTAGGTCACTCGTTCGGCGGCGGGTGGGCGCCGTCGGCGCCCTCGGGGAAGAGTTCTTCGATGCCGCCGTTGTCGTTGCCGAAGATGTCCGCGCTGCCGCCGTCCGGGGGGTCGGCGGGCGCAGCCGTGGTGGCGGGGCCGCTGTCGGCGGGGCTGGTGGGCGGGGTGCTGGGCGGGCTGCTCGGTGGTGGGCCGGACGGTGTCTCGGCCGGGGGTCCTGTGCTGGTGGGGCCGGTGCCTTCGCCGGTGGGCAGGGCGGGTTCGCCGGCGCCTCTTTCGAGTTCGAGGGCGAATCCTTCGATGCTGCTGCCGCTGAGTGCGGCGCCGGTGTACTGGGCCCAGATCTGGGCGGGGGTGCCGCCGCCGTTGACGCGGGACAGGCCGAGTGCTCCGTAGAGCGGTTTCTGTACGCCGGTGTCGGGGTCCTGGCCCATGACGGCGATGACGGTTGCGAGGTCCGGGGTGTAGCCGGCGAACCAGGCGGCCTTGTCCTCCTCGGCGGTGCCGGTCTTGCCGGCGGCGGGGCGGCCGGCGCCCTGGGCGGCGGTTCCCGATCCGTTTTCGACGACGCTCTGCAGGATCGAGGTGGTGGTGTCGGCGGCTTCGCGGCTGACGGTCTGCTCGGTGTGACGGCCGGGGAGTGCGAGTTCCTTGGCGTCCTTGTTGATCTTGTCGACGAGGGTGTAGGTGCCGTGCCTGCCGTGGTTGGCGAGTGTCGCGTACGCCTGGGTCATGTCGAGGACGCTGGCGGTGGCGGTGCCGAGTGCGATGGACGGCGAGGCGGTCAGGTCGGGGGTGTTCTTGGGGATGCCGAGGGCGATGGCGGTGTCTTTGACGTTGCCGGGGCCGACGTCCTGGGCCATCTGCGCGTAGACGGCGTTGACCGACTTGTCGGTGGCGGCTCCGACGGTGATGGGTCCGTAGTTGATGTCGTCCTCGTTGGCGGGGGCGTACCCGGTGGGTCCGTTCGGGCCCCGCACCATGCGTCGGTTGGTGCCGTTGTAGAAGGTGTTGGGGGTGATGCGCCGGCCGTGCTGGGTGGTGGACCGGTTGGCGACGGCGGAGGTGAAGACGAACGGTTTGAAGGTGGAGCCGACCTGGTAGTCGCGGCGGGTGGCGTTGTTGACGTACTGCTTGGTGTAGTCGATGCCGCCGTACATGGCGACGACCCGGCCGTTCGAGGGGTCGATGGAGGCGCCGCCGACGCGGACGTTGCGGTCGGCCGGGCGCTCCGTGCTCGTCATCGACATCACGTTGTCGTTGACGGCTTTGACCAGGGCGTTCTGTTTCTTCTTCTCCAGTGTGGTGGTGATCCGGTAGCCGCCGGTGGCGAGCGTGCCCTCGTCGATGATCTTGTAGGTGGTGAGGTAGTCCTTGACGGCCTGGACGATGTAGCCGCGCTGTCCGGAGAGTCCGGTGGAGGCCTTCACCTTGTTGGGCGCGGGGAACCGCATGGTGGCGCGCTCGGATGCGCTGAGCCAGTTCTCCTTGACCATGCCGTCGAGTACGTAGTTCCAGCGGGCGACGGCCGCGGCCTTGTTCTCGGGGTGGACGACGACGTCGTATGCGCTGGGGGCGTTGAGAAGGGAGGCGAGGTACGCGCCTTCGGCGGTGGTGATGTGGCCGATGTCCTTGCCGTAGTACGCCTGGGCCGCGGCCTGGATGCCGTAGGCGTTGCGGCCGAGGTAGCTGGTGTTGAGGTAGCCCTCGAAGATCTGGTCCTTGCTCACTTCGCGGTCGAGCTTGATGGAGATGAAGAACTCCTTGGCCTTGCGCATGAGGGTCTGTTCCTGGCCGAGGTAGTAGTTCTTCACGAACTGCTGGGTGATGGTGGAGCCGCCCTGTTTTCCCTTGCCGGTGAGGGTGTTCCAGCCGGCGCGGGTCATTGCCTTGAGGTCGACGGCGCGTTCGGAGTGGAAGTTCCGGTCCTCGGCGGCGAGGACGGCGCGCTGGACTCTGAGGGGGACCTGGGCGAGCTGGATGTTCTGCCGGTTGATCTCGCCGTCGCGGGCGATGAAGCTGCCGTCCTTGTAGAGGTAGACGTTGGACTGCGCGGTGGCGGTGGGGTTGGCGGGCGGGATGCCGACGAGCTGGTATCCGGCGATGAATCCGCCGATCAGGACCAGGGTGATGATGAGGAGCGTGCCGAGCGTCACCCGCCAGGTGGGGACGGCCCGGCGCCAGCCGGTGCGTCCGGGGCGGTTCCTGCTTTTCCTTTTCTTCCCGCCGGGGGCGGCTGGGCCTGCGGGGGCGCCGGTGCCGGCAGAGGGGTCCCTCGGGGCCCGGTTCCCGTTGCCGGGCCCCCTGCTCTGCTGCTGTGGCTCGTCGCTCATATCGGTGGAGACTCCTCGGCTGCGGTCAATTCCCCCATAGTGCACTTTTCTGTCGGTCTGAGTCCTGGATCGACCCCGGGCCGACCTGTGATCGTTCCGGATCGGCCGCCGAAAAGCGGTCGCGGTGGCTGTTCCCGCTGCACTAGGGTCGTGCGCTTTGGTGTCCAACGCGGTTGGGCGCACGAGTGCGAACGAGCGCGGGGGTGATGGGGATGCGGTTGTACGCGGTGGTTGCGGCGGGCGGGTTCCGGCGCCATGCCACCTACCGGATCGCGACGGTGGCGGGGGTGTTCACCAACACCGTCTTCGGTTTCATCCTGGCGTACACCTATACGGCGCTGTGGGACGAGCGTCCGCACCTCGGCGGATACGACCTGTCCCAGGCGCTGACGTATGTGTGGCTGGGGCAGGCGCTGCTGGCGACCTCCGCGATGATGGGCGGCGGTTTCGAGGACGAGTTGGTCGAGCGGATCCGTACCGGCGATGTGGCGGTCGACCTCTACCGGCCGGTCGATCTTCAACTGTGGTGGTTGGCCGGAGACTTGGGGCGGGCTGCGTTCCAGTTGCTGGCGCGTGGCGTCGTGCCGATGGTGCTGGGGGCGCTGGCGTTCCCACTGGCTCTGCCCGGCTCGCCGGGGGTCTGGCCGGCGTTCCTGGTTTCGGTGACGCTCGGGGTCGTGGTCAGTTTCGCTCTGCGCTATCTGGTGGCGCTCTCCGCCTTCTGGCTGATGGACGGGGCGGGTGCGGCGCAGATCGCGTTCCTGGCGGGGCTGTTCTTCTCGGGGCTGCTGCTTCCGCTGACGTTGTTCCCGGGGGCGTTGGGCGAGGTGGCGCGGGCGTTGCCGTGGTCGGCGCTGCTCCAGGTGCCGGCCGATGTGTTCCTCGGGAAGCACACTGGTTGGGGGCTGGTGGAGGCGTTCGCCTTCCAGGGCGGCTGGGCGCTGGCGTTGTTGCTGGCGGGGCGGTTGGTGCAGTCGGTGGCGACGCGGAGGGTGGTGGTTCAGGGTGGCTGAGGTCACCGAGGTCTCGAGGGCTGTCGAGGTTCCCGATGCGGTGTTCGTCGAGCGGTCGAGGCTGATCGAAGGGGTTCGTGCGTACGGGCTGATCGTCGCGATGTGGCTGCGGTCGACGATGGCGTACCGTGCCTCGTTCGCCATGACGGCGTTCGGGAACTTCGCGGCGACAGGCTTCGACTTCGTCGCGATCCTGCTGATGTTCGCGCACGTCGACGAGTTGGGCGGCTACACGCTGCCGGAGATCGCCCTGCTGTACGGGGCTTCGGGCACCGCGTTCGGGCTGGCCGATCTGGTGCTGGGGTCGATGGACCGGCTGGGCCGCCGGGTCCGGGACGGCACGCTGGACACGCTGCTGGTGCGCCCGGTTCCGGTGCTGGCCCAGGTGGCGGCGGACCGGTTCGCACTGCGCAGGCTGGGGCGGATCACGCAGGGGCTGCTGGTGCTCGGTTACGGGCTGGCGGTTCTGGACATCGCGTGGACGCCGCTGAAGGTGGTGATGATCCCGCTGATGCTGCTGAGCGGGGCGGCGGTCTTCGGCGCGGTCTTCGTGGGCGGGGCGGCGTTCCAGTTCTTCGCGCAGGACGCGGCGGAGGTGCAGAACTCCTTCACGTACGGCGGGAACACGTTGCTGCAGTACCCGCCGACGGTCTTCGCGAAGGAACTGGTGCGCGGGGTGACGTTCGTGGTGCCGCTGGCCTTCGTGAACTGGCTGCCCGCGCTGTATGTGCTGGGCCGGGAGTACCCGCTGGGTCTGCCGGAGTGGGTGGCGTTCCTGCCGCCGGTGGTGGCGGGGGTGTGCTGGGTGCTCGCGGGGGCGGCGTGGCGGGCGGGGCTGCGCTCGTACCGGAGCACGGGGAACTGAGGACGAGCGGAGCGAGGACGGGGCATGACTACGGGTACGGGTTTCATCGAGCTCGACGGTGTCGAGAAGGTCTTCGAGGTGCGCCGCAGGACGGGTTTCCTGCGCAGTGAGCGGCGCGAGGTCCGCGCGGTCGACGGGATCGGCTTCCGGGTGGAGCGCGGCGAGATGGTCGGCTACATCGGTCCGAACGGCGCGGGCAAGTCGACCACCATCAAGATGCTGACGGGCATCCTCACCCCGAGCGGCGGGTGGCTGCGGGTCGCGGGCATCGACCCTTCCAGGGAGCGTACGAGGCTGGCGCACCGGATCGGTGTGGTCTTCGGCCAGCGCACCACACTCTGGTGGGACCTGCCGCTGCGCGACTCGTACCGGCTGGTGCACCGGATGTACCGGGTCCCCGACGCCCGGTTCCGGGAGAACCTGGACCGCTGTGTCGAACTCCTGGATCTGGGAGCGCTGTTGGATGTGCCGGTGCGGCAGCTTTCGCTCGGGCAGCGGATGCGCGGCGACATCGCGGCGGCACTGCTGCACGATCCGGAGGTGCTGTATCTGGACGAGCCGACGATCGGTCTGGATGTGGTCTCCAAGGCCAAGGTTCGTGGATTTCTTCGGGACTTGAATGCCGAGCGGGGCACGACGGTGCTGCTCACCACGCACGATCTGACGGACATCGAGCAGCTCTGCCGGCGGGTGATGGTGATCGACCACGGCCGTCTGATGTACGACGGTGCGCTCGCCGGGCTGCATGAGGTCGGCGAGAGCGAGCGCACGCTGGTTGTGGATCTGGAGCGTGAACTCCCGCCGATCTGCCTGGAGTCGGAGCCTTCGGTGCGTACGGTGAAGGTGGAGGGGCCGAGGCAGTGGCTGGCCTTTCCGGCGTCGGGTTCGGCGGCTCCGCTGGTGGCGCGGATCGCCGCGGAGTATCCGCTGGTGGATCTTTCGGTGCGGGAGCCGGACATCGAGGCCGTGATCGCGAAGATGTACGCGTCGGCCGAGGCGCGAGTGCCGTGACCGGCAGAGCTTGCCGGGAGGGGCACTGAATCCGGGGCGCGTGGGGATCCGAAGCGTGTCGGATCCGAAGTGAGTTGGATCCCGAAGCACGTGGGAGACGGGACGCCGTGGACCCGAAGCGCATGGGAGATGGGGCGCGGTGGATCGGTGACGTGGGCGGGCGGTTTTTATAGGCTGCGCGGTATGACGAGCGAACTTCCGGACATGCGTGCTTCCGATACCGAGCGTGAGCGTGTTGCCGAGGTCCTGCGCGACGCGGTGGCCGAGGGTCGCCTGCAGATGCAGGAGTTCGAGCAGCGGCTCGACGCGGCCTACAAGGCTCGTACGCATGGGGAGTTGGAGCTGCTCGTCCGCGATCTTCCGGCGCCGGGCGGGGCGGTGGCGCCGGTGGGTGCGGGCGGGGCGCCTGCACGCGCGGGTTCGGCGGGCACCGACTGGGCGGAACGCATCGGCGGTCCTGCCACGTCGAATGGTGCGTTCGCCGTCTGGGGCGGGTTCCGGCGCAAGGGCAGGTGGACGGTGGGCCGGAAGTTCACCGCGTTCACGATGTGGGGCGGCGGCGAGATCGATCTGCGTGAGGCCCGTTTCGAGGACCGCGAGGTCGTCATCCGCTGCTTCACGATCATGGGTGGGATGCAGGTGACGGTCCCGCCTGAGCTGGATGTCAAGGTCAGCGGCATCGGCATCCTGGGCGGCTTCGGCGACCGGGCGACGGGCGAGGGCACCCCCTCGCCGGGTTCGCCGCGGGTGCGGATCACCGGGCTCGCGTTGATGGGCGGGGTCGGTGTGGTGCTCAAGCGGAGGAAGGCGGACAGGGAGCGTGCCCGGGAGTTGAAGAAGGGGCTCGGGGGCGAATGAGTCCGTCCGGAGCTTGAGGTCGCGGCGGACGCACCGCCCGCCGCGACGCCTTCTCAGAGGAGGTCGGACGCCGGAGCCTCCTGGTGCAGGCTCCGCAGGTCCACCTGCTGGCCCAGTTGCAGATATCCGGCGTCGTTGAGATGCAGATGGTCGCCGCAGTCGTACGCCGGGCGGAGCCGGCCGGGGCGGTGCGGGTCGCGCGCCGCCCGGTCGAAGTCGATGACCTCGTCGAAGACGCCGCCGGCCCGGATCTGCTCGTTGACCCGCATCCGTACGGCGTCCTGTGCGGGTGTCCAGGTGGGGTACCCCTCGTACGGCATCAGGGTTGCCCCGACGACCTGCAGCCCGCGCGCGTGGGCGCGTTCCGTCATGGCCTTCAGTCCGTCCACGATGTGCTGCGGGTCCTGCTCCTGCGGGAACTGCTGCACGTCGTTGATGCCGAGGGCGATGATGACGGTCTTCACGCCGGCGACGCCCAGCACATCGCGGTCGAGGCGGGCGAGCGCCCGCTGACCGCGGCCCTGGCCGTCGCGCAGGATGCGGTTGCCGGCGATGCCCTGGTTGACGACCGCGTAGCGCCCGTGCAGCCGGTCGGCGAGGACGTCGGGCCAGCGGCCGTTGGCGTCGAGAGCGGAGCAGGAGCCCGCGGTGAGCGAGTCGCCGAGGGCGACGACTGCTCCGGCGGAGGAGGCGTTGCGGACGTCCACTGCGGTGAGGTAGCGCCACACGTTGGTCTGCCGGGTACCGCGCTCGTCCGCGAGGTACGAGGTCTGGTGGCTGTTCGGGTGGATGGTGACGGGTCCCTCGGCGGTGGGCGTGCGGAGGGTGACGACGAGATCGGAGTCGGCGTCGACGGGGACGACCACCGGGTCGCTGACGACCTGTCCGCCCGCGGCGACGGTGACGGAGGGGGCGCCGCGGAAGGAGACGGGACGGGTGTTCACCGTGGCCTGGTCGACGAGCAGGGGACGCGTACCGAAGAGGTTGGAGAGGGTGATGCGGGCCGCGTCGCCGCCGATGCTGGTGTGGACGACGTTACGGATGGTGCGCCGGAGGAGGTCGTGTGCGGGGTCCGGGTCGGCCACCCCGGCCACGGGCGCCCCGGCCCAGGTGGCGACCCAGACGCCGGCGGAGTGGGCGGGCGCGGCGGACGGACGGGCCGCCGGCTGCGCGCCGACCCGTTGCGACCCGGCACCGGAGAACAGCGCGGACCCGGCGTACGCCATGAATGCGGCAAGCGCGGCGGTACCCGCCACGAGGGCGATGAGCAGGGCGGTTCCCTGGCGCCTGGGCATGGGCGGGGTGTCTCCTCGTGGTGATGGGGGCTGGGCTCATGATGGGGCACAGTGCCGGGAACTCGACATGCGGCCCGGGAGTACGTCAGGTAGGGACAATGCGTACGGGGCGCCGGGGGCGGTGCGTACGCGGACGCGGACGGGTGGAGCGGATGGAACGGATCGAACGGACCAGGTCGGGCGAGCCGGGCGGTGGACCGGCCGAGCGCACGCAGGCACATGGCGGCGCGGACGGGAGCTCCGGCACCGCAGCTTCAGCTCCCGCACGCCCCACCCCTCTCGTCTCCTTCGCGTACACGGCCGCGGACGAGGAGAAGCGGCGTGGTGTGCGCCGTATGAAGACCACGGCCACCGGCCTCCTTCTGCTCGTCGCGCTCGTGTATGTCCTCGCCACCTGGGCGAAGAACGCGGGTGTGGGCGGCTGGCCGGGCTTCGTCGCCGCGGCCGCCGAGGCGGGGATGGTGGGTGCGCTGGCCGACTGGTTCGCCGTGACGGCGCTGTTCAAGCGTCCGCTCGGCCTGCCGATCCCGCACACCGCCATCATCCCCACCAAGAAGGATCAGCTCGGGACCTCTCTGGGTTCCTTCGTCGGGGAGAATTTCCTGTCGGGTGATGTGGTGCGCGGCCGGATCGAGGCGCTGGGCATCGGCGGCCGGCTCGGGGCCTGGCTGGCGGAGCCGGCCCACGCCGACCGGGTCACCGCCGAGCTGGCGACCGCGTTGCGCGGCGCGCTGACGGTCCTGCGCGACTCGGACGTGCAGGCCGTGGTGGGTGAGGCGATCACCCGGCGGGCGAACGCGGCGGAGGTCGGCCCCGGCCTCGGGAAGATGCTGGAGAATATCGTCGCCGACGGCGGCCATCGCCGGGTCGTGGACCTGATCTGTCTGCGGGCGCACGACTGGCTGGTGCTGCACGCTGACTCCGTGATGGACGCGGTGCAGGGCGGGGCGCCGGGGTGGACGCCGCGGTTCGTCGACAAGCGGGTGGGGGAGCGGGTCTACAAGGAGCTGCTGCGCTTCGTGACGGAGATGCGGGACATGCCGGGGCATCCGGCGCGCGCCTCGATCGACACGTTCCTGACGGACTTCGCGGCCGACCTCCAGACCGACTCGGACACCCGGGCGCGGGTGGAGCGGCTGAAGACGGAGATCCTGGGACGCGGCGAGGTCCAGGAGTTCATCGCGTCGGCCTGGTCGTCGGTACGCACGATGATCATCGCGGCGGCGGAGGACGAGCAGAGCGAGCTGCGGCTGCGGGCGCGCGCCTCGCTGATGTCACTGGGCGCGCGGCTGGCGACGGACAGGCGGCTCCAGGCGAAGCTGGAGGGCTGGCTGGAGGACGCGGCGGTGTATGTCGTCACGACGTACCGCACGGAGATCACATCGCTGATCAGTGACACGGTCGCGGGCTGGGACGCGGACCAGACGTCGAAGAAGATCGAGGCGCACATCGGCCGTGACCTGCAGTTCATCCGGATCAACGGCACGGTGGTGGGTGCCCTGGCGGGCCTGCTGATCTATACGGTGTCGCGGGCGTTCGGCGCGTAGTCACCGGGCGCGGCGACGCGGGGTGTGAGCAGAGGCAGCCGCGCTGACCGGACCCGCCGGTTCAGGGCCCGGGGGTCCGGCACGCCTTCGAGGGAACGCGCTCAGGCGGCGCGGCGGGTGACCGCCCACGACGCGGCGGCGACCGTGCCCGCCACGGTGAAGACGGCGGGCCAGGCGCCGAGCTTCTTGGCCAGCGGGTGCGATCCGGCGAACGCGGCGACGTACGCCGTGGTCAGTGCGGTGGCCGCACGCGGTCCGGCCTGCCGGTTCCACTCGTACGCGGCGACCGTGCCCGCTGCGGCGAGCGCGACCCCGCCGAGCGGCCGCTTCTTGGTCCACCGTGCGACCGCGTAGCCGCCGACGAGTCCGCTCGCCGCCACTGCCGCCGTAGGAACCTTTGCCATCGCCGCCACCTTCGCCTTCTCGTCTCGTGGCTCTTGCTGTGGCTTCCGAGGCTAACGCGGTTGGCGGACACCCGGCTCCCCAGGGGGTGCACAAACGTTTACCCTAAGAGGTGAACGTCTGTGCACCCCTGGCCTTCACCCCCACCGCCGACCACCCCACGGAGATCGCATGCCCGCGGACACATCTGCCCCCGACGGGGCAGCCGCCCGGACCCCGACCCCGCACCACCCCCGTTTCGCCGTGGGCGTCCTCGCCTTCTGCGGGGTCGTGGTCGCGATCATGCAGACGATCGTCGTCCCGCTTCTGCCGCACATCCCGGCCCTCACCGGCGCGACCCCGGCCGCCGCGAGCTGGCTGGTCACCGTCACCCTTCTCACCGGCGCCGTCTTCACGCCCGTGCTGGGACGGGTCGGCGACATGTACGGCAAGCGGCGGGTGCTCGTCACCTCGCTCGCGGTGCTGGTCGTCGGTTCGGTGCTGTGCGCGGTCAGCTCCCACATCGGCGTACTGATCACCGGCCGCGCCCTCCAGGGCGCCGCGCTCGCCGTCGTACCGCTGGGCATCAGCATCCTGCGCGACGAACTCCCGCCCGAGCGTGTCCTCTCCGCGGTCGCCCTGATGAGTTCGACGCTGGGCATCGGTGCGGCCGTCGGGCTGCCGGTCGCCGCGCTCGTCGTCGAGCACTTCGACTGGCACGCCATGTTCTGGGTGTCGGGAGTGATCGGCCTCATCGACATCGTGCTGGTGCTCTGCTGCGTACCCGAGTCCCCGTTGCGCTCGCGCGGCCGTTTCGACGCCGTCGGCGCGCTGGGGCTGTCCGCCGCCCTGGTCTGTCTGCTGCTCGCGGTGACACAGGGCGCCGACTGGGGCTGGACGTCGACCCGCACGGTCGGACTGCTCGTCGCCGCCGTCGTGGTGGCGCTGCTCTGGGGCGCGTACGAGCTCCGTGTGACGACGCCCATGGTCGACCTGCGGGTCTCGGCCCGCCCGGCCGTCCTGCTGGCCAACGTCGCAGCTCTGCTGATCGGCTTCGCCTTCTACGCGAACTCGCTGGTCACCGCGCAGATGGTGCAGGAACCGAAGGCGACCGGCTACGGGCTCGGTGCCTCGCTCGTCGTCAGCGGACTGTGCCTGCTGCCGGGCGGCGTGTCGATGGTGGCGCTCTCGCCGGTCTCGGCACGGATCTCCGCGGCGTACGGGCCGAAGGTCAGTCTGACGCTGGCGGCCGGGATCATCGCCGTCGGCTATGTGGTGCGGTACTTCACCAGCCACAGCCTGTGGCTGATCATCGCCGGCGCGACGGTCGTCGCGTCGGGCACGGCCATCGCGTACTCGGCGCTGCCCGCGCTGGTGATGCGCGGGGTCCCGCCGGGCGAGACGGGCGCGGCCAACGGTCTCAACACGCTGATGAGGTCGATCGGGCAGGCGTTCTGCAGCGCGACGGTGGCCGCCGTGCTGACCAACCTCACGTTCCGGGTGGGTGGCCGGACGGCTCCGACGCTCCACGCGTATCAGCTGGTCTTCCTGATCGCGGCGGGCGCGGCGCTGCTGGCGCTGGCGGTCACACTGTTCCTGCCCGGCAGGCGCACGGCCGGGGCGGGTACGGTCGGAGAGAGCCGCGACGACCGCAAGGGCGGTGCGCGGACGATCACGATCGAGGAGGGCGCATGACCGGCAGCCAGGCCACCGCTCCGGCTCCGGCCCCCATCGACGCCGGCACGGGCCGGGACGCGATTCTGCGGGCGGCCCGGCGGGCGTTCACCCAGCGCCCGTACGCGGATGTGACCATCCGCGGGATCGCCGCCGACGCGGGAGTCAGCCCCTCCCTGGTGGTCAAGCACTTCGGCCGCAAGGAAGAACTCTTCAACACGGTCGCCGACTTCGGCCCGGCCGCCGAGGAGCTCTTCGACGCCCCGCTGGACGAGCTCGGCCGCCACATGGTGATCACGCTCGTGCGCCGTCGCCGCGAACAGCAGACGGACCCGCTCCTGCGCGTCGTGTTCTCCCTCGGCAACCAGGACGAACGCTCGCTGCTGCGCGACCGCTTCCACGAACAGGTCACCGAGGCGCTGACCGCCCGCCTCCCCGGCCACGAACGCGCCCTGCGCGCCGAATTGATCGCAGGTCACCTCCTCGGTCTCGGCGCCACCCTGAGCCTGCACCGCGAGGGCGCGGGTGCGCTGGCCACCCCCGAACACCTCGCGGACCTGTACGCACCGGCGCTCCAGACCCTGATCACGGGCTGAGGGCGGCACGATCCGCACAGGGTCACCCGGAGGACTACCGCTGACGGGGCCGCGGCGTTCAAGATGACGCCTGTCGCCCGCTGCGGCACGGGGTCTCGGTCCTGGGCACGTGTGACGTCAACCCTGGCACCTAGTGGCATCACGTGGTGCCACTAGGTGCGCCAGTGAGGTCGAAGCTCCGCGTGGCACCGCATTGGCGCAGCTCGATATTGAAGCGTTTCCGCAGGTCAGGGCCGCCAGATGAGTGACGGCCGACGGCCACTCCCCTTATGGGCTTGCGCATGGCGCCACAGTGGTGCCACTATGACGTCATGGACCTGACGCCGTATGTCGACAACCTTCGCCGCGAACTCGCGGTGGCCGCCGAAGCCGGCGGCGAAGAAGCCCGCGAGCTGGCCGAGCGGCTCACCGCTCCTCTGGAGTCGGCGACCCGCCTGACGATGCTCAATGTGCTCTCCGCCGCGATGGACGAGATCACCCGTGAACTCGCCCCCGGGTCGGTCGACGTACGACTGCGCGGGCTCGACCCCGACTTCGTGGTGACGCGGCCGGCGGGCGATGAGGCGTACGAGGACAGGAGCGGGCCCGCCGCCGAGCCGCTCAAGGCCCCGGCCCCGGCACCCGCCGACGGCGACGAAGGCGGCACCGCCCGCGTCAATCTGCGCCTGCCCGCCCACCTGAAGGCGCGCGCCGAGGAGGCCGCGAGCCGCGAGGGCCTGTCGGTCAACGCGTGGCTGGTACGGGCCGTGTCGGCCGCGGTCGACGGTGGCACCCAGTCACGTACGACAGAGAAGACCCGCACCACCCGCTCCGTCGGACAGAGCTTCACGGGCTGGGTGCGCTAGCCGCGCCCCGCCCGCCCCCACTTCACCCACACCACGTCCCACCAGCAGGGACGCCACGAAGACCCAAGAGGACGGGACAGCCATGCCTTCTTTCGACACTCCCCAGCCGATCTCGGTCACCGCCAACGTGGCCGCCGGTTCCATCCAGTTCTCCGCGAGCGACCGCCTCGACACAGTCGTCGAGGTGCGGCCCCGCGACCCGAAGAAGGACAAGGACGTGCGGGTCGCCGAGCAGACCGAGGTCACCTACGCGAGCGGCGTGCTGACCATCAGGACACCCAAGGGGCGCTACCTCGTCGGGCCCACCGGCAGCGTCGACGTGACGGTCGAACTGCCCACCGGCTCGCGCGTCGACACGACCGGTTCCTGGACCCAGGTGCTCGGCGAGGGCCGGCTCGGCGAGGTCCGCGTGAAGACGTCGTCGGGTGACGTCCGCCTGGATGCGACGGGCCCGCTGCAGCTGACCGCGTCGCACGGCTCGATCACTGTGGACCGGGTCGAGGGCCTGGCCGAGATCACCACCAGTTCCGGCAGCCTGCGCGTCGGTGTCGTGGACGGTTCGGCCGTCCTGAAGAACTCGCACGGCTCCACGACCGTCGGCGCCGCGATCGGCGAGCTGCGGGTGAGCGGCGCCAACGGCGACATCGACATCCAGCGCGCCGAGGGCTCCGTCACCGCGACCACCGCGCACGGCACCCTGCGCGTGGGTGATGTGGCCCGCGGCACCGTCCAGTTGGAGACCTCCTACGGCGCCATCGATGTCGGCGTCCGCGAGGGCACGGCCGCCTGGCTCGACGTCAGCTCGGGCAACGGGCAGGTGCGCAACGCGCTCGCCGCGTCCGAGAGCCCGGACAAGGCCGAGGAGACCGTCGAGGTCAAGGCCCGCACCCGCTACGGCAACATCGACATCCGCCGCGCCCGGGCCTGACCCGCCCCGTCTCCGTACAGCCAAGGCCACTTCACCACTCACCACGCCTTCGAATGGGAGGGCCCCATGCCTTCTTCTGTCATGCCCACATCCAGTCAGGGTGACGGCCGGCAGCCGTCCGCCGCCGTCGCCACCGCCGGTCTGCGCAAGTCGTACGGCGACAAGACCGTCCTCGACGGCATCGACCTCGTCGTCCCGGCCGGGACCGTGTTCGCGCTGCTCGGCCCGAACGGCGCCGGCAAGACCACCGCCGTGAAGATCCTGTCCACGCTCATCTCCGCCGACGGCGGGCAGGCCCGGGTCGCGGGCCACGACCTCGCCGCCGACCCGCAGGCCGTGCGGGCCGCGATCGGTGTCACCGGGCAGTTCTCCGCCGTCGACGGGCTGATCACCGGCGAGGAGAACATGCTCCTCATGGCGGACCTGCACCACCTGTCCAAGCGCGAGGGACGGCGGGTCGCCGCCGAGCTCCTCGAGCGCTTTGACCTCACCGAGGCCGCAAAGAAGCCCGCCTCCACCTACTCCGGCGGCATGAAGCGCCGCCTCGACATCGCCATGACCCTGGTCGGCAACCCGCGGATCATCTTCCTCGACGAGCCGACCACCGGCCTGGACCCGCGCGCCCGCCACAACATGTGGCAGATCATCCGCGAGCTGGTCTCCGGCGGCGTCACCGTCTTCCTCACCACCCAGTACCTGGAGGAGGCCGACGAACTCGCCGACCGCATCGCGGTACTGAACGACGGCAAGATCGTCGCCGAGGGGAGCGCCGACGAGCTGAAGCGGCTGATCCCCGGCGGGCACGTCCGGATCCGGTTCTCCGATCCGGCGGCGTACCAGTCGGCCGCCTCCGCCCTGGGCGAGGCCACTCGGGACGACGCGGCACTGTCGTTGCAGATCCCGAGCGACGGCAGCCAGCGCGAGCTGCGCTCGATCCTCGACTGGCTGGACTCGGCCGGCATCGAGGCGGACGAACTGACCGTGCACACCCCCGACCTCGACGATGTGTTCTTCGCTCTGACCAGCAGCAACGTGCCGGCCCAGGCCGGCAGGACCAAGGAGGATGCCCGATGAGCTCCCTCTCCCTCGCCGTGCGCGACTCGTCGACGATGCTGCGCCGCAACCTCCTGCACGCGCGGCGCTACCCGTCCCTCACCCTGAACCTGCTGCTCACCCCGATCATGCTGCTGCTGCTCTTCGTCTACATCTTCGGCGACGTGATGAGCGCGGGCATCGGCGGCGGCGGCGCCGACCGCTCCGAGTACATCGCGTATCTCGTGCCGGGCCTCCTGCTGATGACGATCGGCAGCACCACGATCGGCACCGCGGTCTCCGTCTCCAACGACATGACCGAGGGCATCATCGCCCGCTTCCGCACCATGGCGATCCACCGCGGCTCCGTGCTCATCGGACACGTCGTCGGCAGCGTCCTGCAGTCAATCGTCAGCGTGGTCCTCGTCGGCGCCGTCGCCGTGGCCATCGGCTTCAGGTCCACGGACGCCACCGTCCTGGAGTGGCTCGCAGCGTTCGGACTGCTCGTGCTCTTCGCCACGGCGCTCACCTGGATCGCGGTCGGCATGGGCCTGATCAGCCCGAACGCCGAAGCCGCCAGCAACAACGCGATGCCGCTGATCTTTCTGCCGCTCATCTCCAGCACCTTCGTCCCGGTCGACGCCATGCCGGGCTGGTTCCAGCCGATCGCCGAGTACCAGCCGTTCACCCCGGCCATCGAGACCCTGCGCGGGCTGCTGCTCGGTACCGAGATCGGCAACAACGGGTGGCTGGCCGTGGTCTGGTGCCTGGGGCTGGCCGTGCTCGGCTACGTCTGGTCCAAGTCGGTGTTCAACCGCGACCCGAAGTAGGGGGCAGCAGCTCGTCCCGCTCCAGGGCGGCGTACTCCGACACCACGTCGGCGTACGCCGCCCCGTCGGCGTTCTCCCGGCGGATCAGGCCGCCATCCGGGTGGCCCGCGCTGTGCGGTGCTGGTGAGCGGGGGGGGGGGCGGGGCCACTTGCTCACAGGTCTTCGACCGGACTACCGCGGCGTGAGGCCGTGAGGAGGTCACCGGGCGCCGGGGAATTCCCGCGAAAAGTTTCCGGTGCCCCGTGACATCCCTCCGGCCGGTCCGCTCCGTCGGTGTGGTCAGAGGCGAAAGGAGGGCATGTGTTGCGTACCAGGGATCTGGAGGATTTCCGCGGTTTCGCCGAGGAGCGGTTGCCGCATCTGCGGCGCACCGCATACCTGATGTGCGGGGACTGGCACCACGCCGAGGACATCACGCAGACGGCATTGACCAAGCTCTACTCCGTGTGGGGACGACGGCGACGGATACAGAACCTGGAGGCGTACGCCCACCGCGTGCTGACCCGGACCTGCATCGACCATTCACGGCGGCGCTGGCGGCGGGAGCACCCCGCCCGGGACCTTCCCGACCATGCCGAGCCCGCCGCGGACCTGGCACTAGAGCTCCAGGTACGCGCGGCACTGGACGGCCTGCCGGCGCGTCAGCGTGCCGTGGTGGTCCTGCGCTACTGGGCCGACCTGGACATCGCCGCGACGGCCGCGGCCATGGGCTGCTCCGTCGGAACCGTGAAGAGCCACACCGCGCGGGCACTGGCCCGTCTGCGGGCCCTCCTGGGCGACGACCACAGTCCCGACGCACTCGGGACGCTCGCCCAGTCCACCCACCACACCCAAGAGAAGGCCACACTGTCATGAGCAACCAGGACGTCAGGAATCTGCTGGAGGCCGGGATCGGCGAGGAGCCACCGGTGCGGACCACCGTGGACGCCGTGGTCACGGCCGGACGGCGCACCAGGACCCGGCGACGTCTCGCGCTCACCGGCGCGGGCGTCACCTCCGCGGCGGCGGTTGCCGTACTGGCCCTGGTCGCACCCGGTGCCGGTCCGGCCACGAGCGTGTCCGCCGCCGACCTGCTCGTCGGCCCGCTGGTGCCGGCCGGTGTCGGCACCGACGAGGCTCGCCCGCTGCGGCCCGACAGCTTCGGTCCGGGGATCGAGCACACGACACGCTGGAGCAGCAAGCGGCTTGCCGACACCCTCGTCACACTGCTCCCCGAGGGCCGGACGACCACCAAGGACGGTGAATTCAAGGGCCGGACCTTCCAAGTGGACTGGGACAACGGCGGCGAAGAGGTCACGTTCATCGGCAGCGTGGAGTACACGGACAAGGCCCCGAAGGTGCCGTTCTGCGCGGAGATCGCGCTGCCGAAGCTCACGCCCAGGCCCGGTGCGTCGGCGCCGCAGGACGTCATGCCGAGGGAGAACTGCGAGACGGTCGAACTCGCCGACGGCGCACGGGCGGAATCGGTGACACTGCGGTTCCCCGAAGACGGCCGTGAGTCCCAGTACGTACGGGTGGAGCGCAAGGACGGCCGGACCGTGGCCCTTCAGCAGTGGACGGATCGACCGACGAAGCAGGTACCGCTGGACGCCGACGCGCTGCTGGACATCGCGAACAGCCCGTCCTGGCGGTTCTGACCGGCATCGCCACATCCGCCGCCCGGTGAGATCCGGGTCGGCGCGATCGTTGCAACACGTCGTCGTACACGGTCCGGCCGGGGGTCGAGCGGTCGAGGAACTCCACTGACATGGAGTTTTCACGCCGCGGCCCCCGGCCGGGTCACGGCACTACGCGTATTGCCCCGCAGCCCGCTCGACCAGCAGATCCAGTACTTTGCCGATCTGCTCGCGAGCCCCCGGATCGGTCATGACACCGTCCTCCCCGACACGTGTCGGGTCGACCGGAATCCGTACGCAGGCAGCCTCGACGATGTCGGCGCCGGTGTATCCGAGCACGGTCCGCAGCGTGGTCTCCGCCCCGCGCCCTCGCCCGGGGTTGGCGGCGTTCACCCAGGCGGTGGGCTTGTCGCAGATCTCCGTACCGCCGACCGTCCAGTCGAGCAGGTTCTTGAACGAGCCGGGCAGGGTCCCCGCGTACTCCGGCGTGCAGATCAGTACGGCATCGGCCTCGTCGATCGCCGCACGCAGCGCGGCCACCGGGGCGGGCAGCAGGGCCTCGTTGTCGTCGTCGGGATTGAAATGCGGAAGCGCCGCGAGCCCGCCTTCGGGGCGCACCGTACGCACCTGCAGGGGTGCCACGGCCTGCGCGGTGCGGAGCACGGTCTCGTTGGAGGAGCCGCTGCGCAGGCTTCCGGACAGCAGGAGGATCACACGGGACGCAGGCATGTTCGCTGCAACTCGCAGCGGCCGCCGCCTCATTCCCTCATCCTCCGGCACGCTGACGGACCCGCCCCGGCGCGAGCGCGAGGCGACTTGAGCCGGGGCGTCCGGAACCGGGAACGTGATCGGACGATCAGGATCAGCTGAACACGACAGAACGGAGCTTCAGCCGCTCGGAGGCGTGACCGCCGAAGGGCCGAAGGGTGAAGAAGACGCCCTCGCAGTCGGGGCCGGTGAAGACGGTGGCGGTGGAGTCGGTGTAGTTCCGGGGAGAGCTGGCGGGGTTCGACGAGCCCGGGTCGGCGACCTCGGGCAGCGTGATGCACTCCCGGCTCGCCAGGTCGGTCAGGCCGGCGTACTGCGGGGTGCCGTCGAGCCCGGTGAACCGGTAGAGGAAGTCTCCGGAGGCCGCGTCGGCCGAGGTCGGCAGAGTCACGACGAGCGCGAGTGCGCCGAGGGCGGCAGCCACGGTGGTACGAAGGCGCATGAAGGGCACTCCTTGAGCGGTGCGGGGGAACGCGTACCGCACCAGCGTGCTCTGCTGACTATGCCTATGACGGACGGAACGGGTTCAGTCACTCAGAAGGGGGCTGCTGAATCGGTTTGCCGACACCCGTGTGGATCACGTCGTCGGACCTCCCGCTCGGTGAGCCCGTACGAGGTCCTGGATCCCCCGAGGTGAGGCCGGAAAAGCGAAGGCGGCCACGGTCCGCGTTTCCTAGGCTCGCCCCATGTCACGCCCAGAACTGCAACGAATCAATGCGTTCCTCTCGGCCTTCGCCCGCGGTCAGGCCGCGAGGACCATCGACCTCCCGGGCGGATTCGCCGCCCTCGACGACGCCTTCGCGCACTCGCACGCGAACAACCAGGTCGTCATCGACGGGCCTGTCGACCCTGAGGCGCTGCCCGGCATCGCGGACGAGGCGCTGGGGCATCTGCCGTTCCGACTGCTCTTCGTCCTCGACGACGAGACGGGGAGGGCGTGCGCGGAGCCGCTGATCCGCGCCGGATACACCCACACCATCGAGCTGGTCATGGCACACACGGGCCCCGTGCCGGCCGACGGTCACGCGGAGGAGGTGGACCTCGACGCGATCCGTGAGCCGCTCACCCGGCGCTGGCGCGGCTTCCTCCCGGACGTCGACGACGCGGTCCTACGCCACCTCGTCGACCGCCGCGAGACCCGCCGCCGCGGCGCCGACGCCGTGCACTTCATAGCGGCCCGCACGGAGGAGGGCGAGATCGCCTCGTGGGCGGATCTCTATCTGGACCCGGCAGCCGGCATCGCCCAGATCGAGGACCTGATGACCTCCGAGACCCACCTCGGCCGCGGCCATGCCGACGCGGTCCTGACCACGGCCCTGCGCATGGCCACCGACGCGGGCTGCGGTACGCGGTTCCTGCTCGCAGACGCGGACGACTGGCCACGCCATTGGTACGAGCGCCGCGGCTTCTCGGTCATCGGGCAGTCGCACTGCTTCGAACGCAGCTGAGGGCGGCTTCGGGCGGCGTCCGCCGGCGGGTGAGGTTTCGTGAACTCGAAGTCCCGGATACCGGTCGGCACAGCCGGTGATGAGACCGGCTGTGCCGACGACCCGTGCCGCGCTGCTTCGGCCGGCGGACGGCCGACGTCAGGGCTTGATCGGCTTCACCTTCGTGTCGACGCCGTTCACCCGCGCGGTGACGTTCCCCTGGTTCCGCGCCCGGTCGGCCACGATCCTGTAGGACGTGACCTTCCCGTCGCGCCACTCACAGCTGACCTCGTAGCCGCCGCGGGCGCGGAGTCCGGTGAAGGAACCCTTGGCCTTCCACTCGTCCGGCAGGGCGGGCAGCAGGTGGATGACGCCGTCGTGGCTCTGCAGGAGCATCTCCGCCACGGCGCCCGAGATGCCGAAGTTGCCGTCCATCTGGAAGGGCGGGTGGTTGCAGAACAGGTTGGGCAGCGTGTTGTAGGTCAGCAGTCCGCGCAGCATGATCTGGGCGCGGTGCCCGTCACCGAGGCGGGCGAAGAGGGCTGCCCGCCAGGGCCAGGTCCACGAGCGGCGGCTGTCGCCCGACACCGTCCCGGCCGTGAACGGGACGCCTTCCTTCTCGCCGCACCGTGCCTTGAGCGAGACGAGGGCGGCGGCCGCGAAGTCGGCCGTCTTCGGGGTGATCTGACGGCCCGGGTAGACCGCGAAGAGGTGCGAGGTGTGGCGGTGGATGTCGGTGGGGCTGTCGATGTCCTCCTGCCACTCCTGCAGTTGACCCCACTTGCCGATCTTGTTCGGCGCGAGGCGCGCCTGCATGTCCTTGACCTTGGCCCGGTAGCCGGCATCCGCCTCGAGCGCCGCTTCGCAGTCGAGGTAGTTCTGGAACAGGTCCCAGATGATCTGCTGGTCGTACATGACGCCGTCTTCGCGTGGCCCGTGTTCGGGGGACCAGCCGTCCGGCGAGACGAGGAGTCCGTCCTCGCGCTCCTTGAGACGGTCCTCCCAGAACTCGCAGATCTCCTTGATCATCGGGTAGGCGACTTTGCGGAGATAGACCAGGTCCTGGGTGAACGCCCAGTGCTCGTACAGGTGTTGTGCGTACCAGGCGCTCGCGACGGTGTTCCACTCCCATGAGTTGCCGCCGAAGATGCTCTGGCTGGTGCGGGCGGTCCAGCCGCGTGTGTCCTTGCCGAAGGCGTTGCGGGTCGCCACGCGGCTGGGCACCGCTACCTGCTTGATGAACCCGACGAGTGCCTCGTGGCACTCCGGCAGGTTCGTCGTCTCGGCTCCCCAGTAGTTCATCTGGATATTGATGTTGGTGTGGTAGTCGGAGGCCCACGCCGGCGAGTTGCTGTCGTTCCAGAGACCCTGGAGGTTGGCGGGCAGACCCTTCGGGCGCGAGGAACTGATCAGCAGGTATCGGCTGAAGTCGAACATCGTCTGCTCAAGGGTCGGGTCCTCCTCGCCCGCCGCGTAACGCGCCAGCCGGGCGCTGGTAGGCAGGGCGACGACGGCGTCGTCGGAGGTGCCCCAGGCGACGGAGACGCGGTTCATGAGGGCGCGTATCTCGGCGGTGTGCTCGTCGCGCATCTCGCCGTAGGACCGGGCGGCAGCCTTGCCGAGCGCCGCGGCGACGGCCGCCTCCGGATCGGCTCCGCGCCACCCGGCGGCGGCGTCGAGCTTGTAGTCGGTGCGGGCGTCGAGGAGCAGGGTCAGGGTCGTGCAGCCGGTGAACCGGAGCACCGACCCGTCGGTGCTGAAGTCGCCGTCGGTGTGTACGACCTGGACGGTGGACGCGTGCTTGAGGCCGTTGCCCATGACACCGCTGAAGGCGATCCGCCGGGCGTCGGCGTCGACGGTCGTCGGGGCCTGATCCTGTCCGGACGTCAGCGAGATCACTCCGGAGAGTCCCCGGTCGCTGTCCGACGTGTACCGGAAGACCATGATGTCCGCGGACCGGCTGGCGAAGGCCTCCCGCAGGACGCGCCGCCCCGGCTCGCCGAAACGGGTGACATGGACACCGTCGAAGAAGTCCAGGGCGCGCTGGTAGTCGACGAACGTGGACTGCATGCGCGTGTCGAACCCCTTGCCTTCCAGCACGACTTCCCCGATCTGGAAGCCGGTGGACGACTCACCGGGGGTGAACGTGAGCCGGTAGGTGCGGTAGGCCGTGCTGTTGGTGATCCGGAAGGTCCGGGTCTCGCCGCGGCCGGCAAAAGGCGCGCCGGGGTTCTGCGTGTCGAGGGTCACCCAGGCCTGCCCGTCCTGCGACGCCTCAAGTGCCCATCGTCGGGGGTCGTCCTGCGGACGGTCCGGGGCCGCCGTCAGCGAGTACGAGGTGACGGCGGTCGTGGTGGACAGATCGGCCTGCCAGACGACCGCCGGTGCGACGGCGTCGACCCGCCAGGCCGTGGCCGGATCGCGGTCCACCGAATTCGAGATGCCCGTGGCCCGGGAGCCGGTCCCGGAACCGGATCCCTCGGAGTGCCCGCTGGGCGACGACAGGTACATCGAGCTGCCCCCGCCGAGGTCGACGCCGGACAGTCCGATCTCGCTCACCTGGAAGTGGCTGACCCCTGCCTTGGGGGCGAAGTCGAACCGGTAGAAGCGGTAGGCCGCGGTGTCGGCACAGGTGAATTCCTTCGTCTGGAAACGGCTCTCGAAGGGCGTCGCCAGAGTGCGGCTGTCCAGCCTGGTCCAGGTGGTGCCGTCGGCGGAACCGGAGAACGTCCACTCCTGCGGGTCGCGTTGCGGCACGTCGTTGGCACTCGTCAGACGGTAGGACGCGACTTCGACAGGCTCAGGGAGCTCGACCTGCCACTGCACCTTCGAGCCGGGCGCTTCGATGCACCACTTGGTGCTCGAGTTACCGTCGTACGTCTTGTCGACGCCCTCTGTCGAGGAGGTCCGGTACGGTCCCCCCGGGTCCGTGACCTTCGTGAGGCGACCGAAGGTGACGGCGACATTTCCGAAGTTCCGGTAGGAGCCGAAGCCGGTCATGCTGGTGTCGAAAGCGCCGTCCGGCTGGCCCGCGAGGGCGTTGTCGTAGTTGTTGACGCCACCCCAGAGACTCTGCTCGTTGAACTGGATACGCTCCTCGCTGGGGTTGGCGAAGAGCATGGCGCCGAGCCGGCCGTTGCCGATCGGCAGGGCCTGCGACTGCCAGTCCACGGCGGGGATCGCATACTTCAGCGCCTTGCGCGACAGGGTCGGCCACTGGACGGACGCCGGCGCGGCGACCCCGGCGGCAACGGCCTGTCCCACAGGGAATCCCCCGGCCAGCTGCGTGATCAGCGGCGTGAGGGCGAGGGCGCCGCCGAACTTGAGGATGCTTCGTCTCTGCGGATGGGGTTCATTGGTCACGAGAGATCTCCTGGCCCATTGATCGGTTCTTTAATGGAGGAGTGGGGGGAATGCGTCGACGTATGCCGAGGGCGAGGTCATTTCATCGGACGACAGATCGGATGTCTAGAGTGCGCGGCAGTGTCTCTGCTCGCCGCCCCTCGTCCAGGTCCTGTCCTGTCGGTCTTCGTGGATCCGTGCCAGGCGTTCCGGGCCCACGAAGACCGGCAGGACAGCCCTTAGGGTGGGCCGCGTGAACAACACCCGTTCAACAGGCCCCATGGGCTTCAGGTAGCCCGCCAGGAAATCCCTGGCGGCCGGCTACCGACGGAGCCCCATGGCACGCACCGCCCATCACCTTCCGCCTTCGCAGACGAAGAAGTCCCGCAGTGACCTGCCGGGTGCCCCGTGGCACTCATTGGTACTCCGGGATCTCCGCTACAACGCCCGCTGTTCGGCCGCGGCGGCGCACGAGTCCCACCGGCCCAGGGCCGACGCTGTCCGGCGACGGGTGGATGTCTACTGCTTCCCTCGCCACAACCGCGACCGCGGGGTCTCGCGATGGTCCGCCCTGGAGGAGCGCCGGGCCCGACAACGCCTCCGCACGCAGGTGGGAATCATCCGACGCCTGGTGAACACCTCCACCGGCGAACTCGCGCTCGACACAACGGACATGGTCGACGTGCCACCGGTGAACCATCGGCACAGCTCGGTCTGGTTCGCCTGACCGGCGCCGCGGCATCGAGTACGCGCGATGTGGGCTGCGGCTGCGGAATTTCTGTTGTGGCACCGGATGCGGAACTGCAGAATGCCCACGTCGAGGTACACGTGATCTACAAAGGTGAAGAGTGACTGAGAACGACGAGCAGCGCCAGACCCTGACCAATGGGCAAGGCGTGCCGGTCCTGACCTATCTGCAGGGGGTTCGCGAGGGGCACCCATGGGCGGACCTGGCCGAAGTGGTCGGCCCGGACCCCGTGGAAACCATCGTCTCCGACATGTCCGGATGGGCGGTCTCGGGATCTGTGGAGCTCGGTGAGCAGTTGGTGCGCCGTGGTGCCCGGGTGATGCGGCACGCCCACGAGATGCGGATTGACTTGGTCGCGTGTCCGCCACCGGCCGACTGGTCATCGCGCGCCCTGGGCGACGGACTTCGGGCTGTTCCTTGCGACCGCGATGCCGATGAGGTGTTCCCGGCATGGCGAGCCGCATTTCCTGCCGACCATCCCGACCACCACCACGGCAGCGACGAGGAAGCTCTCAGCGAGCGGCTGACGCCTATGCTGGCGGGCTCCGTCCTCGGGCCGGTCCTTCCGTGCAGCGCCTTGGTGGTGGACGAGACGGACCGCGTGGTTGCTGGGGCGATCCTCACCGACCGCGACGGCCTGCCTTGGATCGCGGACGTGTTCCGCCGCCCCGAAGCCCGCTACGCAGGCCTTGGCGCCGATCTGCTCCGCCAGGTGCTCAGCGTTGCTGCGGCCGACGGGCTGGCCGAGGTCTCGCTCGTCGTGAGCGATGCGAATCCAGCCCGCCGCGTTTACGAGAAGCTCGGGTTCGAGCTGACTGGCACATCACTGACTGTCGTGGTGCCGTAGGTCTCAAGACCCCGGCAGGCGGCCTGTCACCGAAAGGGACTGCCCTCAGCTGCGCAAGGTGGCACGCAGGTGCAAGCCGGCAGTTGCGAGACCTTCGTAGGTGGTGACCTGGTAGCTGGGTTCCGGTCCGGGCGGCTCGCTCACGTGGTAGCAGCGGGCGGTCTGCGCAGTCAGGAGCGTCAGCATCGCCATGGCCAGAGCAGCTCCCTCGCAGCCATGCGGCCCGGTACCGAAGGCGAGGAAGACCCCGGGTTTCGCCGGCGAGCCGGAATCATCGAGCCAGCGATCGGGCTGGAACTGGTCCGGCTCGGGGTGTTCCCGTGCGTCGCGGTGGGCGGTGTAGGGGCAGACGAGAACGGTGGACCCGGCGTCGATGGTGTAGTCCGCGAGCTGAGTCTGTCGCGGGGCGCGCCGGGTCAGCAGCCAGCTCGGGGGGCGCAGCCGGAGCACCTCGCGTACCAGTGCCTGGGTGTATTGCAGGCTGTCGAGGTGGGTGCTGGTCGTCGCGGCCGGGTCCGCGGGCAGCAAAGCGGCTTCGGCCGCGACGCGGTCCGCTGCCTGGGGGTACCGGGCCAGGTAGAGCAGGACCCATCCGGCTGCCCGGGAAGGTGTCTCGAAGGTGGCGACGGTGATTCCGGGGAGAGTGTCGAGGATGGCCTCTTCCGGGAGGAGGCCGTAGCGGGGGGAGGTCTGGAGCATCTCTCCGAGCACGTCGTCGCCGAGCCGGCCCGATGAACGGCGCCGGCGGATGATGGGCCGCAAAGCGTTGGTGAAGGCGACTTGCTGCCGTGTGCGGAACCGCCGTGCCGGTGTGGGGACCCAGCGCGGCCATACCCAGCGAGAGGGGCGTACGAGCACCTCCCGGGCCATGAAGAGCTGTGAGGCAAAGGGCAGCAGGGTGGGAGCGTCTTCGGAGAAGAGGTAGCGCACGCCGATCTCTTCCAGGGCGTGCCGGACCGGGGGCAGAATCTCGACGTCCTGGCCCGTGGGCCACTGGTCAACAAATCGAGCGGTCCCGGGCGCTATCTCACCGATCCGGGCTGCAACCGCCTGCGGGCGTAGTCGGCGCATGCGGGCGGCGTGAGCGTGCGCACGCTCCTCAGACGTCGGTGCTCCGCTCGACCGCTTCAACGGCGGGAAGAGAGGCGAGGGTGGCTTGGGGAAGTCCTGCGCGCGGTGCAGGACTTCTTCGCACGGCCCGGCCGCAGCCGCTACGTAGACACCCGGTTCCAGCTGCCAGACGTCCCCGCACTCGTCAGCGCCATGGCGCGCCAGTGCCAGCCGGTCGCGGCTCCAGGCCGCGAAGCTGCCTTCGGGCAACCGCGGCGGCTTATTCGTTCGGCCCATGAGATCGCCCCTGACTCTCGTACCTGTCCAGGCCGATATGTCGGCAGCGTGGCCGGGAGCCGGCGGGCGCCCGGGGGCTCCCGCCGGCAGTGTGGTCAGACCCCGTCGTCGCGGCTAGTACGCACCCCAGTCGTGTTCCCCGTACGCACCGTAGTGGCGGGTGAAGGACAGCTTGCCGAGCAGCTTGGCGATCACGATGCACTCCTCTCGCCTGTCTGAGCCCTCCCAGTCGAGGGTTCAGCAAAGCAGTTCTCGTCCATTGCCACATAGGCCATGTTGTCACATATGACCTATATGTCACGTTCGGGGCGTCGGCCGCAGATCGGTCACCCCGAGGTCAGGCCCGCGCCGGGCTCAGGCTCCGGGCTGCGCGGTGGCAGGCGGGCGCGACTGCGAAGCCGCCGAACGCTCCGCTCAGACGCTCCTCGGCCTGACCCCCGGACCGCGAGCCAGTGGCTGGCCGCCAGCGGGCTCTGAGCAAAATCGTCAATCGCGCACCAGGTCGGAGACGTAGGTGTCCCACCGGGGCGCCGAGGCGAGGCCAGGTCCGCGCCGGGAGGGCTCGGGCTCCGGGCTATGCGGTGTGCGGTGCGGCGGCCTCCGCTGTGCGGCGACGTGACTCGCCCTCCTGGGCGAGCCGCCGAAGCAGGGCGAGGACCGGTTCGAGGAGCAGGGTGAGAATCGCGGCCCGTTCGGCGAGCGCCATCCGGTCCTCGATGCCGTCGAGCTGGTCGAGGTCCAGCCGCGCCACGGCGGCGGCCAGCCTGGCGTACGGGAGAAGGTCGTCCACGCCGAAGTCCACTCCGAGGCGGCTGAGCTCGCGCAGGCTCGCTGCCAGCGCGAGGCGGTGGGGCGAGGCCTCCGATACGTCCCAGTCCATGGCCTCCACGAGGCTGTCGACGCGCTCCGTCAGCTCCTCGGCGCCGGTCGCTCCGGTGGCATCGGCCGGGGTGCGCAGGGCGTAGTGGATGACGCCGAGCATGCCGCGCGGATCATCATGCGGCTGGTCGATCTCGGCGAGCACCTCACGGGCAGCGGCGATGGACAACCCGCCCAGCGTTGTCAGCGCCCGGATCAGCCGCAGGCGCTGAACATGCTCCTCGCCGTATTCCGCCAGGGTGGCCCCCATCGCGCGGCCCGCGGGCATCAGCCCCTCCCGCAGGTAGTACTTGATGCTCGCGACCGGCACCCCCGACTGTCGGCTCAGTTCCGAGATCCTCATGCGCTCCCTCGATTTCCGTGCTGTGACCAGTATCGCTGCCTCTCAGTTCGACAGCCGATGCTGGATAGTGTGAGTATCTAGTCATTGGATAGTGAAGGTTTCCAGCGTGGGCCCGCCGGCCCGAGGGCTGGACCGTCTTCTGTCGCACGTCTTACGCGCACCGCGGCGCGACATCGCATCTGGAGCAGACTTGCCGGTCTCATGTCATACAAGAGTCATTTGTCATGAAAGTGCCTCTATGGCGCCCCTTTTCGAAGGGAGGCGCCATGTCTGAGCCGATGCATCCTCATCGAGCGCCCGGACGAAAGGTGCTGCGCCGGCGGAGCCTGTGGATCCCGTCCGCGCTGATCCTCGGCCTGCTGTCCTTCGTGCTCTCGCTCCTGTACTTGGGTGCGAACAACAACCCGACCGGCTCCATGCACGATCTGCCGATCGCGCTGGTGAACGCCGACAAGGGCATGAACATGGGCGGGAAGCAGATCAACCTGGGTGATCAGATCACCTCGAAGATCGCCCAATCCCCGGACCTGAAGGGCAAGGTCGCCTGGAAGCAGGTCAGCCGGAGCGAGGCCGAGGACATGCTGGGGAAGGACAAGGCGTACGGCGCCCTGGTGATCCCCGAGAACTTCTCGGCATCCGTGGCCGCGCTGGCCGTCCCCCAGCAGCAGGACCCGAAGCGCCCCACCCTGCAGGTGCTGACCAACCCCGCCTCGGGAAGCTTCGGCTCCTCCATGGCCTCCGAGATCAACCGGCAGGTGGCTCACACCACCTCCACCGAGCTGGGCAAGCAGCTGAGCCGGCAGGCGAAGCTGCAGGCAGCCCGTGCGGCGAAGGCCGAGGTGAGCGGGCACGCGAAGCCGAAGGCGGGCCATGCGGTGAAGGCCGAGCAGCCGAGCACGGCCGAGCAGCTGCTGATCGCCGACCCGATCACGGTGACGGTCCAGGAGGGCCATGAGATCGGCACCCACAGCGGACTCGGGCTGAGCGCGTTCTTCTACACCCTGGTGCTCGTCCTCGGCGGCATGCTGGGCGCCAATGTGATCCACACCCAGCTGGACGCCATGCTGGGGTACGCGGCCAGCGACTACGGCCCCTTCCGCCGTGTGAAGCCCGCGGAGCGCATCAGCCGTACGCGTCACTTCGCCATCGGCTGCGTGCTCATGGCCGGCCTGTCGCTGGTGACTTCCGCCCTGGCACTGGTGGCGGCCGTGGGGATCGTCGGCATCGACGCCTCGCACCTGGCGCTCCTGTGGATCTACGGGGCCTGCGCCACCACTGCGATGGGCATCACCGCGCTGGCTCTGCTCGCGGTCTTCGGGATGCCCGGCCAGCTGGTGTCCATGCTGGTGCTGGTCGGCTTTGCCATTCCGTCGGCGGGCGCCACGATCCCCTTGGAGGCCCTTCCGGACTTCTACCGTTTCCTCGCCGAGTTCGAGCCCTTCCGACAGGTGGTCGACGGTGTCAGGTCCATCCTCTACTTCGGGGCACAGGCCGAGGCCGGGCTCGGCCGTGGCTGGATCATGATCGGCGTGGGCTTCGTGGTGGCGCTGCTGTTCGGCTTCGGCATGACCCGCTTCTACGACCGCAGAGGCCTGCACCGATCCCCGATCAAGGTGCTGGAGCCCCAGCCTGCCCCGACCGTTTGACCGGAACGCGACCCCGGGATTCATCCGGAGGCCGCCCCACAAGCGGGGGCCCGTCCCGAGCGGAGGCGGCTCCTGAGGGTGCCGCCCCGTGGGGACGGGGAAGCGGCGCACACGACAGGGCTCGGCGGTGGACGCCGCATGACGGCCTCCACCGCCGAGCCCTTCGGGGCCGCTTGACCCTCACGTGGCGTCATGCCGCATTGTCGGGGGAGTGGAAGAGCAACTGACCGTGGGACGTGTGGCCGAGCCGGCCGGCGTGAGCGTCCGCACGCTGCATCACTATGACGGGATCGGCCTCGTGCAGCCCTCCGCGCGGACCGCGGCCGGGTACCGGGCCTACTCGGCGGGCGACGTGGAACGACTGCGGGAAGTGCTCGCCTACCGGCGGCTGGGCTTCGGATTGCGCGAAATCGCGGATCTCGTCGACGACCCGACCACCGACGCGGTCGCGCACCTGCACCGGCTGCGCGGCTTGCTGCTGGACCAGCGCGACCGCGCTGCAGCCATGGTGACGGCCATGGACAGGGAACTGGAGCCCGGGCAATGGGTCGAGTCCGGCGCGGTCGAGACCCGCAGTGCTGGCCACGCCGACGCGAACCGGTTCAGTGCTCCTGGAACAGCGACTGGGCGTGGTTCAGGCCGTACTTGGCGACATCGGTACCCAGTTTGACCCCGGCCTCGTCCGCGAGTCGGGTGTGGATGCCCAGCCAGACCCGTGCGTCCATGTTCTCCAGCGTGAGCTGGTGCCATGCGGTGTAGGTGCGGACGACGCCCGGTGCG
The DNA here is from genome assembly GCF_048270745.1 of Streptomyces sp. NPDC056231. Lineage (NCBI taxonomy): Bacteria > Bacillati > Actinomycetota > Actinomycetes > Kitasatosporales > Streptomycetaceae > Streptomyces > Streptomyces sp. NPDC056231. The sequence continues at coordinate 79,184 of NZ_JBLVKW010000023.1, read as the reverse complement.
GTGACGCTGGTCAGGGTGAACGGGGCCGTGCGCGGTCCTACGAGGGCGGTGAGCACGGTTTCCGCCGCGCCCGCGTAGGTGTTGTGGCCGCTGGGGTAGTCCGGGTGCGCCGGGGTGGTGTGCAGTGGGGTCCATGACGGGTCGGCAGGTATCTCGCCGACGCCGGTTCGGATCGCGGTGACGGGGCGCCACAGCGGTTAGGTGTACTTGCTGTCGGAGGTGGCGATCTGGGTGTCCACCAGCGTGGCGTTGGCCAGGGCGACGAGTTCGGCCTGCTTGAGCAGCGGCCGGCGGGAGGTGGCGGCGAGCGCGACGCGAATCGGTTTGGTCCACAGGGCCGGCGAGGAGTCGAACCAGAAGTTGGCCGTGTCGGTCTGCCGCGCGGTGCGTGCGGTGCTGTTCAGCTCTCCGAAGTCTCGAACCTCCGCGACAGCCGCTGCAATGACCTGCGGCGGAGTGACGTTGGAACCCTGGCCGCACCTGCTGCCGGTCCTGGTTCCCCGCACGATCCGGCACGCGAATGGCACGGTGCTGCGTCGACGGGGGAAGGCGATGCCAGGACCCGACCCACCAGGAGCCGGCCTGCCACTGATCCCCTCCGCTACGGACGCCCACATCTGGGCGCGTCCGATCTGCCTGCGAAGGCTGTCTCACACCCCCACGTTTACCTGGTTCTTACATTTCGTGTAGCGTGCGCGCGTTCGATACCCCTGCAAGCTCCAGGAAGTCCGCAGATGAGCGCTCCGACGCCCCCCGCCGCCCCGCAAGACCCGCAGTTCCCTCAGGTCCCGGGGTCGCCCATACCCGGGGCCGCGTCGACGGCTGCTGCACCCGCCAAGGAGGGCAAGCTGAAGAAGGTTCTCAGTGTTGTCGTCCTGATCGTCGTCGCGGTGGTGGTGAAGCTCGGTATCGGCTACGTCTTCGACTCCCCGGTACGCGCCGCGGCCGGGGACTGCGTCAAGGTCACCGGCTCTGAGAACAACCCCGACGTGGAGACCAAGGGCTGCGACAACAAGGACGCCAACTACAAGGTCCTCAAGGTCGTCGAGAACACCTTCGACGTCAACTCGTGCACTGTCGGTGAGGCCGCGCTTGCGCAGGAGTGGGACGACGACAAGTTCGTTCTCTGCCTGGACCCCGTGAAGAAGTAAGACCCCTCGGCGGGTGACTCAAGTCGTCGAGCTGAGAGCGCGAGCTCAAGTCTCGACACCCGTTTCGACGAAGAGGGCCTCGGACCAACGTCTCGGGGCCCTCTTCGTCGAAGTGAGGGTCCGCCCCCCGCACCGCCAGCGGACGGTCAGGCCATCCGGGTGACACCCGACTGGGCTGCGACGGAGCCCGGCACGCTGATGTTCACCGACTTCGAACAGCCGGTGGACATCAAGGCCCTGGCGACGTCGTCGATACCGACAAACTCGGCAACTGACCCCATCCGTTACGCTGCGCGAGCCCCGGCGGCGACAGCGTCGATACCCGCCCCGTCCCGAGAGCGAAGCGACACCATGAACGACCTCATCCCCGATGACATAGCGGGCCTCGCCACGGCCGAGGGCCTCGGCGAGCACCGCGGCACGGTCCTGCCGAAACGGCAGAGCGCGCTGATGATCTGCAACCTTTTCTTCTTGATCGTCGTCGGGCTGTTCTGCTTCGTGCTGCCCGGGATCTGGTTCGTCTGGATGACGATGCAGACCCCCAACTTCTCCCGCAAGGCCGCCGCTCGGCGGCTGTACTTCTTCGAGCACGGGCTGATCGAGACCGACCGTAAGGGGCAACCGGTCGCGTTCCGCTGGGACTCGATGATGGTGCTGCAGGAGGTCACCGAGTCGTACGTCAACGGCGTCTACGTCGGCACGGGATACCGGTACACCCTGCATAAGGGGGACGGCACGGTCCGGAAGGTCACCAACTTCTACGCCGAGCCTGAGCGGTGGGGGCCGTTCATCCAGCAGGAGATCGCCGGAGCACAGCTGCCGGGCATGCTCCGGATGCTGGAGCAGGGGCAGCAGTTCACCTTCGGCGACATCTCCCTCAACCGTGGCGGCGTCGCGACGGCCAAGCGCGGTGCCGCGACCTGGTCGGAGATCGAGGACGTGCGCGTCGACAACGGCGTACTGGCGCTGCGGAAGTCCGGCAAGTGGCTCTCCTGGTCGAGCAAGCAGGTGAAGGACATCCCCAACTTCCTCCTCTTCCTCGCCCTGGTGGACCACCTTCGCCGCTCAGCGGCCGTCCGCTGAACTCGCCCGGCCCACGGCAGGTGACGTTCCCATACGCCACGTGCCCGGCCGGGGCCGAGACGCCCGAGAACCTGTCCGGTCGCTGCGGTCCAGAGGCCTCGGATGAAGATCGTGATCGTTGCCGCCGTATCCGCTTTCGGGCCCGGTCGGCCTGCACAAGCAGGGGCTTACCGCCGCACCCCGGGTATGTCCGCGCCCCGTCCCCAGGTCACGCGCGAGGCCGGCACCGATGCGGCGCCACCGGCTTCGTCGGCCGGGCTCGGCCGTCTGCTGGAGCAGGTCCGCGCCGCCGATGCCGCACGCAGGCGCCGGGCTCGTCGGCAGTGGCTGGCGTTGGCTGCGGCTCTGATCGTGGTTGCCGGGCTCGGACTGGGGTCGATGCTGCCGTTCCGCCACTCGACCGGCCCGGCTACGGCCTTCACCTCGGCGGCCGGGTACTCCGTGTCCGGCCGTGCCACGCTCACGGCCAAGCCATGGGGCACTGCGGTGAGCGTGACTCTGGCCGACCTGCCCGCAGGAGCACCAGGACCCTTCATCCTCCAGGTCTCGTCGGCGGACGGCCGCAAGGAGCAGGCAGCCACCTGGGCGATCACTCCCAACGGCCGCGCCGCCGTGACGGGGGCGAGTGCCCTGCACCTTCCCGACATCCGGTCCATCTCCGTGATGGACCATGCGGGACGCCTGGTCGCCACGTCCCGACCACGCTGAGCGGACGGTTCGTGAGCCCTTCATATCGGCGGATTCTCACAGCACTTCGCCTGTAAGAATGGCGCCGTGACGATTCGTGTGCTCATCGCTGATGATCAGGAGATGGTTCGCCGGGGTATGCGGCGCATTCTCGAGAGTCAGACGGACATCGAGGTGGTCGGCGAGGCCGCCGACGGCGCGGATGCCCTGGAGACGGCCAAGCGGCTGAGACCTGACGTCGCTCTCCTGGACGTCCGTATGCCGCGCATGGACGGGCTTGAAGTCACACGCAACCTGCTCGCCCCGGCAACCGAGTTCCGGGGCAGGGTGGTCATCGTGACGACCTTCGATCTGGACGAGTATGTGTATCCGGCACTGCGTTACGGGGCTTCGGGTTTCCTGCTCAAGCGCTCTGGACCGGCGCTACTCGTGGAGGCCGTGCGAGCAGCGGTTGCCGGTGACAGTCTGATCAGCCCTTCCATCACGGTACGGCTGCTCAGGCACGTCACCGGCCCCGGTCGCGGACCGGGCACGGCAGCCGGGCGAGAGGCCCCCGTCAGTCCCCTCACCAAGAGGGAGATCGAAATCGCCGGGAAGGTCGCCGAAGGGCTGACCAACGCCGACATCGCGACCGAGATGTTCGTTTCTCCGGGCACGGTGAAGACGCATGTCGCCAGCATTCAGCGGAAACTCGGCGTGCGGAACCGGGTCGGAATCGCGGTGCTGGCATGGGAGATGGGATACGCAACGAAATGACGGCCCTGCGTCGTCACATCCGGAAGACGCATCATGGCCGACGAAGACACATCGCCCATTGATCCGAAACTCAACGGGTTCTGTTCGCGGGTGCAGTGGACCTGCGGGCCGCCGAAGTGGCCTGCGAGGTGTTCCAGCCCGGCGTCAAACGCCGACGACCGCCGCGGCCCAGGCCTCTGCGTAGGCTGACGGCCATGACAACGAGCAGCGCGGCACGGGGACTTTGGCGGAGCCTGGGCATCGGGGCGGCGGTCGTCTGCCTGGGATTGCCGGCCTTGCTCGGCCCGGCCATCGCGCTGCTCCTTGCCGCATCGGCCTTGCTTGCCGTATCGGTGCCGCTGCTCCGATGGCCGTGGAGAAGGATCACTGAGAACACGGCCGCGCTGGTTGTCGTGGCGGTCTCCCTCCTCGTGGACATCGCGTACATCGGCAAGCAGGGCCTGACCCTCTTGTGGATGCCCTTCGAATTCGGCGGGCTGCTGATCCTCACCGGGCGTCTCATCCGGCGGTCGCAGACTCGCTATCTACTTCCCGCGGGGCTGGCGGCCACCCTCACCACGCTCGCCCTGCCTCTGCGTTTCACCCTGCGCAACCCGGAGTCCGGGACCGCAGGTTCGGTGATCATGGTGCTCGTCACGCTGGTACCGGTGGCTTGCGCTGTCGGCGTCGGCAGCTATCTGCGGTCCACGGACAGCCGTCGGCAACAGGCGGTGTTGCAGGCCCGCCGGGAGCAACGACTCCACATGGCCAGAGTCCTGCACGACTTCGTCGCCCACGAGATAACGGGCATGGTGTTGGAGGTGCAGGCTGCCCAGGAGTCGGCCTATGACCCGGAAGAGCACCAGGCAATGCTGGCCCGGGTGGAGGAGGCAGGCCTCCGCGCGCTCGACTCCATGGACCGCACTCTGCAGAGCCTGCGCGAGGCGGAGGATGTGCGTGAGGACGCGCATGGTCAGGAACCGGCTCAGCCGTCGACCCGCGTGTACGGCTTGGCGGACCTTCCCGACCTGGTCCGCAGGTTCGCTGAGTCCGGTTCTGTCACTGCCGAGCTGAACCTTGACGAAGAGCTGATCGGGGCACTGCCTCGGGAGATCGACGAGACTGCGTACGCCCTGGTGCTGGAGTCCTTGACCAACGTCCGGCGCCATGCGGCCTCGGCCCGCCTGGTCACGGTGACCGTCGAGCAGATGAGCGGGGCCGTGCTGCAGGTCTCTGTCACGAACGACGGGAGTGGCGACAAGCCGCTGCTCCCGGACCGCAAGGGTGGCGGTACGGGGCTGGTCGGCCTGGACGAAAGGTTCAGGTTCCTCGGTGGGGCGCTTACGGCCGGGCCTTCCGCCGACGGCTGGCGGGTCACGGGGACGCTGTCAGTGCCTTCGCCTGCCGGGACCCTCACCGACCACTGACCGGTCGCCGGATATCTGCCGAACGGCAGATGTCTGCCGGGCTCAGAAAAACCATGCTTGAAGCGGTCTACTGAGCTACCCGGAGGCGTGTGTGTTCTCTCGCAGTTTCTCAAGGAGCGTCCTGGCCGCTGTTGCCTTGACCTCGGTGGTCGTTCTCACGGGCTGCGCTGAGGCCGACGATGCGACACCCGAGAAGAAGACCTTCTCGTTCGACGGGAAGACGCTCGACGTCCGGTCCCATGACCTTCCCACGGACCTCGTCGCGAGCGACCGTGAGGACGTCGAAGTCACCCGGTGGTTCGATGTCCAGCCCGGGGCGAAGCCGCACTCCAGCTGGAAGCTCACGGACGACACGCTCGACCTGCAGGCCGGCTGCGGGCGGTTCGCCAACTGTGATGTGCGCTTCCGAGTCGAGGTGCCGAAGTCGGTGAAGGTCCTGCGCAATGGCCGTGCCACGAAGCTGACAGGAAGCCAGGCGGCCGCCTCGGCAGCGCTGACCGGCGTCCGGGACCTCGGGGCGTAGGGGCACATCATGCTGGAACTGGTCGACATCACCAAGGTGTACCGGGGCGGCAAGCGAGCCGTGGACGGAATGACCATGCGGCTGGAGACCGGAATGCTCGGCCTGCTCGGCCCGAACGGAGCCGGCAAGTCGTCGCTCATGCGGATCGCCTCCACGGTGACCCGACCGACCAGCGGCCAGGTCGTGTTCGCTCTCCGGTACCGGCGTCGGCACACGACCATCCATCGGGCCGCACGCCGTGTGGATATCGAAGGGAAGAGGAAGGGCATTGAGACACCGGATCGGCTGTCTTGCGTGGATTGCAGGCGTCATGCAGTTCTTCGGGACGCACAAGGTCGTCGAGGCCGCCTGGTCGAGACCGTACAGCTGGGCACACAACAACATCAGTGACTTGGGCAATGCTCACTGCGCCATGCAGTCGGAGCCTGAACCACGCTATATCTGCTCGCCCGAACACGGCCTGATGAACGCTTCGTTCGTCGTTCTGGGAGCGCTCCTCGTCGTCGGTGTCGTCCTCGCCGGGGCTCTCTGGCGCAGAGGTGCGACCGCGATCGTGGCCCGGTGCTTGTTGGCCTGCGCCGGCGTGGGATTCGTGTTGGCCGGGCTGGCGCCTGCGGACGTCCACGAGAATCAGCATGTCCTGGGTGCGCTGCTCATCATGGCCATGGGCAACATCGGCCTGGTGCTGGCGGGAGTCGGTCTGGCGGACGATGAGCCGGCTCTGCTGCGCTGGGTGACCAGTCTGCTGGGAGCAACGGCGATCGCGTCCTTCGGGCTCTTCCTCTCCCACCGCTATCTCGGACTCGGTATGGGAGGCATGGAGCGGGCAGCGGCGTTCCCCCTCTTGGTGTGGGCGCTGTTCATCGGTGTCCGCGGCCTGTTCCACCAGGGGATTCGCATGCAGGATGCGCCGCCGAGAAGGCATGCCGCGCAGGTCACCCGCGGCTGATGAGGCTCTCTGGGGCCGACTTGTTCGCGGTCTGGTGAAACACGAACCGCCCACTGAGAAATACCCCTCGCCCTCGTTACGGCTTCCGGGCCGTAACGAGGGCGAGCGCGCGGCTTCTCCCGGAGGGAGGCGTCAGTTGCCGGGGGCCTGGTAGAGGCCGCGGCCGGCACGGTGGGCGCGGGAGGTGCCGACAAGCCGGTCGAGTGTGCTGCGTACGGTGTTGATGCTGCCGGGGGTGAGCTCGCGTCCCAGGGCCTCCGTGACGTCACGCGCACGGACGGGAGTGTCACCGAAGGCGGCCAGGACCTTCATGGCCATCTCGGTGAGGCTGCCGCTGTCGTCGACTGCCGGTGCGGCGGGCGCAGCCTTCTTCGGCGCCCTGGCCTTCGAAGGCTTGACGGTCTTCGCGGGCTTGGCGGCCTTGGCAGCAACGGCCTTCTTGGCCGGCTCGCCCTTCTGCTTGGCGGGCGCCTGCTTGCGGCCCTTGGCAACGGGTGCCTTCCGGGCCGTGCGACGTGCAGGGGCTGCTGCCGCCTTCTCCTGCGAGGCTTCCTCGACGGCAGAGTCGGTGCTTCCCTGCGCCTGCCGCGGAATCTTGGGAGCGGCGACGTTCTCCGCCTCCGTCACGGTGTCAGCGCTTGCCGACGGAGCAGGGGCAGCGCTGGGCTCACTGTCGACCACCGCAGTTGCCGGTGCCGGGGGAGCGGTGGACAGCGCCTGCAAAGCAGTCAGAGCGCTGCGCACCGACTCCAGGCGTTCGGTGACAGTCGCGAGTTCCTTCTCCAGTGCCTGCTGGTGCTCTTCCAGGCGCGGGAGTTCCGCCTGCAGCAAGGCAGTTGTGGCATCGATGGTGCCCTGTGTGTTGGCTTCTGAGGTCATGGTGTCGCCCTTCGTTGTTTCCGGCCGACCGTTGCTGACCGACATGTCGCAGCGTAAGGGGCATTGTGTTGTGGCCTGAAATCGCCCCTACGGTGCGCACTGGCAACAGGCGCCGTCAAAACTGGTCATCGGTCTTCGGGGGGGTGCAGGAAACCGTAGACAGCGGTTGTCCGTCAACTCGGCGCGACGGAACGTCCTTCGGCTGCGCGGGCTGCTGTTGTGCGGCGGCGCAAGTCGGTGGAGCCGATGGCGGCCCGGCCGGTCGAGGACGGCAACATGCAGGCGCCGGTGCACTTCGTCACATCGCAGCGGCTGGCACGAGCCCTAGAAGACGCGGCGCCGGCCTCCTCGCCCGCGAGTTCGGCCTCGCCCGGATGGCCCGGATCCCCCTGGTCAGCCGGGAGACGATCCTGAACTACGTGTCGATCCACACCCTCGGGCTACCCAGGTCGTACTCGACCTTCTCGCGATCGTCGACGGCCCTCTCGGGCAGGACGGCAACCTCGTCGATCCACTGCCGGATCCGCGTGAGCCTCGACGGCAGCCTCGTGATCACTGAGGCTGGCACGCCGAGCTGTGGCTCGACGACGCGGACACCGTCGCCACGTACCTGCGGGTGTCGCAGACCATGAGCGAATCCGCGGCGCTCGGGGCAGAGGCGCAATACGCGATCGCTCAGACGCGCCGGAGTCTCGACGTTCGCTGACCGCGGTCGCCACGCTCGATCGGACCTCGACCTAGTGGGTGCGCAGGAATGCGACGAAGCCTGCCCACGCGCTGTGACGTACGGCTATGCGGGGCCCATGGGGCCGCTTGGAGTCCCGTACACCAACCGTTGCATGCAGGTCCGCGACCTCGACGCACTCGCCGCCTGCGCCGTTGCTGTAGCTGCTCTTGCGCCACTGCGGGACTGTGGGAGGCAGATTCATCGTGAGTGTTCCTCCATGGCGGAACGGATCAGCGCAGCTGATCTCTGCGGGCTCAGAGCGAGGGCCCTGAGATGGTCGAAAGCTCGGGTGTAGACGCTGACATCTGCTGGGAGTTCCAGATAGATCGAGTCGGTGAGACCCTCCCTGTACACCACATCAGGGTCCTCCTGCTCGGGGAAGCCGAGCACGGTGAACGGCCCGGTTGTGGGGTACGGCCCGGCGTCGTACGGCAGTACTTGCACCGTGACGTTCGTCAGCTTCGACATCTTCAGAATACGTTCGAGTTGCGCCGTCATGACCTCTCGGCTGCCCATCACATGCATGAGCGCGCTCTGGTGGATCACGGACCAGAAGTCCGGCCCCTTCGCAGCCGTCAGCAACTGTTGGCGACGCATGCGTACATCGACGAGGCGCTGGATTTCCTCGTGGCGGAGGTCGGGTGTGACGCGGCTCATCTCGGTGGCGTACTCCGGCGTCTGCAGCAGGCCGGGGACGAACTCTCCCTGGTAGGTGCGCAGGCTGCAGGCGGCCTGTTCCAAGCCCACGTACACCGAGAACCAGGAAGGCACCGCGTCACCGTGGGCGTGCCACCAGCCCTTGGTCTTCGATTCCTTCGCGAGCGACTTCAGCAGGTCGCGCAGCTCGTCGGGTGTCCCGTAGAAGCGGCACAGAGCGTCCACGTCCGAGGGCTGCACCCGACCCTGGCCGGTCTCCAGTCGATTGACCTTGGAGCCGCTCCAGTCGAGTTCCTTGCCGACCTGGTTGCAGGTCAGGCCGCTCTCGTCACGGAGCTTCTTGAGCTCGATCGCCAGTCGACGGCGACGTGCTGTGGGTGAACCGGACACTTCAACTCCCCTTTTCGTAAAGGAGTTTCCATCCCATCGGATCGGGCGGCAGCCGCCAATCACCCGAAGGAGCGAATCTCGCCGTGCACATTGCATGAGGGGATACGCTCAGCCATCCTTCCAGTGGCGCAACTCACTGTGAGTGCGTGTAACGCTCCGCTGATCATGTGAGGTCAGGGGGAGACAGCATGCGACGAGAGGGGTCTTCGTGATTCGGGAAGCGTGTATGTCACGAAAGCCGTTGGACCTTCACTTTCTGGCAGAGCCTGAGGAAGTGGTGGCTCTACGACGCGTACTGCGGGCCCACTTGCGGCTATGGGGCTTGGACGAACTCATCGACGTGGCCCAACTCTGCGTCAGCGAACTCGTTTCCAACGTGATCATCCACGTCGGTCCCGGCACCCCCACCACCCTTGCCGTTTCCATGAAGGGCACCGATCTGCGCATCGAGGTCCATGACCCCGACACTCGCGCTCTGCCCACGCTCCTCCACGAAGGCGTCAACTGCGAAACGGGTCGGGGCATGGAGCTCATCACCGGCATGGCCGACCGCTGGGGCGTTCAACTCTTCGCTGACCGGAAGGTGACGTGGTGCGAGCTGACTACAGTGCCGACCGCGCGAAACGGCCATGTCGCAGTACCCGGTGTCAGGCGGGCTGAAGCCCTGTTGGATCTCTATGCAGCGGTGAAGTCGGCAGGCGAGCCCAAGCCGAGTCGGCTGAACATGGCCTTGGCTGAGGAAGCGGTGATCGATGTCATCACGGACTTCCTTCACTGGCTTCGGGCGCACGGCTGCGACGAGGAAGAGATCCTGGACCGAGCTCAGCAGCGTTTTGACAGCCAGTCCGCGATGATCGTGGTGAGCTGAGTGAGGCTGTCGATCCGCCAGTCCGAGGTCCCCCTCAGCTCTGAAGCGCGGGGACTGGAAACGAAGCGCCAGCAACCGTCCAGTCCCCGAGCCTACTGAGGCGTGGGTGGTGTAAGGCACCGATGTGTGTCGGTGTCCCACGTCCGGTCGGATATCACTGCTCCAGCACGTTCGCGAAGAAGCCCAGGTGTGGATCGTCCGGGGTACCGATGAGCAACGCACGGTCCAACAGGATGTTGTTGTGCTCGCAGCTTGTTTCCGGCAGCATCACGCAGGCGTGGCAGGCGGCGAGGTTGGTGCCGCCGGTGCCGGATGCCTCGGACTCGACGCAGAGCGGGTCGGAGGAACACCACTCGGCGCGGCATACGGCCGAGCGGATCGTCTGAGCGAGGCGGTCCGGCTCGCCTTGGGCGACGAGCCCACCGAGGCTGCCCGCGGAGTCGCTCGTTGCGGTGTAGACGAGGATCCCCGCCATGTCGTCGTCGGCGTAGAGACGCTCGCGAAGTGCGGCAGCGGGGTAGCCTGCGTCGAGGCTCCATTCGTTGATGAGGACATGGGCCAGGGTGTGGAGCAGCACCATGCGGGGGGAGGCCGGGGAGGGCGGGACCCGGCTCGGATCGGCGGCGCGCTGCTCCATGACCCTGCGGTGAGCGGTGCGCATCCGCTCGGCCCGTGCCGCTACGGCGGTCGCGCGTGACCAGGCGTCGAGTCGGTCGTCGTCGAGTCGGAGGAAGACACCCTCTCCGCGGACCTCCATGGCGGGGAGCCAGGTCAGTTCCGATACGGAGAGCGAGGCCTCGTTGCCCTCGATGGTCGAGTCGGGGTCCGCGAGCCGGGTGAACGCCTTGAGGGCGCGGACCTCGCGGAGCTTCTTCACCAACATGGGGCCGGTGACACCGAGAGGGCCGAGGGGGGACGAGTCGCCGAGCGGGGTCTCGCAGATGAACTCCTCGTCGCGGGAGTGCTCGCTCTCGTCGTTGCCCGAGCGGAGACGTTCGTACTCCTTGTTGCGCAGGGCGCGGTAGCGGTGGTCGAAGGTGGGAGCCGCCTCACTGTCGGGGTCCTCCTCACGCTCCGCGTCGAGGAGCGCCATCACCTCGTCCAGCGGTACCGGACACTTCCCCTTGAAAACACCCCTGAGATAGATCTCGACGTGCTCGCGTTCGTCGTACTCACGGAGCGCATCCCAGTGTTCGGCGAGCGGATCCGCGCGGCCGTCACTCCACGGAGGGATGGAGAGCGCCGACTTCAGTACCGGCTGCCACACCGCCGACGAACCGCGCTGCAGCGTGCGCAGGGGGAGTCCACACTCCTGAGCGGGGGCGGACGCACCGAGCCACGGGCGGGGGCCGAGGCACTTGAGGCCCAGGTCCTTGAGCGCGCTCCTGCGGAAGGAGCCCTCCATCGAGACCTCGGGAGCCTGCCCACAGGTGCAGGAGACGAGGATGGAGCGGAGCGAGGAAGTGCGCCCGGACGTGCGCAGCTTGAGCTTCCCCCCGCACTGTGCCGCCGTCGTGGCACCACGGTCTGTGGAGCGGTGCACCCACTGCCAGTACGGGAACTCGCCGAGGTGTCCTGCCTCGCAGGCGACGACGAAACGGGATGGGACCAGGTCGACCTCACACGTGCCGCAGACGCTTCTACCGGCGGGCGGGTTGAAGTCGCGGTGCCGCTGCAGGTCGTTGCACTCGGGACAGGAGTGCATCAAGGGGAATCGTCGGACCCGGAGACCGTCCTTGCTGGTGTCGTCGGAAGCGGGCGGCAGCCGAAAGTAGTCGACGTCGAGCAGTCGGGCCAGGCGCCGTTCGTGGATCCGCGGGGACTCATGGAGGCTCCAGCTCTGCTCGGCCCCGTCGAGCCCCGAGACGACGAAGGACTCATGGTCGACGGCGATGAGCGACCCGACGCCGTACGTGGTGATCGCCTGGGCGCGGCGGACCGCACCACGTCGCGGAAGGTTGTGGGCAGGTGCGGCGTCGTTCGCGCCGGTCCGGCGACGGCGGGCGGGGGGCGGGGTCATCGGG
>NZ_JBLVKW010000023.1:17032-66986 GCF_048270745.1 Streptomyces sp. NPDC056231 | reverse complement strand
GGCGCGGCGGACCGCACCACGTCGCGGAAGGTTGTGGGCAGGTGCGGCGTCGTTCGCGCCGGTCCGGCGACGGCGGGCGGGGGGCGGGGTCATCGGGTTCCCTCCATGAACAGGGCGGTCTCGGCGTCGACGTCACGCAGGCTCCACAACGTGGACCATGCCTCGACGTCCTCGCACTCGTCGTCGTACGCCTTCAGTAGCGAAGGGATACGACTTCCCCTCTGAGGCTCGAACAGCAGGCCGCTGTGGATGTCGGCCTCGGCGCACCACCACTCGACGAACTCGTCGAAGGCCCGGGACACGGGGCCGGTCTCCTCCCGGGTGACCGAGTTCACGCGTTCCAGAAGGATCGACTTGATGCGGCCTCGGAGCACGTGTTCGTAGGACTCGACCTGGCCGGCGCCCTCGTTGGGCCGGGCGGCAGGGATCATGATGCGGGCGAGGGCGACGATCACCGCATGCAGGCCCCGCTCGCGGGCGCGGGCGGAGAACGGTGTGACGGAGGTGGACTCGACCTCGCGGTACAGGGCCGAGTGGAAATGTTGGAAGCTCTCGTAGTGGGAACGGTCCCGGGAGCGGGCCGAGTTGAGCATGACCGCGATCAGGCCGGGGTGCGCGCGGCCAACCCGGCTGGTGGCCTGGATGTACTCGGCGGTCGTCTGTGGCTGACCCATCACGGCCATGAGACCGAGGCGGTCCACGTCCACGCCGACCGCGATCATGTTGGTGGCCAGGAGGACGTCCACGGTGTCCTCGTCGGGCAGTCGTTTCTCGATGCCCTTGAGTCGGGTGGGGATCTCGCTTGCGTCGATACGGCTCGTCAGTTCCGAGTAATTGGCGACCGAGCGAACCTTCACCCCCTCGCGCTCGGCGAGCAGTTCCAGATAGGCCACCACGTCGTCATGGACTTGTAGTTCGGCCGCGGACAGGAGCCGGAGGCTGTTGAAGTAGCCGACGAGACTCCAGTACGCGTCGCGCACTTCGTCCTCGGTCTTCGCCTGCTTGGCCCGGTGCAGCAGGGTGGCGTACGTGCGGATCAGCAGGGTGGACTGGCTGGTACCGGGGGCCAGGAGGCCGACGTAGCGGCGGCTCGCCTTCTCCGCGCGCGGTGTCTCCACGGCGAACCACGAGTCGCGGGCGTCCAGACCGGCGGGCGGGAACTGGCGTACTTCGCGGGCAAAGAGATGACGTCCCTGGTCGGCGGCGCGACGGATGGTCGCCGTGGAGGCGATCACCTTGGGGCGGTCGGCGAGAGCGTCCACGGCGGTCTCGTAGAGGCCAGTGAGCGTCCCCAACGGGCCGGAGATCAGGTGGAGTTCGTCCTGGACGATCAGTTCAGGGGGAGGGGTGCCGTCTTCCGGGTCGTCGTCGCGGTTGAAGAGCGCGGAGGTCGCGGGACGCCATGGCATCGAGGCGAACTTGTCGACGGTAGCGATCACCAGGGTCGGTCGCGCGTCGTACACCGCCTCGTCGATCAGGTGGACGGGTAGGCCGTCGGCGAAGTCGCAGCCCGCGCCGGGGCATCGGACATGCATCCGCTTCGCGTCCTCGTCGATGTCGTAGTTCCGCGCGTCGAGGCGGGTCCCGCACCAGGGGCAGGCGTGCAGTTGGACGGGATTCTCGGTGGCGAGGCGCTTGTCGAGGTTCCTCCGTAGTTCGTCGAGCTTCAGGCCTGCCACTGCCAGCGTGTTGGGGGTGGCCGAACGTCCCACCCACATGCCGACGGAGAACTCCTCACGGCCCAACTCGGGGGTACTGCGCCGCATGTGTTCCATGGCACAGAGCAGGATTGCCGCGCGCTCGAACTGCTGGAGGGTGAGCAGCCGCAGTGTGTAGCGCATGAGGACGGTGACACCGCCGCCAACCGCACCCTTGCGGATGCGACGCAGGAACGACGTGAGGGCGATCAGCCCGAGGTAGGCCTCCGTCTTGCCACCACCGGTGGGGAACCACAGGAGATCGGAGACCTGCCGATCGCGGTGCGCGCGGTCGTCGATGCCGGCCAGGCAGAGCAGCACGAACGCGATCTGGAAGGGGCGCCAGTGACCGGCGGCCGGGTCGGGGGCGCCGACGCGTCCGTCCTTCACCCACTTGCTGCGGGCACGCTGGTCCGCCATGGCGCGGTTCGCGAGGCGGAACGCGCGCATGAGATCGGGCTCGGTCCGCAGAAGTCCGATGCCCTCACGGATTCGGTCGAGCGCTTCGCGGCAGGCCGTCACCTGTTCCCGCGCGGGCTTCTCGTGGGGGCTGCCCGTCAGAGCGTCTGCCTCGGCCGACTTGCGGTCGATCCAGTGTTCGTACCCCGTGGCAAGCCCTTCCAGAGCGGCCAGGACCTCGGAATCGGACTTCTCGGCCAGCCCCAGCATGGACAGCGTCGAGCTGTCGATCTCCGGGTTGGAGTCGGTGAGTAGCACGTCCACGGTGGGCACGAACTGGCTCCGCACCTCGGGGACGGCGGGCGGTTCGGTTTCGGTCACACCGATCGGCGACGGAGCCCAGTCCCACTCGGCGGCGCAGCCGTGGCCGACCGCGAAGGTCGGGGCGTGGCGGTGCAGCAACCGACTCGTGGCGATCTCCGGGTCGTGGTCGGCTGCCGGGGCGGGACGCTCGACGAACGCGGTGGAGCCGTCGGCGGCCCGGACCGTCAGACCGCATTGGAACAGGGAGAAGGCGTCCTGGAGATCCCGCTCGCCGACTTTCTGGGTGTTGATCAGCGTGACCGTGACCGTGACCGTGCCGGTGGTCCGATCGAGACGCCGGACGTTGACGTGCAACGCGGCTTCCGGGGCGAGCTTGATCGTCGTCTTCGGATCCGGCCGGGTCACGTCGATGGTCTGGTCAGGGAGGGCGAGTTCCTTGCGCCGCCATCGCTCCCGCTGGTCGGCGGTGGTACGGGCCTCGGCGCGGCGCGCCGGGGCGGGCCTGCCGTCGGCGTCGGTGGGCTGGTAGACGGCCGCGTGGGCCGAGACCACGATCGAGCTGCTTATGGTCGGGCGGACCGCGAAGGTCAGACCCATCGAGGAGGGACGCCTGTCCCCCGCGGCGCCGACATCCTGAGCGGTGCCGGACTCCTCGACGTCGTCGCGGGTGAGCAGAGGGGCGGTGTCCAAGCCGTCGTGTTCGTCGGCGTCCTCGTCCTGCCGCTCCTTCGCGGCCCTGTCCGCGGCACGCGGATACAGCACGCCGGTCAGGTAGCGGTCGATCGGCGCGTCCTGGGTGAGAACCTCGCCTTGATCGTCCGGCTCGGCGTCCTTGGCGGGGCCCAGGAGTTCACGGCGGAGCCCCACCAGGAGTTCCTCGTCCCGGACTCGGTAGTGTTCGGAGTATCGGCCTGCCACCCGCGTCATGCGCGCTGCTCCTCGTAGTTGTCGGCTCTCCGGTACCGGCCGATGCCGGTGATCCGCGGGACGATCCACACGCCTCGCTCACCGAGACCGGCGTTGGCGCCGGCGGCGGTGCTGCCCGTCACGGTCTCCAAGATGTCGATCCGCAGGCCGTGGATCTCGTCGGGCCACCAAGGGTCCCAGGTGCGGTTCACCTTCTGCACCTGGAACAGCTCCTCGCGGAACCTCCGCGATACCTCGCCGATTTCCCACCCTTCGTGCACCAACGCGTACGGAGGGCTCTCCGCCTCACCCATCGGCAGTTCGTGGCGCCTGCGCAGCAGCACCTCCTGGCCGGGACGGACCTGTTCCAGGAGATACGCCTGGGTGGCGACGGCGTCCGTCTCCTGGCCGGGCGGGTCGTCCCGGTTCACGTCGCCCGCCTCGGCGACGATCCCGTACCTGTCGTACGACCGCCACGACCCGAGGTAGCGACGGCCGTGGCGTCGGCTCCCCGCCCTCCTGAAGAGTGGCAGTTCGGGAGGGGCCACGTGGTACAGGTCCTGGCGGGCACGTGTCATCGCCACGTACAGGGCGCGGGCCTCGGCGGGCAAGTCCAGCTCGTCCTGGTACCGCTTGTGGAGTTCGGCGAGGGGCGGTGGCGTCAGGACGATCACCCGGTCGAACTCCAGGCCCTTGGCTCGGTGCACCGTCGAGACGACGATGCGGGCGGTCTCCGGGTCGGCCGCCTCGTCGGGGAATGAGCCCTGGGCGACCACCCGGCGCAACCGGTCCAGATCGAGCACACCGCGCCCTGCTCCGCGCGCGGCCCGACGCAGCACCGTCCACAGGGCGGCGGCGTCGGGTTCGTACGGGAGAGGGATTTCCGCGAGGAGCGTACGGAACCTGTCCTCGGTGAGGACGGTCGCCTCCGTGCGGCGCAGCAACTCGGCCACCCAGTACGGCACCGGACGCTCCTCCAGCGGGCACCGCAGCCGGTGGTCGATGCCGTGCGCGCGCAGCAGGCCGGAGACCACGAGGGCCTGCTGGTTGTCGCGGGTGAGGACGGCGGACGTGTCGGAGAGGTCCCGCAGGCCTTCCAGGGTGAACTCGTCGTCCAGGCCGCCCATGCTGTTTGCCGGATCCAGGAGGAGGTCGCGTAGTTCGTCGTAGAGCGTTCCCGCCTCGTCCGGATCGCTCAGCTGTTGGAGACG
Source organism: Streptomyces sp. NPDC056231 (assembly GCF_048270745.1). Classification (NCBI taxonomy): domain Bacteria; kingdom Bacillati; phylum Actinomycetota; class Actinomycetes; order Kitasatosporales; family Streptomycetaceae; genus Streptomyces; species Streptomyces sp. NPDC056231. The sequence continues at coordinate 62,449 of NZ_JBLVKW010000023.1, read as the reverse complement.
GGGGCCGAGCGCCAGCGCGACCCGGGCCTCGGCGGTGGTGGCCCGGAAGTTACGCGTGAGGTGCAGCTCCACCAGGTCGTCGGGGTAGGAGCAGCGCAGCCAGTCGAAGAACCGACCGGTCTCGTCGGTGCGTTCGCGCACGTCCTCGATCTGGAAGCCGTACACGGACTGGGCGGCGTCTCCGACGACGGTGAAGCCGCAGCTGTCCTGGTACCGGTCGAGAAGCGTCTCCACCAGCTCGCGGCGCCCACCCAGCAGGTCCTGCACCTCGTCGATCACGACATGGGCGGGCGGGACCGCGTCGCCGACCTCCAGCGCACCCTTCTCGATCGCGCGGGTCGCTGCGGCGATCCGCTCGTCGAAGCCGACCGCTCCCCAATCGCCGTCGGGATGCGCCTCGAGTAGTACCTCGTAGGCCCACGCGTCGAATGTACGGGCGCGCACCCGGTGGGCTCGTTCCCCGTGCACGGAGATCCGCTCGCGCAGCTCCCGGGCCGCGGCCCGGGAGAAGGTGAGCACCAGGATCTCGGCCGCCTCCAGTGCCTGTTCTGGGTCCTCGTGGCCGCACAGCGCGTCGAGCCGGCGCACCAGGGTGTGGGTCTTTCCCGCACCGGCACCCGCGGTGACCAGGACACGAGCGTCCCAGGGCTGCTCGACCACGGCCAGTTGCTCGTCGGTGAGCGGAGGGCTGTCCTGGTAGACGTCGGTCACTTCCGGCTCCAGAGATGCTCGAACTGAGTGAAGGCGAGGTGCGTTTCGAAGTTGGCGATGTTGTCGCTGACGTTGAGGATCAGGCAGCTGTCCTTGCCGCCGTTCCGTGGTCCGCGCAGTCCGCGACCGATCATCTGCTGGTACACGTTGGTGCTGTAGACCGGCCGGGCCACTACCACGGCACGAGTGGCCGGTGCGTCGAATCCCTGGGTGAGCACACCGTAGTTGGTGAGGACCCGGATACGTCCGCTTCGGAAGTTCTCGATGCGAGTACGACGGTCCTGCGCACTGGTCGTCGAGTCCACGGCGGCGGACGGGACACCCCGATCGTTGAGCAGGGCGGCCAGGTATTTGGCGTGGTCGACGGAGGTGGCGAAGAGCAACGTCGACCAGTTATCCGGAAGTTCGGCCACCGAGTCGACGATGCGCCGACTGCGCGCGTGGTCGTCGGCGAGCCGCTGTTCGGCGGCGCGGGAGAGCATGGCCATGCGATCGGCGTGTGTCTTCTCGTCCCGTGTGAGTTCGATACGACCGCCCTCGAGGGTGCGGTGCTCGACCTGGGCGAGCATCCCCCAGTCCTGGAGGTCGCGATACGGGTTGCCCGACGGGAAGACTCCTTCGTCGAGTCGCCGATTGCCGAAGCGGCTGACCAGGCGGCGGGTCTCGTCCTCGTTGGTGTTCCGGAACGGGGTGGCGGTCAGGCCGAGCAGATGCCGGCCGGTCTCGTACTGGGTGAGTCCCAACTGGCCCAGGATCTGGGTGTATCGCTTGGAGATGGCCGTGTGTGCCTCGTCCACGATCACCAGCGCGGCCTGGCGCAGCCAGGCGTACTGGTCGATGCTCAGGCACCGTTCCAGTTTGGCGTCGGTGGCGACCACCAGGTGCGGGTGGTCGACGACGTTCCCGACCTCATTGGTGCTCCACAGCCGACTGATGGTCAGCGGCCGCTCGGCGCCGACCTTGCTCCAGACGAACTTCCAGCTTTGAACGGCTTGTTCACACAGCTCCTCGGTCTGTGCGATCCACAGCAGCGGACCCTTGAGGTCGCCGACCCGTTTCACCCAGCGGATCACGGCCTCGGCGGTGACCCGGGTCTTGCCGGCGCCGGTCGGCAGCGACAGCATGCCGCGCTGGGGCGCCAGTCGGTCGAGCATGGTGGAGATGTTCCGGACCAGGTCCTCCTGGTACTCGTGGAGGCTTGGGAAGTCCCGAGGGCCCTCGACGGTCTCGAACGAAGGCGGAGACGGAGCCCGCGAACCGGCGAACGCGACAGGCAGCCTCAGTTCCGAGACGAACGCGATGGCTGCCGATGAACCCCCGTACGCGACCGGGGCGTTGGGGAAGCGCGTCTGGATGTCCCGAGCGTGCTGCTGGAGCACTCCGTCACCGTGCGCGTTGAACGCCATCTGCGCGATCCGGCGCCCGGACGGCTCCACGCCGTCGGTCGCCTGCAGTTCGGCCTCCATCAATCCTTCGGGAAGGCCGGTCCGGAGCGCGTCGGAACTGATCAGCAGCTCGATCTTGGCCACCACGTCCTCGGCCTCGCGCACCGCTTTCTGCGCCGCCTTCAGTTCGCTGTCCCGAGCCATGCGGTCCTGGTGCTCCAGCACCGCACGGCAACCGGCAGCGCCGAGACCCAGGCCGAGTTCGCGGTCGATCAGGCGCAGCATCGGCTCGGGGTCCAGAGGAACGCGGATCTTGACGGTGCTGTCCTGGCGCACGGCGTCCAGGGGGGAGGCGTGCGTGCCGTTGGGTGTACGGGTGACCTCCTCCAGTTCGCTGCACCGTTGCACCATGCTGTTCCGGTTCCCGCTGTTCAGGCGCTGCCGCAGGGCAGGAAAGAGCTCGACCAGTGGGACAGGGTCGCCCTCCGTCACTTCTCGGGTCTCCCGGCTGATCACGTCGGCGTAGCGGAGCATGCCCCACTTCTCGATCATCAGCTCGGCGTCCTCGGCGGTCGGCACGAGCAACGCCGGGAGCTGCTCGGCACGGAGCGCCCGGTATTGAGCGGCTCCGACGGCGAGGGTGATCTCGTCGTCCGGTCGGGTACCCCACACGTCGCCGATCCGGCAACGAGTCAGGGAGTCCTCGGGGAAGTCCGCGCCGAACCGGGTCAGCATCACGTAGGTGGCGCCCACGAAGGAGTCGTCCTCGCTGCGGGTCACCTCGTCGAGGAGCGCGTCCCAACGGTCGGCGGGAACATCGTCCACGGTGGTCGGGAGTCGCAGCCTGCGGGCCTTCTCGGGAGAGATGTCGGCGACCGGCAGCACGTCTCGATAGTCGGCGAGCTGGGGGCCGACGGCCTCCTTCAGCGGCTTGATCCCCTGGGAGGTGGCGATCGTGCCGAACTTCCTCAGCATCCACCGGATCGGCGATGGAACTGCCTGGCGGGTGCTGGTCTGTGCGCCGATCTGACGCGTCCAGTTGTCCACCACGGCGTCGTCGGGCAGCACCTTCAGAAAGGCGGCGCGGGATTCCTCCGAGAGAGCGCGGAAGAGGTGGAGCGGGCCGCCGATCGCGGCGCCCTCGACCTTCATCCGGTTCAGCGCGGGGCGCGGGGCGCGACTGTCCAGGCCACGCAGGTAGGCGGCGTGGAGGGCTTCGCGGTACTCCTCGAACCACGCCTCGTCCGCCTGGGGTTGCAACCCGCCGGACGGTCGTTCGCGTAGACCGACCTGCGAGAAGAAGGAGGTGTCGTCGGAGTGGAACGCCATGTCGACGGCGATGCCGGGGTCACGCTTGGCGTCGACGACGGCACCTGGCAGCATGCAGTCCTCGACCGGCCGGAATCGCCGGTCGGCGGTCCGCACACGGAGCGTCGAGCGCGGCGTGGGCACCCGCTCCAGGACCTTGTGGGCCAGTCGGCGGACCCCGGCCTGGCGGAACAGCTCCCAGAACCGCTCCCAGTCCGATTCGCTGTAATGATCGAAGCCCTGATCGAGAACGCTGTCGAACCGGCCCTCGACATCGGCCTCCCGAATGCCCAGGACGTCGAGCGCGTGCGCCAATGAGGGGTCCTGGCCGAGCTCGTCGACCACGTACACCAGGGACTCGCGCAGTCCGCCCTGGTCGGCGCGGCGGTACACCTTGCCGTGCACAGGGGCGACGAGACCGTGCTCCTCGGTGAGGACGATGTGGGCTTTGCGGGCCTCCTCGACGAACGGGGAGCGGACCTCGACCATGTCGGCGAGAATGCGGACTGCGGTCGCGGACGCCTCAGCGGTGCCACTCTCGACGAGGGCCTCCAACCAAACGCGAACGTCTGCTCGTTGGTGCTTGGCCGCACCAAGGATGTGTTCGACCTTGCCGGAGCGCAGAGAGTCCGCCTCGACGCTCGGGTGCAGCCAGTTCGACGGACGGTCCGGGCATTCGTGCCACAACCGCAGCCAACGGAGGAGAGATTTCGATTCCTTCTTCGGGTCCTTGGGACGAGGGTGTACCCGCAGTTCGGTCGGCACGCACAGCTCGCCGTTCTGGTCAGGAAGTGACGCGTGCACTGCGGTACGCATCCAGATCTCTTCAGTCAGGAACTCGTCCGCCCAACTGATCGCCTCCTTCGCGCGGCCGGGCAGCAGTGGGAGGTAGGCGGCCGGGTCCTCGACGGGCGCCAAGGCCGGGAGCGAGTCGACGACCAGTTGTGCCGCCGCTCGGATCATCTCCTGGTTGAAGGGGGAGGAGTCGAGGAGATTCTGCCGGTCCTCGTTCGTCTTCCAGGCGCCGTTGAGGATGCCGCTCAGTGACATCTCGTACTTGGTCGGGAAGAAGGACCAGAACTTGCCTCGTCCGCGCGATCGCGGGCTGACGTACAGGCCGCTCTCCGGATCCTTCTCCAGGGTCGGGACGCCCCAGGAGAGGTCGAGCGAGAGCCGGTCGTGCAGCTCGCCGGCGTCGTCGCGGGCTGCCGGACCGGGCTCGTGGGTGGTGGTGAACACGCGCCACCGGTCCGTGGTGGCGACCTTCCCGGTCCGCTCCTCGACCACGGTGTGCAGGTCGCCTGTCTGCCGTGCGGTCAGCGTGCGGCGGGCCACGGGTCGGGGCCGGCGGTCCTCCAGCACGACCTTCGCGACGTGTGGAGAGAAGAGTTGGAAGCCAGCCGGGAACTCCTCGCGGGGCTCGCCGTGGTCCTTGGCACGACCGCCGTGCATGTCTCGGCCCAGCCGGTCGTCGGCCTTCTTGAGCAGGGGCAGGCGAACGACGGTGGTGGCCCAGTCCAGCAACTCGTTCAGGACGTGATCGGAAGCGCGCTCGGCCTGCGCGTCCAGAGGTCGGGCCATGCGCAGCACGGGGGCGTCGAACTCCGGGCCGTAGCGCGCCGTCACGCCGGACACGGCCTTGATCTGCTCGTACGACCAGGCACGGTCGAATCCGAAACTTCCGGTCTTGCTGAAGAACTCCGGTGCGTCGGTCACCACGAGAACCGATTTGACGCCCACCCCGAAACGCCCGATCTGGCCTCCACGCTTCTTCGACATGCTCATCCGGAGAATTGTCTCCGCGCCTTCCGGGGTCACCGGATTACCTTCGTTCGCGCAGTACAAGTGATTTTCCGTGAGGACTACACAAACTCGTCCGCCCGGCTCGTCGGATATTTCATCGGCCGCGTTCTGAACGAGCTCGAAAAGCTGGCGATCGCCATATCCGCCCTGGGTGATACGGCGCTCGCCATTGGCGTGCTCGGCCACGAGACCGGGGTCCACCGCGTAGGTTTGCAGGACGCGCGAGGACTGTTCGAGAACGGTTTGGACTACGGAAGAAGGCGAAGGCGGCACTGCTCTGCACTCCTGAGTCGTGAAAGTTCCGAGTGAAATGTCAGCGATGGGGCCGGCCGCGCCGGCTTCGATGAAGCCGGCGCGTGCCTGTCGTGGTGTTGGTGTATCGGCGTCGCAGTGCCTTCGCGAGCGTGAAGGCGTTGGGAGGGTCCGGGTCTTCCGAGAGGAACGGCTTGGGGCTGTGACCTGCTCCGTTGGTTGTCACCTTGCTCAGGTCGTGGGGAACTCGTCCGGCGGCAGACCGGGAATCCCCCCGTCGGGGAAGTCCTTCTCGGACAGGTCACAGTCCTGGAGAATCTCCACCACCTCGGCCTCGGTCTTGGCCACGTTGATTGCCAGTTCGAATGAACTCATTTCCCGAGATGAAAACAAAAAGTCGTTGTATCCCTGCTCAATCATGAATGGCACACCCCTATTCAGGTTGCACAGGGGTAAATTTGGCACACGTCCCCCGCGAAAATGGATGACATCGATACTGAATCCCTCGTTGGGATTCTTGTTGGCCGAGAACACTAGCGGGCGTCGGCCCGATGCTGCCAGCCCTTTCGTCGAAATACTTCTGCGGTGGTGGAGTGGCGACTTGGTGTGTGCCTTGATCTCCTGTTGCGGGGCTGAATTTGGGTGCACTTCTCCCCCGGGTCGCCCAGCCTTCCCGATTTCGGGTTTCGTGAGCGAGATGGGATCCCCATCGTCAATAACCGTATCGAGGTTCACTCGAAGGTGCAACCTCAACTCTCGTTCCTTAGAAGGGAGTTGGGGGTTCCATTCATGGAAGTTCCGCATACGGGGCGACGCTTGGGCATTCAGGGCAACTTGGACACCGAGTTGAAGGGATCTCGGCGATGGAGTCGATCAACTGTTGGTTGACGCTTCCGCGCGTGTCAAATTAACCTCGTGGTCCACAGCACACACGATCTGCATGGACTCCGAGGAAGAGCAGGTGACGCGTGGAGACAGGTGAGGAGTTCGGGCCTTGGTTGGCCCGACAGCTCAAGCTCGCAGGGAAGACGCAGGCCGAACTGGCCGATGAGCTCAAGCTGACTCGGGCCGCTGTGTCCGCGTGGATCACCGGCAGGTCGACTCCTCGCCCGACCGTCATGACGGACATCGCCAAGGCGCTGGGCACGGATGTGGGTACGGTGCACACCCGCACCACCGACACCCAGGCCGGCCTCCCGGTCACCTGGTACCACCGCCCCGGCTACCCCGACGGTGGTCGTGACCTGGGCAATGCCGCCGCCTTCGCCTTCGATGCCGACGTGCAGGTCCTCGCACGCGAGACCTGCCAGAACAGCCTCGACGAGCGCCGGAAGGAGACAGGCCGCCCTGTCAGGGTCCGCTACACCCTGCACGAGCTGACGGGGAAGTTCCTGGAAGACTTCCGCGACGCGATCCTCTGGAACGACCTTTTCCCGCACTACTCCGCCGTCTCGGAGACCGCCGGGAACCAGAAGGTCGGCCGGGTCGTGGACGCCGGGGTGCGCGACATGTACGAGAAGGGGCGCCTCGTCCTGCTGCGCGTCGACGACTACAACGCGTCCGGGCTCACCGGCGACGACTACGAGGACGGCAAGTTCGCCGCCGTGATCAGACGTCAGTTGGAGAGCCTCAAGTCCGGACCCGGCGCGGGGGGTTCGTACGGACTGGGGAAGGCGACGCTGTGGGCCACCAGTGCGCTTGGCCTCGTGCTCGTCAACTCCACCCTGTCGGAGGCCCACGAGGGGCGTACCGAGCGGCGGGTCATCGGCCGCCTGGAACTTCCCTGGCGGGAGGTCGAGGGTGTGCCGTACGCGGGTCCGGCCTGGCTCGGACGCCCCGACCCCGATACCCCCGGTGCCCAGGTCGCCCGCTCGTGGTGGGCGGACGAGGAGACCGTGGCCCGTCTCCATCTCACCCGGGACAGCGACGAACCGGGCACATCCTTCCTCGTCGTCGGTGCTCAGGACGTGGCCAGCCTCGACGAACGCTCATCCCAGGACGATGAAGAAGAGGACATGGACGGGGGGGAAGGGGAAGGCGGCGAGGACACCCGCGACATTCGCAGGATGCACCGCCGTCTGGTCGAGGCGCTGGGGCGCGACTTCTGGGCCGCGATGACCGGTGGGGGCGGCAGGCTTCCGCTCCTGGAGGCATCTGTCCGCACGATGCGCAACGGTGACGTCGTTCTGGAGGAGGAGCAGGTCGACCCTTCCGTCGAGCAGCCTTCCCGGACTCGCGCCCTGCGGGCGCACTACGAGGGCGTCACTGTGGATCGGCTCACCGAGGCCGGTCAAGTGGTTGCGCAGAGCATTCCGCTGAAACTGCCGCTGTTCGGAGGCGGGAAGAGCGGAACCCTCGGGACGCACCAGGCGGTCCTGCTGGTCACCGATGTCGTGAGCGACGACGAGGAGAAGAAGAACGGGCCGAAGAACCAGATGCATTCGCTACGAGGCAACCGTATGACCGTCAAGAGGGCATTGGTCCCGAACCTGCCTGTCGGCACCAATTCATTCCAGGCCGTGCTCCTGGTGGGCGAGGCCGCCGGTGAATCGGCCCCCTTCGCGACCGAGGCCGAGGAGTTCCTGCGGGCGGCGGAACCGCCCGAGCACGACCGGTGGGGGCAGACGGAAGAACTGGCCCTGCGCTGGTCGCCCTCGGCGTATCGGCGGATCAACTCGTTGACCACCGAGGCCAACAACGCTGTCAAGGAACTCGTCGCACGACCGAAGCGCGGCGGCGGCGCCGAGGGCGGCGAGGCCCTGCGCAAGGCGTTGACTGTGAAGAAGAAGCCGAAGGCCAAGGTGCCCACCGGGCCGGTGGTGCCGGAACTGGAGGCACTCGACGCGACGATCGGCGACGAAGGAGAGTGGCGGATCATCGCGGAGGTGAAGATCCCGCGCGGCGACGAGATCGTCCCGATGGTGCCGGTCGCCCAGTTGGACGTGCGCTCCGGTGGTCGCCCGAAGCTCGACTGGGCGGAACTCGTGGCCGTCGAGGGCTGTGAGGTGGAGGACGGGATCCTGCGTTTCCCGCCGGGCACACGACGCGCGAAGTTCCGTGGCTGCACCGACGTCACCACCCATCCGGTCAGGGCGATGTTCACGAGCCTCGTCCTCGAACTCCATGCCGGCAAAGGGGAGTGACGCGTGAAGTCCTACCCGTACGATCGGCTCAAGCGACCGGTCACACTCAGGGTGACCTCGGTCTCCCTCAAACTGCCCGACGGCACCCGGGATCAGTTGGAGACCACCGCGTTCTCCACCCAGCGGCAGGCCGTCGCGCTCGGCATCGCGGGCCACACCGACTGGGTGAGCGCCACGATCGGGCTCTCCGCGACGCTGCCACCTGGTGCGAACGCGCCGGATGCCGCGTGGTCCGAGCTGCGCGTCCTTGCCGTGGTGACCGATGGCGAGACCAATGCACGCACGTCCACGGATCTCATGCGGGACACGGAGGACGGCCGGGACTGGTCGGGCTCCGTCGAGGTGCTCCGTGACGACCACCTGGGGCGTGCCTCCCTCGCCGCGTACGCGGTGGGGACGGTGGCCGGGGTGCGGGGGCGGTCCATCGCCGAGACCGACCGGAGCTGGGTCGTCGACACGGTCTCGGACGATCCGGTCCAGGAGCTCCGACTGGAGGTGCGGAGAGCCTCGTTCAAGAAGAGTTCGCGGGAGTGGTTGCAGACGTATGCCGATGCGCCCTGGGTCGTGGACGCTTCAGCCCGGGTCCCGACGGTGTTCGTGAACACCGACGTCGAGGGGATCCTCGGACTGCTGGACAGCAACGGTTCCGCCGTGGAGAGCAAGGTGCGTGACCTCTTGGTCGCCCAGATGGCCACCGACGTCTGGACGGCGGTGTTCCACGGTGCCATCGGCGACCTGGAGGTGGAACCCGGCGCCGGTCCGGTCTTCCCGACCGACTGGCGGGGCGAGGTGCTGCGGGAGATGCTCCCGGACGTGGTCCCCGGCGTACACGTCGAGGAGGCGCTACGACAGGTGCACCGCCGCCGCACCGGCGACTCGGGCTGGGTGGAACTCCAGACCCGCATCCACTACGCGGCGATCCGCCGCGCCGATGCCACCAAGGCCCTCGCCTATGTCATTCGCGGGCTGGAACAGATGAACCGGGAGAGCGAGACGTGATCACCAAACCGAGCCATGTCCCGGAGCGCCTGGCGCTGCTCGACTCCTCGGCCGCCGGCCCGTTTCTCACCGAGGGACTGCTCAACGGCGAACAGGTGCATGCTGGCCTCGACCTCGCCAAGGTTGTCGAGCTGCTCCCGGAGGACGACGCCAGATGGTGGGTCGAGCCGATCCGAAGCCTGGTGGAAGATGCCATGTTCGAGTTTCGGGAGGACCGCACCCGATCCGACGCATGGCTTGCGCCACGTCTCCATGCCACGCTGCGCCTGACACGGCGAGAAGCAGCGGACAAGCGTCTGTGGAACCACCTCGCCCTGGCGGTGGCCCCTGATTACGTTGCCTGGCGGCACCTGTCGGAGCCGACGGCGACAAAACCGCAAAGGCGCATCGCCGCGGAGCGCTTCCGGGGATCTGCCGACCGGCAGTGTTTCTCACGCCTGTGGTGGGCAGCTGAGCTGTTCAGGAATGGGGCGGACTACGAGCCGGTCGCGGCAGCCTGCGGAAACCAGGACCTCATCCACAGCGTTCTGAAAAAGGAGATAATCGACCACCGTCCCACTGCTCAGGCCATGGTCCGCCTGCTGAAGAACGGACTGGTCGCCAGGGGGCGAGAGGTCGACGGCCTCAGCGTCGCGATCAACGCGGCCGGTGCGACCCTGGTCTACGACATCCTCGCGCCGGACCAGCCCCGCGACCCCGTCCATCTGCGGGACTGGATCGCAGAAGCGGAATCGGCGCCACCGGTCGACCGGTACGCACTCCCAAAAGGGCCCGACGAGGACCCCGTCCCGGAGGAATCCGTGGCCGCGCTCACCAGCTACTTCGCGGAACTGTTCGAAACTGCGCCGGTCAGAGACAGGAAGAGCGGGGATTGACCTGGTGCCGTGCTCGGGCTACTTCGCCGACACCTTCTTGTTCTTGCGCGGGCGCACGGAAGACGGCGGCGCCACCTGGTCCTTGGGCTGCGGGCACCTGTCGGTGCAGGCGTCGGCGGTGCCACAGCCGATGCCTCGCAACTTGGCCCGCTGCTCCTCCGTGGCCGGCTGCCACGGCTTCCTCAACGTCTCCGGGGCCAGCCTGGGAAGCCCGAGAGCGGAACTCAGCAGGTGTGCACCGAACAGGGGCGGTACGGCATTGCCCACCTGCTGGGCCTGCGCCGTACCCGACCACGGATAGTCCGGCGGGAAGCTCTGCAGCATCCCCGCCTCGTTCATGCTGAACCGCGGGCCCTCGTAGACGATGTTCTCGTCGAGGTGCTCGAAGACCACAAAGCGGGAGATGCGGCCGGTGACGGTGGTGGCGGGCTGCTGGTCGGTCCGAACTCCACGCCTCCCGGGGTTCCCGGAACTGCCGTAGTTCGAGCGGACCAGGAAGGGAGCGACACGTCCCGGATGCGCTCCCGCCGGGTTCGCGAGGGCATCGCGCATCGACCTCCAGGGCCGCAGGTCCGCGTCGCTCTTCGACGAGGTGGTGTCCTCGCAGAGGGTCGGCTGATGGACCTGGTCCGCGTCCTGTCCGGGTTCGCTCGCTCCTTTCCTCCGGTTCCATTCCTTCGCTTCGTAGGAGCGGTGGGTCGGGGCGGGAAGCGTGGGCTCGCCGAGCCCCTCACGCCGAGCGATCAGCACTGCGCGGGATCGCGTCTGCGGTACCCCGTAGGCCTCGGTGCGGAGGACGCCGACCACGACCTTGTACTTGGTCTTGTCGGGGAGCCCGGTCTCCTCCAGCACCTTGGCATAGTGCTCCCAGAGCGGGGCCACCGCGGGGACCTGCTCCAGGACGATGACGTCGTAAGGGCGGTTCTCCCGGTTCGGGCTCCGGGTTGCCTGAATCGCGTATCGGAGAGGTTCCAGAACCAACGCGGTGCGTGGATCGCTGAGAGTCTTGAGGTCCTCGTCGATCTTCTGCTCGGAGTCGCCCGCCATCAGCCGCTCGATGTACTCCTTGACCCCGTCCAGGGCTTGGCGCCCGGCGCCGTGCCCGGCCACCGAGTACGTCTGACACGGAGGGCCGCCGGCGAGCACATTGATCTCCGGTGGCAGCGACTCGAAGGCGTCCCTGCGGACCGCACTCACATCGGCGTGGAGGGTGTCCAGCCCAGCGGTGTACCGCGTAAGGCACGCGCTCCTGTCCCACTCGATGCCGAGACTCGGGATGTCGAGCGCGTGCCCGGCGACATCCAGCCCTCCGGGACCTGCGAAGAGGTCGAGGACGAAGGGCTTGCCGAGAATGGGCTCGTGGGACGCCGTGCTGGTCATGTGGCGGAAGTCTAGCCGGCAACGGGGGGCGTCGGATCCCCGTGCAGTGCCACGGCGACGGCTCGACCCAGAGCCTTTCCGACGGGCGGCGGCGTCGCGTGGCCGACCTGGCGGTATCGGGCGGTCTTGCGCCCGGCGATCTCCCAGGATTCTGGAAAGCCCTGCAGCAGCGCCGCCTGTTCCGTCGTGATTTTCACCATATTGTCTCTGCCGCGCTCGGGAGCCCACACGAAGTCCGAGCCAGGGATCTCGTCACCCACGGTGTGACCGTTGACACCCATGGTCGCCCATTTGCGCTTGGCGCCCGTAGGCCCCAGGTCGGCGCCGCCGCGGTTCTTCGAGCCGCCGACAAGTGTCGGAGCCGGTTGATCGGCTTGTGCGGCCCAGCGGGCGGCGTCCTGCCAACCGCGCGAGGCCATGGACCGCCCCAACGCGACACCGACCGTCGTCGGCTGCCGCACGGTCGGTGCAGGCGCTCGGAACGACTCGGCCCGCCGCCGGTCGACGGCCATCAGGAGGCCCTGCTTGCGGTTCTGCGGTACGCCGAAGTCGACAGCGTTGACGACGAACCAATTGCACTCGTATCCCAGGTGGGCCAGCTCGGCTCGGGCGAAATCCCGGAAGTGCTGATACTTGCTCGAGTGAGCGAGCCCGGGAACGTTCTCGATGAGTACTGCCCGAGGCCTGATCGCATGGACGAGATAGACCGTGGCCTCCAACAGCCGCTCCTCCACACACGAATCCGCCCGCCTGACGGTCGCACTCGACTTCACTCGTGGCAGGCCGGCAGAGAGGAGATCCACGTCGTAGCTCACGGGGTACTCGGCCGGGTCGAAGTCCAGCAGGTCGGTGTGAAGCACGTCCCACCGGGGTCGGTTGGTCCGCAGAGTGGTGACGGCGAGCTCGTCGTCGTCCAGCAGCAGTCGCGGCTCGAATCCCGCTTGCTCGAGCCCGAGAGCGAGCCCGCCGCCCCCGGAACATACGTCCACGAAGGTCAGTCCACTCATTCTTTCCTCCCCCTCGTTCGTTCTGTTCGGCGCCGCTTCACAGCGGCCTCCACCCGTAGGGCCACTTCTTCAGGGGCTTCGTGCTCCCAGAACCGGAGCACGGTCCACCCCTCCGTGGTCAGGTGCTCGGTGGTCTCCCGGTCGCGGGCCATGTTCCGGTCCAACTTGGTGCGCCACCAGTCCGCGTTGGCCTTCGGCTGAGTGGCGTGCTGAGGGCATCCGTGCCAGAAGCAGCCGTCGATGAGGACCGCGACCTTGGCCCGGGTGAAGGCCACGTCGATCCGTCGCCGGGGCATGCCAGGCACGGGGTACTCCACGCGATAGCGCAGCCCGGCGGCGTGCAGCAGCCGTCGCACAGCCAATTCGACTGCCGTGTCCTTGCTCGCCTGCCTGCTCATGCGGAGGGAGACGCCGGGAGAGGAAGGCGTCACGATGTTCACTGTCGTCGAGCCTCACGAACGCATGTAGTCACGATCGATTATCGCCGCTTCCGCCCTGGTCGAGTCGATCGCACGGAACCGCACCAAGGGACGGTCGCCCTGAGCCGTCGACGGCGGGGCGACGAAGGCGAAGGCCATGACGAGGTCACGCGGATCGACCGATCCGTCGGACAGGATCCGGGGTTCCGATTCCACCACGGGATAGAGCACCAGCGCACCCCGACGTGGACGGACGTTCTGCTCGACGGCCGTGTTTCCAGTCAGGTTCGGGGCCCCCGCCAGGCGCTGCGCCGCCGCGACGTGCTTGGGGTCTCGGATTGCTCCGAACACAGGCCCGCGGCGGCGCTTGCGGCGTGCGAGGGAGAAGGGGCCGTGCCCCAGGATGCGTGCCTCGTTCCGGCGGGCGGACGTCTGCATCGGAGCGATCACGTACCAGTCGTCGATCGTGCCCGGTTCTCGTCCGGCGTCCAGCAGGAACTCCAGGTGGGGCGAGAACTGCTCCGGGGCGGACCAGCGCAGGTCGCACAGCACCGTGAGCAGATCCTTGTGCGACACCGTGCCCACCCGCGCGTCGTACTGCGGGCTGCCGTCCACGCAGAGCGAGACGGGAGCATCCGACAGAGCTCCGAGGACCGGTACCCAGCACTCCGTGTTGTGACGCAGGGCGTCGGGGTCCTCGGGGTAAGCAGTGGGCTCCTCCCAGACGCCCGGCGACCGCGCCTCCACCAACTCCGCATTGAACATCTTGTTCCGAGCCGACGGCTTGATCCACGGCAGGTGCTGGGACACCAGCGGCGGGATTTGAGCCGGTGTCACCTGCGGCTTTCCGTCGACCAGTTCCGCGTACCGCGACAGCTGGGAGCGGAAGGTTTCCTCGTCGCGGCAGATCGCCTCGAAGGCCTCGTACAGGTCGGCGGTCTGCGTCTTCGTCAGTGGTTCCTCGCGGCCGATGTAGAGGCGGACCAGGTCGCGATAGCCGGGGCGGAAGCCGAACCAGCGGCCCATCTGCATCAGGGTGTCCGCCTGGCGGGTGGTGCGGCGGTAGTGGGTGACGGTGAGGCCCTCGACCGTGAAGCCACGGGACAACTTCGTCCCGCCGACCAGGATCTTCCAGACGTTCGGGGTGCGGTCGAAGTCAAGGCCGATCTGGGAGAAGTAGCGGTCCGTGTCGCCGTTGACGACAATGACGGGGGATCCACCCGACGACACGAGCTTCTGCGTAGTGGAGATGTATGTCTTGAGCTCCTCGTACGAATCGGGCGTGGGAAGATCATCTGCTGCGTACTTCCGGAAGTCGGCGGCGAACAAGGCTTCCAGTCGCGCGTGTCCACTGCGGGACTTGAAATCGGCGTTGTCCCACATTGTCTTGATGCGCAGCGCGAGATCGGCGTGGTCGTCCATTTTCACCGACTCGTGTACCAGCATCGTGTGGTGCCGGAACGGGTCTTCCGGGACCCCGTGATCGATGCGGTACAACTTCAGCGCACCCGTGAGGACGAACGCGTCCATCGCCTCCTGGAGGCGGTCGCCCGTGTCCTCGTATATGCCGCGTACGTGGGTCTCCTCTGCCGCGCCCTCGCCGTCCAGGTCGTGGAAGTCCTGCACGCCCATGTAGCCGGACGGCCGCGGCAGGGAGATCAGGAAGTCGCGCGGGAAGATGTCCTCGCCGTCGCTCGGGTCGATGAAGACGTTCGCGAACGGGGTGGCGGTGTAGCCGACGTACTGGGCACGCGGGAGGAGGCTCAGGAGCTGGGAGATCAGGCCGTTGATGGCCGTGCGCTGCGTCTGGGACGACTCCCACTTCTTCGGGTCGGACGTGTTCACGGATGCCTGGTCGGACTCGTCGTCGATGATCAGGGTGGGGATCTCGCGGAGGATCGGGCCGATCTTCTTGAGGTCCTTGACCAGGTTCGTCAGGACGGACTTGTTCTTCTTGACGACCATGACGCGAGCGGCCGCGCGATGCAGGTTCTCGGGGACGTACAGCGGGAGGTGCGGTTCGCGCTTCTCGATCTCCAGGGCGCGGATGCCCTGCAGAAGGCTGCGGTAGTCGTTGTCCCGGGTGGTGAGCCGCTCGATGTTGAACGGCCGGTGGCCGTGGCTGACGAACTTCTTGGGCCAGTCCTCGTCGTCCTGGTAGTCGATGCCGACCAGGGCGTCCAGGTCCGAAGGGTCGGCGCCGCGCAGGATGTTCTCCCGGCCGATCAGTTCCATGTCCAGGCGGCGCTGGGTCTGGCCCCGGAGGAGGTTCAGGGTGCCGCCGAGGACGATGACCAGGCGGTAGCCGGCGTCGATGGCTTTTGCCGTGACTCCGGTGAAGTTGGCGGTCTTTCCCGACTGGACGTAGCCCACGACGAGGCCGCGGGCGCCGTACGCCTCGGTGCGGGTGGGGTCGGAGAGACGCTCGACCACGGCGTGGCTCGCCTCGTCGAGGCTGGAGACGGCCGCGTCCGACCAGCCCTTGCGGCGCAGGAGTTGCTCGTATGAGTTCCAGTAGAAGGAACGGGCGGCGGCGGTGTCGCGCGAGTACCAGGACGTGAAGTCCTTGCTGATGACCGTCGCGCCGGGCTCCTTGAACACCGGGACCGCCTCGTCCAGTGCCTTGCGCAGGTCGGGTCCGAAGCCGAGGCGGGCGTAGGTGTCCGCGCGGCGCTCGTCGGTGCGGGCGGCGGCCGTCGACCAGTCCGCGTGTTCCGCGAGGTCCCAGGCGGTCAGTGTGCGGTGCCAGAGCGCGGTGAGCTCGTCGCCGGGGCCCGCGGCGACGATACGGTCCCGGAAGTGCCCGAAGTCGGTGTCGGCGGGTTCCTCGGCTTCGGACAGGACGAAGGCCAGCTTGGCGAAAGGCTTGGGGCCCCGGCGCATCGCGCCCAGGACATCGCCGTGCAGGTTGTAGAGGTGATCGGCAGCGTCGGTCATGGCGTAAAGGCTCTTTTCGGCGGGTCAGCGGGAGAGTTCGCAGCGGGCGGCGGTCACCAGGACGCTGTTCCACAGGGCGACGTTGTCGGTGTGGACGGCCCGCACCCGTTCCTTCTGGAAGATCTCGTTGACCATGAGGTAGAGCATGCTCTTGACGACCGGGGCGTCGTTCAGGCCGCCGCGGCGGCCTCCGTTGAAGGCCTGCCGGTACTCCTTGTTGAGCCTGACCTCCCGCTCCTCCCGGTCGAGTTCGAAGAAGACCTCCGACGGCAGTGTTTCCCAGCGGAAGGTGATCGGGTCCTCGCCGTCCAGTTCCGGCAGTTCGTCCCGGAGGGCGCGCTTCAGCCTCGGGTCGAGGCCCTTGCCGGCCGGGATGACGGCCTTGCGGGTCGGTTCCGTGGAGCGGCGGGCCGCCTCCCGGTACGTCGTCTCCGCTTCCTGGAGGTACGCGGCGAATGTGTGGCCCTTGTCGTCGGTGGCCTGTTCGAGACCGCGTGCGAACGCGGGCGTGACCGTCACGCCGTCCTTCTTCACCGTGAGGCTGAAGACGTCGTTCGGTTCGGTCGGCAGGTCCACGGCGATCCGGGCCAGGGCGAGGTGGCCCTCGGCGCTGCGGGTGCTGTTCCAGCCGCCCGCCTGGACGAGCCGGTCGTTGCGGTAGATGTAGAAGCCCTGGCGTTCGGCGAGCGGACCGATGCCGCGGAAGCTGACCAGCGGCGACTTCGGCGGCCAGATGTGTGCGGTCAGCGCGAGCTTGCCGACGCCCTCGATCGGTGCGGTGTACGTACGGGGGTAGCCGGCCCGTCCCGGCACCCGGTAGCCGAACGGGTCGAGCGGCTCGACGCCGCGGTGGTCGAGCTCCTCCCTGGTCCGCACGTCCTCGACGACGATGTCGACGTTGAAGCCCTCGCGGGCCAGGAAGCGGTGCAGATAGAGACCGAGATGAGTCTCCAGCTTCTCGATCGCGTCATTGAGGAACCGGTCGGCCTGACCGGTCGTCACGGTGTCGAAGGCCCGGACGTGGTCCCAGCGGACGATCGTGCCGTGCCACTCGACGATTCCGTCGTAGCGGTCGACGAGGTCCTGGCAGTAGCGAGGGTCGACGACGTCGCACGTGAAGTCGGCCTGGGCGCGGGCTGTCAGCCAGCGGCGGCCGGTGGATGGGCTGCGCTTGGTCCGGCTGATGACGGTGAGCGAATCGGCGTGCGAGAGGGATGCGGCCTTGAGGCCCGCCCCGAAGTGGCCGAGTGCGCTCTTGGCGTACCCCTCGCGGCCGCCGACCGTCATCGCGGTGTCCAGCGCCTCGTCGTTCATGCCGCATCCGTCGTCGACGACGAGCAGGCTGACGAGGCGGTCCTCGTCCCGGAGGAAGCTGATGACGACGTTCCGGGCGCCCGCGTCGATGGAGTTGTCGACCAGGTCGGCTATGGCCGCCTCGAAGCCGTAACCCTGGTGTGTCAGCGATTCGACGTAACGGGCGGCGGGGGGAAGCCGCTTGCTGCCGGTCGTCGGGATCTCGTACTGCCAGTCGCCGGAAGGCTGATAGGGCGTCATGAAGGCTTCCTCGCGCACACAGAGCTGAGACCTGCGTGGGTGAGGTGCGGCCCTGAGATCAGTGGATGGAATGTGATGATATTGCAAAGGTGGGGCACTGGGGGAGACTTCTCGCAGAAAGAGCGCCGCATTCCGCCTGCTCGTACGCCCAAGGGCCCCGCCGAAGCGGGGCCCTTGGGATGTATCAGTTGTCGTCCGTGCGTCAGCGCCCCTCGGGCAGACGCTCATGCGCCCCCGTGGCACTCCCGATATGCCTGCCCCGACCCGCACCAGCACGCCGCGCTGCGGGCCGGCGGCCACGGGACCGCGCGGCCGCGGGCCGCGAGGGTGGTGGCGTACTGGGGGAGGAGGTCCGGGTCGGACGGTGACGCGGCCTCCGAGGCGGCGAAGGCCTCGTACGACGGAACCGTGCCGGTGACGATGCCGAGGTTCGGGGTCCCTGCCGCGTGCAGATCGCGGAGAGCGGCCTCCAGGCGGGTCAGGTGCTCGGGGTGGGACGGGTACTCGGTGCCCAGGGCCGGGTACGCGGCGAGGAGCTCGTCGAGTTCCGCCGCCGTCCAGTGCAGGACCGCCACCGGGAACGGGCGGGACAGAGCCGTGCGGTAGGTGCCCAGTTCCGCGCGGAGGCGAATGATCTCGGCCTGGAGCTCCTCCGGGTCGGACGAGCCCAGCGACCACAGGCGCTTCGGGTCGTGGAGCTCGTCCAGCGGGACCGTGGCGCTGTGGAGGGTGTCGGCGAGCTCGTCCCAGGCGTCGTGGCCGAGGCCCATCAGGCGTCGCACGCGGTGACGGCCGAACAGCAGGGACTGGGTGGCGTACGGGACTTCCTCGCCCGGAGCCAGGAGCAGGGTCAGAGAGGCCGAGAAGAAGTCGTGCGCCGAATCCAGCTCGTCGTGCGATTCGAGGGTCTCGGCCGCGATCCTCCAGGGGGCCGCTTCGCGCGGTCCCGCCGCGCGGAGGCCGTCGATGATCGCGCGGGCCTCGGCCTCGTGACCGTACTCCCAGAGATTCGCCGCCTTGAGGGCCTTGATCAGGTACGGGTCGGCGGGATCCGCGGCGAGCAGCTCGTCGTAGAGGGTGGTGGCGCGGGGGCGCTGGTCGGCGAGCTCCAGGTGGGCCGCGGCGCGCAGGAGCAGTGGCTCCCGGTCGTCGGGGTACTGCGCCGCGGTGCGCAGCAGGCGCTCGGCTTCGGCGATGTGGTCAGCGGGCGTGTCGGGGCGCATGAACCACACCGTACTGCTGTACGGCTACTGGGCGGAGGGTTGTTCGGGCCCTGGTGAGTTACGGGTCGTGCCCTTATCGTGCGGGCCGTGAGGGAGCGGATACCGGTCGCGGTGCAGCGGAACCCGCGCGGGCGGCGCGTTGCCGCGGGTGCGCTGTGGACCGGCGCCGAGGCGGTCATGACCCTGGGTGCCGTGCTGCTGCTTCTCGTCGTCCATCAGCTGTGGTGGACCAATCGACAGGCCCGGGCGGGAGCCGAGGACCAGGTGCGGGCCCTGGAGCAGGAGTGGGGCCGGGGCACGGACGGGGGCGGACAGCCGGTGGGGCCCTCGGAGGGCGGGGACGGGGACGGCGGCTCGGCCCCGGTGCCGCGGGGTGGTGATGGCGGGAGCGGGCGTACGACGGCTGCGGCGCGCGCGCCTCGCTGGGATCAGGCGTACGCCGTCATCCGCATCCCGCGCCTCGGGCTCACCGCCCCGGTCGCCCAGGGCATCAGCAAGAGCGGCGTCCTCGACAAGGGATACGTCGGGCACTACCCGCGCACCGCGCAGCCGGGCGGCGCCGGGAACTTCGCGCTCGCCGGGCACCGCAACACGCACGGCGAACCGTTCCGGTACATCAACCGGCTGCGCCGGGGTGACCGGATCACCGTCGAGACCCGGGAGAAGGTGTACACGTACGTCGTCGACAAGACGCTGTCCCGGACGTCGCCGCGGGACAGCGGGGTGATCGCCGCCGTCCCGCGCAGCAATGCGCGGCCCCACGCCGGGTACAGCGAGCCGGGTGCCTACGTGACGCTGACCACGTGCACGCCCGAATTCACCTCCCGGTACCGGCTCGTCGTGTGGGGGAGGCTGACGGGAGCCAGGGAGCGGTAGTGCTCTCGTGGGCCGTCGGTGCCGTCGCCGGACAAGCGCTGTCGTGGGGGAGGCCGTCACCGTCCTGGGCGCCGGTCCCGCAGGAGCATGACGCCCACCGCCGCCACCAGCGACAGCCCGACCGACTGCAGCACCGCGGCGTCAGCGCCGCCGCCCGAAGCGGCGACCGCGATGGTCACGGCGACGCCCGCCGACGAGCCGATGTATCGGGCGGTGTTGTTAGCCCCGGAGCCCATCGCCGCCCGCTCCGGCGGCACCGACTCCACGGCGAGCCGGGGAAGCGCGGCATTGAGCAGGCCGCTGCCGACGCCGGAGACGACGAGCGCGGGGATCAGGCGCGGCCACACGCCGCCGGCGGGAGCGGCCGTCGCGCCCAGCGTGCCCAGCAGCGCCAGCACGGCCACCGCGTGCAGGACGAAACCCGCGGCCAGCTGGTGGCGTGCCGAGACCCGGCCCGTGAGCCGCCGCGCCTGCAGCGCCACCACGAAGGACGAACCGGACCAGAGCAGGAACAGCCACGCCGTACCCATCGCCGACAGGCCGAGCGCCCGTTGCAGCAGCGTCGGCAGACAGCTGAACAGGCCGATCACCGCGAGACCGGTGAACAGCCCGCCCGCCGACGAGACCAGGAACGGGCGGCTGCGCAGCAGCGACAGCTCGATCAGCGGCGCCGCCGCCCGGCGCTCCACCTTCACGAACACGGCGGTCAGGGCGAGCGCGGCGAGCAGCAGCAGGGCGACGGGCGGACGCAGCCAGCCGTCCCGGCCCAGTGTGAGCGCGGTCAGCAGGGCGGTCATCGCCGCCCCCAGCACCGCGGCGCCCACCAGATCGGGACGGCCGCCGCGGGGCGCGCGGGACTCGGAGAGCGTACGGAACGCGAAGGCCGCCGTGATCAGTGAGGCGACCGAGACTGCGGCGTACGTCAGCCGCCAGTCGACGGTGCCGAGCGAACCGGCGACCAGCGGGCCGAGGGCGATCCCACCGCTCACGAACGCGCCCCAGATTCCGGTCGCCCTGATCCTGGCCGTCCCCGCGGGGAACGCGCCGACGAGCAGACCGAGGCTCGTCGCGAGGATCGCGGCGCTCGCCGCGCCCTGCGCGACCCGGGCCAGCGTGAACGCGAGCGTGGTGGTCGCGAGGGCGCCCGCCGCGGTGGTGACGCCGAGCGCGACCGTGCCGATGAGGAAGAGCCTGCGGCGGCCGTAGTCGTCGGCGAGGCTGCCCACGACGAGGAGGAAGACTGCGAGGCCGAGCGGGGTGCCGTTGAGCAGCCACGCCTGACCGGAGGCGGGGGTGGCGAGCGCGGCGGAGATGGCGGGGACGGCCGTCAGTGGCGAGGTGTAGTTCATCAGCGCCACGGCGGTGGCCAGGGCGGTGACGGCGAGGGTTGCGGCGGGGCGGGCAGTGGTGCGCGGAGAGACGCGGGTGTCACCGGGGGCGTGGGCGAGCTGTTGAGGGCGGAGGAGGGGGCGTACGGGCGGCTGAGCCATTGCTGCGCTCCGGGGCTGGGGCCGTTCGTTCCGGTTCTTGGGTTCAGACCTTGGTTCAGTGAATGAACTCAGTGGCCGCCCGCCGACGCTAGCACAGTCAGTTCATTCATCGAACCTTGGAGCGGTAAAGTGATGCGCATGGCTCTCGGCAAGGACTACGCGTCGCAGCAGTGCTCGATCGCCCGCGCGCTCGAAGTGATCGGCGAGCGCTGGACCCTCCTCGTGGTGCGCGACGCGTTCTTCGGCGTACGCCGCTACAGCGACTTCCTCGTCCACCTCGGCATCCCACGCGCCGTCCTCGCCACCCGGCTCCAGTCCCTCATCGACGCCGGAGTCCTGGAGAAGCGCCGCTACCAGCAGTCGCCACCGCGCGACGAATACCTCCTCACCGCCAGCGGCAAGGCCCTCTGGCCGATCCTCCGCACGCTCGGCGTGTGGGGGAGCGAGCACATCCCCGGTACGCGGGCGAGCCGGGTCTTCCTCCACGCCACCTGCGGTACGGAGCTGGGGACGTACGGCGAATGCCCGGTCTGCGCACGGGCCGTATCGCCGGAGGATGTCGAGATGCGCCCGGGCGACGGGCTCGACCAGGACCGCGACGACCCGGTCAGCCGTGCCCTGCTCGCGCCGCGCCGGCTCCTCCGGCCGCTGGAGACCGGCTCCGCCTGACGACGACCGGCTCACGGAGCCATCGTGTATAAAAAATGGAGGGCCGAACGAGCGAGCCCACGGACCGAGCGGGGGAGGGATCGATGAGCAGCGGCATCGACAACCACCTGCACGGTGGCATCGCCCGCCTGCCCCGGCCCCTCGCCATCCTGCTCTTCCTGGTCACCGAGGTTCTCCTCGCCGAGGGCGGCAGCCTCTCCGCGGCGGTCGCGCTCGCCGCCACCGCCGCCGCCGGTTCCGCGCTCGTCGCCTGTTCAGTCATCAGCGCCCGCTGCGCCGCCCCGGTGCCCCGCACCCGGGTCCGTACCGCCATGCGCGACCGCGAGAAACGCACCGCGTTCCTGCCGCAGCGCGATCCCGACGCCAAGGGGCGCAGGCGGCCACGAGCCCCCGGCCGTGCCCTCCTGACGGCCGCGTAGGGACTTCGCACCCTTTCCGCCCGAGCAGTACGTGTGCTCGGGCATGCCCCACGCGGGTCGTCATGCCGAGCCAGATCGTCCTTCTCCCGGCACGACGAGACCCCCGGAGGGCTCATCCATGTCCACGATCATGTCCGCTTTCGCCGCCCTGGTCGGCTCCTTCGCCGACCTGCTGCACCCGCTCTTCCAGGGCGCGGCCACCGCCGCCGCGATTGTCCTCCTGACCGCGCTCGTGCGACTCGCCGTGCACCCCCTCTCACGGGCCGCGGCGCGTGGGCAGAAGGCCCGCACCAAGCTCCAGCCGCAGATCGCCGAGTTGCGCAAGAAACACGCCAAGAACCCCGAGCGCATGCAGAAGGCGCTCATGGAGCTGCACCGGGAGGAGAACGTCTCGCCGCTGTCCGGCTGCCTGCCCAGCCTCATGCAGATGCCCGCCTTCTTCCTGCTGTACCACGTCTTCTCCAGTCCGATGATCGGTGGCGACTCCAACGACCTGCTCAGCCACGATCTCTTCGGCGCCCCGCTCGGCGAGCACTGGCACGAGGCGCTCGCGGCCGGCGGACCGTTCGGCGCCCAGGGCATCGTCTATCTCGGCCTCTTCGCGATCGTCGCCGTCGTCGCCACGTTCAACTACCGCCGTACGAAGCGCCAGCTCGCGGCCGCCCCGGCCACCCCCGCCACCGGTCCCGACGGACAGCCGGTGCCGGGCATGGGCGCGATGACGAAGCTGATGCCGCTGATGTCCTTCTTCACGCTCGTCTCGGTGGCGTACGTGCCGCTCGCCGCCGCGCTCTACATCGTCACGAGCACCACCTGGACCGCGGTCGAGCGCACCGTTCTCTACCGCGACATGCCGGCTGCGGGCGCCGCCGTGGCCGGCGTGGCGTGATACTGCAAGTGGATGCTGCAACGCGCGATCGACGCACGTGTCCCTTTCGCCCGGGTCACCGCGGCAACGATCAGATGATCCGAAGGAACGTCCTAGCCGTCCACGGCGGCTAGGCCGACGAGGACCCTGCGCACCCGCTCCCCGAAGTCGACCTGCCCCACCTCGTGGTGCGCGGCCGGGAAGGACCGCGTCAGGGGCTTGTCCTTCCAGTCGAGCTGGGAGCGGGCGGCGCGGCGAACGTGGACCATGGCGCCGACCGCATTCTGCAGGAAGACGACCTCCAGCTCCCCGAGCCGGTCCAGGCCCCGCGCGGGGTGGGTGACGAAGAAGGTCTGATAGTGAGGGCGGTGTTGTTCGACGCCAGGGATGTAATCGAAGATCACCTGGGAGTCGGCGCCGCGGTAGCCCTCCTCGGCGAACGCGTCCAGGACCGCCTCGTACAGCGGCGGCGCCGTCACGTGCAGGAAGTCCAGGTCTCGGACCGGAGAGTCGCCCGTGTCGAGCTGGGTGGTCAGCGACAGGTCGACGCCGAGGGTCTGGCCGCCCAGTTCGGTGACCGGGCACTCCCACGGCAGGCGCCCGCTGAACGGGACCCGCTCCTCCGTCCCAGGCGCCACGCCGAAATGGCCGCGCCGGACGTCCAGGCTGGTCATCTCCAGGTCCTCGGGGGTGCCCCCGTAGTCACGGACCTTGGCCACGACCGTCAGGTAGAAGTACTTGATCGCGATGCCCCGGCTGCCGCCCTTCAGGACGATCTCCCCCTCGATAGGGTGGCCGGGCAGTGGGGCGAGCGTGGTGATCTGCGTGTCGATCTCCGGCGGCTCCGGGGCGTTCCCGTCGTCCCCGAACCCGAACAGTCTGCGGAAGCCCATCCCCTGATCCCTCCCCTGTGATCGTGAGGGCAGCCTATCCAGGCTCCGTAGTCGGCGATCAGGATTCCCGCAACCGTGCCCGGCAGGACGCCGACCATGCCCAGCCACGTGAAGATGGCGAGCATGGTCAGCGTGATGTGCCGATACCCGCCCGGATGGCGGCGGACGTTGAGGATTCCCCATCCGGGCAGCCACAGTGGGTGGGGCGCTATCGGTAGCTAACCGGCGGGGCGAGTGCGCCGGTCCAGGGTGTGAACAGGGTCTTGCAGAGTGATCCGATGTCTTGGAGGATCGGCCAGGCCTGCGATGGCCGCCACCCATCCGACGGGCCCGATCTCGACCAAGGGGAGAAAGACCGTTGAAGCTGCTTCGTGTGGGTACGGCAGGTGCGGAACGACCGGCGCTGCTGGACCGGGACGGAACCCTGCGTGACCTGTCGGGAATCGTCACCGACATCGACAGCGCCCTGCTCGCCGACGAGTCCGCGCTGGCGCGGGTCCGGGCCGCTGCGGCCGCGCCCGGCGAGCTGCCCGCACTCGACGCCGAGGGGCTGCGGGTCGGGCCGCCGCTCGCCCGCATCGGCAAGATCGTGTGCATCGGGCTGAACTACCACGACCACGCCACCGAGACCGGAGCGGCGATTCCGGCCGAACCGATCCTCTTCTTCAAGGCGCCGGACACCGTCGTCGGACCCGAGGACACGGTGCTGGTGCCGCGCGGCAGCGTCAAGACCGACTGGGAGGTCGAGCTCGCCGTCGTCATCGGCCGCACCGCCCGTTACCTGGACTCCGCCGAGGAAGCGCTCGGTCACGTCGCCGGGTACGCGGTCGCGCACGACGTCTCCGAGCGGGAGTTCCAGATCGAGCGCGGCGGCACCTGGGACAAGGGCAAGAACTGCGAGACGTTCAACCCGCTGGGGCCGTGGCTCGTGACGGCCGACGAGGTCCCCGACCCGCAGGCGCTGCCGCTGAAGCTCTGGGTCAACGGCGAGCTGAAGCAGAACGGCACGACCGCGGACCAGATCTTCCCGGTGGGCGAGGTGGTCCGCTACCTCAGCCGGTTCATGACGCTGTACCCGGGCGATGTCATCAACACCGGTACGCCCGCGGGCGTGGCCCTGGGCCAGCCGGATCCCAAGCCGTATCTGCGGGCGGGGGATGTCGTCGAGCTGGAGATCGAGGGGCTGGGGCGGCAGCGGCAGGAGCTGAAGGACGCGTAGCCGTCGCATAAAGGTCGGAGGGGTGGCCTGCCGCTGGTGCGGCGGGCCACCCCTCCGTCATCTCATGTCAGTCGTCTCGGCCGTGTCACCCGACAGGCTCTCAGTCGGACATCGTGGTGGCGAACTGTTCCAGCGCCTCGACGACCAGCGCGTGGTCCTCCGCCTGCGGCAGCCCGGACACGGTGACCGAGCCGATCACGCCCGCGCCCTCGACCGCGATCGGGAACGAACCGCCGTGCGCGGCGTACGTGTCCGGGTCCAGCCGCGAGGAGTCCTCGAACGTCGTCCCCTTCGCCCGGAACCTGCTCCCGACCAGGTACGAGCTCTCGCCGTACCGCTCGACGACCTTGCGCTTGCGGTCGATCCACGCGTCGTTGTCCGCGCTCGAACCGGGCAGCGCGGCATGGAACAGCTGCTGGGCACCGCGCCGGATGTCGATCGCGACCGGCGCGTGGCGCTCCCGGGCCATGGAGACGAGCAGCCTGCCGAGCGCGTACGCGTCGTCGTAACTGAAATGCGGCAGTGTCAGCCGGCGCTCCTGCGCGATGAGCTCGGAGATGGTCGGAGCGGTGGGGTTCATGCGGGCTGCTCCTCGGAAGCGGTGGACAGGGTGACGGCGACGCCCTCGCGGGCCGAGCGGCGGGCGGCCTCCAGGACGTCCAGGGCCGCGGCGGCCTGCAGTGCCGTCACCGGATTCTCGCCCTTTCCGCGCACCGCGTCGGCGACCGCCGCGTAGTACGCCGGGTAGTCGCCCGGCAGAGTGCGGACCGGAATGCCGCCACCGGTCAGCGGCGACTCGCCCGAACCGGTCCGGCCCCACAGCGCCTCGGGCTCCTCGCCCCAGCCGGAAGCGGCGGCGGACGGGCGGTGGCCCTCGCGCAGAGCGGCCTCCTGCGGGTCGAGACCGTACTTCACATAACCGGCCCGCGAACCGAGCACGCGGAAGCGCGGCCCGAGCTGGGCGGTGGTGGCGCTGACGTACAGATGCGAGCGGACCCCGTTCGCATGGGTGATCGCGAGGAACGTGTCGTCGTCGGTGACGGCGCCGGGCCGGCGTACGTCGGACTCCGCGTACACCCGCACCGCCGGGCCGAACAGCACGAGCGCCTGGTCGACGACGTGGCTGCCCAGGTCGTACAGCAGCCCGCCGATCTCCTCCGGGTCGCCCGACTCGCGCCAGCCGCCCTTGAGCTGCGGGCGCCACCGCTCGAAACGGGACTCGAAGCGCTGTACGTCACCGAGCTCGCCGTCCGCGATCAGCTGGGAGAGCGTCAGAAAATCGTTGTCCCAGCGGCGGTTCTGGAAGACGGACAGCAGCAGCCCGCGCTCCTGCGCCAGCGCGGCGAGCGCGCGCGCTTCGGCGGCCGTGCCGGCGATCGGCTTGTCCACGACGACCGGCAGACCGGCTTCGAGCGCGGCGGTCGCGATCGGGACGTGGGTCTTGTTGGGGGAGGCGATCACGATCAGGTCCAGCTCGTCGGCGCGCGCCCACAGCTCGTCGGGCGACGCGGCGAACCGGACGTCCGGGAATTCGGCACGGGCCTGGGCCCGACGCTCCTCGTTCGACGTGACGACCGTGTCGAGGGCCAGTCCCTCGGTCGCGGCGATCAGCGGGGCGTGGAAGACGGAGCCCGCCAGGCCGTAGCCGACGAGTCCGACGCGGAGGGGGGAGCCGGGCGTCCCGGGTGTCGTGATGCCAGTCATGCAATCCACTTAAGCAACGCTGTTGCCAAAGTGCAAGCGAGGGAGACAATGGGGCGGTGAACATGAGTAACACCGGGGCGAACCTACCGACACTGCGCAGCCACAACGCGGCGCTCGTGCTGGACCTGCTGCGTGTCGCGGGTGAACGCGGGATCAGCCGGCTGGAGCTGGCGGAGCGGACGGGGCTCACCCCGCAGGCCGTCAGCAAGATCACCGCCCGGCTGCGGGCGGAAGGCCTGGCGGCGGAGGCGGGCCACCGCGCCTCCACGGGCGGCAAACCACGCACGGTGCTGCGCCTGGTTCCGGACGCGGGACACGCGGTGGGGCTGCACCTGGACCGGGACGAACTGACGGTGGTCCTGGTCGACCTCGCGGGCACGGTCGTGGCGAGCCGCAGGACGCCGCTGGACTTCGGCGCGCCGGCCGGCGAGGTGGTCGCCGCTGCGGTGCGACAGGTGGGGCTGGTGCTGGGCGGGCCGGGCGGGGCGGGCTCGGGCGGGACCGCGGAAGCGGGGCCGGGCGGCTCCGCGCCCACCGCCCCCGACGGGACCGGCTCCGGGCCGCACGCGGCCTCCCCGGTGGCTCCGCCGTCCACCGTGCTCGGGCTGGGTGTTGCCGTGCCCGGACCGCTTGATCACCGGGGCGGTGTGCTGCATCGCGTCACCGGGTTTCCGCAGTGGGACGGGTTTCCGCTCCGGGACGCTCTCACCACGCGCACCGGGTTGCCCGTCGTCGTCGACAAGGACACCAATGCCGCGGCTCTCGGGCTCGCCCTGCGAGCCGACGGGCCGGGGGACTTCGCGTATCTGCATCTCGGGACCGGGCTCGGCGCCGGGCTCGTGCTCGGTGGGGCCGTGCACCGCGGGGCCCGCACCGGGGCCGGCGAGTTCGGGCATCAGACCGTGCTGCTGGACGGGCCCCTGTGCAGCTGCGGCGGGCGCGGCTGTATCGAGGCGCTCTGCCTCGCCGCCGTCTCCGGCGGCGACGCCGCGGAGGCCGCACGGGTGCTCGGAGCCGGCGCCGCCAACCTTGTCGGGCTGCTCGACATCGACCGGGTGGTGCTGGGCGGCCGCACCGTCGACACCGACCCCGATACGTACGTCCGTGGGGTCCGGGCCGTGATCGGTGAGCGCGTCCGGCGGGACGGCTTCGGTGCGGCCGTGCCGCTCGTCATGACCGCGGGCAGGGACCGGCCGGTCGCCGAAGGGGCCGCCCAGCTCGTCCTTGCCCCGCTGTTCGGGCGACTCGGGGGCGCCGAGTCGTAGGGCGTGTTTCGAAAGTCCCGTCTGCCGGGCGACGCCTGGCATGCACGCTCCAGACGCCGCCCGGCCCGCCCTACGGGCGGACGACGCTACTTTCGAAACACGCCCTGGGGCCGTTCGAGCGGTTCGGGTCGCCCGACCGGTCGGACCCCCGGCATGTCGGCGCCCGTTGGGTCGCGCGTGCGTGGCAGCGTCGCTCCACAACCGGTGAACTCCGGGCACGGGGCGATCCGGCCGTTTCGCGAGCAGCAAAGGGTGTCCCCCCAATGCCTCCCACGCCTCCCCCGCCCCGGCCGCGCCACGGAATCGCCCTCGGACTGGCCGCGGCGTCCGTCGTCCCCGCCGTCGTGCTCGGCGGCGCGTCCGCCGACGCCGCCGCGGCGTCCGTCGCCGTCACCGCCGACCAGGAGCCCACCTGCGGCGCCCCGACCGCGGCCGACTTCCCGATCGCGACCCGGATCCGCGGCGGCCCGGAGACGTATGCGTCCGGCGGGGGATACGGCACCTGGTTCCTCGATCTGACCAATACGACCTCGAAGTCCTGCGGCTCCATCCACCCGGTTCTGGTCCTCACCGACGAGGACCAGCAGCTGACCTCCGACCAGATCCAGCTGGAGTTCTCCGAACCGGACCGTCCCGATGTCCCGCACCGCGTCACCTGGGAGACGACCGACCGCGATGAGCACATCGGCGTCTTCGGCGGCGACGGCGCCGACACCTTCGGCGGCTTCACCATCCCTGCGGGGCGCACCGTCAGCGTCCTGGTCCGGATGGCGTTCACCTCCGACACCGACCCCAATCGGATCACCGCCAAGGCCGCGATCGTCCAGCGTAGACAGGCCGCGGGTGACGACGGCGCCGAGAAGACGCCGGCGGGTGACGACGGGGACTGGGTCGGCGAGTCCGACGACTACGTCTTCGACGTGGTCGACGACGAGGACGACAGTGGCGACACCGGTGATGAAGACACGGGAGGTACGGGTGACGTCGGCGATTCCCGTCGAGAGGGGGACGTGCGGCCCGAACCGTCCCGCGGCAGCGCTACCCCGGGAACCGGTGATGCGGGCCGTGTCGACGGTGATGGTGGCATCGGCGGAACCGGTGACGTGGGTGGAGCCGACGGCGGTGGTGGTGGCATCGGGGGATCCGGCGACACCGCTGGGGTCGACAGGGGTGGTGGCGTCGGCGGAACCGGTGACGCGGGTGGGGTCGACGGCGGCGACGACGGAACCGGTGACACGTCCAGCCTCAGCGCCTCCGGGGAGGCGCCGACCACCGCCCCGGATCCGCAGGGCCCGCCCGAACTCGCCAGGACCGGACCGGGAGCCGTCATCTGGGCCGAGGGTCTCGCCGCCGGGCTCTGTCTGGCCGGCGGTGTGGCCGCCCTGAGAGGGGCGCGGCGGCTCCGCCGCACCCGTCGTTGACCTGTGGGCCCCGAAACGTTCACCGTCGTTCATGTCCGTCTGCCACGATCGCGAGGTGGACTACCTGCACGACCAGGCACCTGGCGCACCGATCCGTTCCGGCATCCCGGAGCACGGCCGTATCCCCAAGTACTACGCCGTGAAGGCCCATGTCTCCGTCCTCATAGAGGAGTTGGGTGAGGGCGGCATGCTGCCCACCGAGCGTGATCTCGCGATCCGCTACGAGGTGTCGCGCGAGACCGTGCGGCAGGCGCTGCGCGAACTGCTGCTGGAGGGCCGCCTCGCCCGTCAGGGCCGCGGCACCGTCGTCGCGGGGCCCAAACTGGAGCAGCCGCTCTCCCTCGCGAGCTACACGGAGGGCGTACGCCGGCAGGGGCGGACGCCGGGCCGTCACCTCATCGGCCTGGAGCAGTTCCCCTGTCCCGCCGCACTCGCCGCCGAGACCGGCGTCGAGCGGGGCGAACCGGTCTGGCATCTGGAGCGTGTGCTGCTCGCCGACGACGACCGGGTCGGACTGGAGAGCACATACGTTTCCGTCGCCCGCGTGCCGGACCTGGACACCGAGTTCGACTCCGACTCCTCCTTCTACGCCTACCTCCGCGACCGGCTCGGGATCACTTTCGGCGACGCGGACGAGCGGATCGAGACCGTGCTCGCCACCCCGCGCGAGGCGCTGCTGATCGGTACGCCGCCCGCCCTGCCCATGCTGCTGCTCCACCGCGTTTCGCGGGACGCGAGCGGGCAGCCGCTGGAGCGGGTGCGCACGCTCTTCCGCGGCGACCGGTTCTCCTTCACCGCACACCTGGGCCGCCAGGGCTGAGTGAAACGGCGCGGCAACCGACTCTCGTTGATAACGAGAACGTAACGGGTCTAGGCCAAGATTGGGTCCTGGTTCACCCTCCCGTCGCCCGGCCGATCCGCGCGAGTCATTCGCCGCCAGGAACGTTGCCGTCGTGAGAGTCATCGTCGTAGGAGCCGGCGTGGTGGGAACCATGCACGCCTGGCACGCAGTGAACCGCGGCCACGAGGTCGTACAGATCGAGCGCGAGAAGGAGGCGCGCGGAGCATCACTCCGCAACTTCGGACAGATTTGGGTCAGCGGCCGGGCCGGCGGTGAAGAGCTGGAGACCGCGCTGCGCGCCCGCGAACTGTGGGAGGGCATCGGGGAGCAGGTGCCCGGCCTGGGCTTCCGGCCCTGCGGTTCACTGACCCCGCTCCGCACCGAGCTGGAGATCGCCGTCGCCGAGGCGGCCGTCGCCCGCCCCGACGCCGCGGCCCGCGGCTACAAACTGCTGACGGCCGACGAGGCCCGTGCGATCAACCCCGCGCTCCGCGGTGACTTCGTCGCCGCCCTGTGGTGCGAGCGGGACGCCGCCGTCGAGCCGCGCACTGCGCAACTGGCTCTGAAGCAGGAGCTGGTGGCGTCCGGCCGGTACACGTTCCTCGGCGGCCGCGAGGTCCGAGAGGTCGTCGGTACCGCCGCCGTCCGCGACGACCACGGCGACGTGCACACCGGTGACGCCGTCATCCTGTGCACCGGCGCCTGGCTCGGCGGCCTCGTCCGCGAGCTGGCCGGACCCGAACTGCCCGTGCGCCGCGTCCGCCTCCAGATGATGCAGACCGACCCGCTGGGCGAAACGCTCACCACGTCCGTCGCCGACGCCGACAGCTTCCGCTACTACCCGGCGTACCGGAGCGAGGCACTCGACGCCCTCAACGCCGGCCAGGCCCAGGCGCCGACCGCGGCCGAGCACGGGATGCAGCTGCTGATGGTGCAGCGCCGGGACGGCGGACTGACCATCGGCGACACCCACGAGTACGAGCACCCGTTCGCGTTCGACGTCGTCGAGGAGCCGTACGAGCACCTCACCCGGGTCGTCGAGTCCTTCCTCGGCCGCCCGCTGCCGAGGATCCGTCACCGCTGGGCCGGGGTCTACGCCCAGTGCACCGACACCAGCCGGGTCGTCCACCGCCAGCAGGTGCGGGACGGCGTCTGGCTGGTCACCGGGCCGGGCGGCCGCGGCATGACCTGCTCGCCCGCCATCGCCGAAACGACCGCCAACGAACTGAGCTGGTGAAGAAGTTGAACAACACCGACAAGCTGAATCTCGTCGTCCTCGACATGGCCGGGACCACCGTCGCCGACGGCGGCCTCGTCGAGCAGGCCTTCGGCGCCGCCGCCGGGCGCCTCGGCGTGACTCCCGGCTCCGCCGACCACGCCGAGAAGCTCGCCTATGTGCGCGCCACCATGGGCGAGTCCAAGATCTCCGTCTTCCGGCACCTCTTCGGCGACGAGGACAAGGCCCAGCGGGCCAACCTCGCCTTCGAGGAGGCTTACGCGGAGCTGGTCGACGGCGGCCGCATCGCGCCGGTCCCGGGTGCCCGCGCAGCCATCGAGCGGCTCACGGGCGAAGGGCGGACCGTGGTCCTGTCCACCGGTTTCGCCCGCACCACCCAGGACGCGATCCTCACCGCGCTCGGCTGGCAGGACCTGGTCGCCCTGACCCTCTGCCCGGCCGACGCGGGCGGCCGCGGCCGCCCCTACCCGGACATGGTCCTCGCCGCGTTCCTGCGCACCGGGGCCGTGGACGGCGTCCAGCAGATCGTTGTCGCGGGGGACACCTCGTACGACATGCTCAGCGGCGTACGCTCCGGCGCCGGGATCGTCGCCGGTGTGCTGACCGGCGCACACGACAAGGACCAGCTGCAGCGCAACGGCGCCACGCACGTACTCGGCTCGATCGCCGAGCTGCCGGACCTCATCGCCCGGGCGGAAGCATGACCGGCGGGGCCACCCAGGGCAGCGGCATCCGGTTCGACCAGGTCAGCGTCGCGTACGGCGGGAACATCGTCCTCGACCGGCTCGACCTGACCGTGGAACCCGGCGAGGTCATGGCCCTGCTCGGGCCCTCCGGGTCCGGCAAGACCACAGCCCTGCGCGCCGTCGCCGGCTTCGTCCAGCCCGTCTCCGGGCGGGTCCGGATCGGCGACCGGGACGTCACCGGCCTGCCGCCGCACAAGCGCGGCATCGGCATGGTCGTCCAGCAGTACGCCCTGTTCCCGCACATGAGGGTCCGGGACAACGTCGCCTTCGGCCTCAAGGCCCGCAAGGTTGCGAAGGCGGAGATCCCCGAGCGGGTCGCCGAAGCCCTGGAACTCGTCGGCATGGCCGCGTACGCCTCGCGCTACCCGCGCGAGCTCTCCGGCGGACAGCAGCAGCGCGTCGCCATCGCCCGCGCGCTCGCCATCCGCCCCGGCGTGCTCCTGCTCGACGAACCGCTCTCCGCGCTCGACGCCCAGCTGCGCTCCGGGATGCTCGCCGAACTGGCCCGGCTGCACCGGGAGCTGCCGGACGTCTCCATCCTGTACGTCACGCACGACCAGGTCGAGGCGCTGACCCTCGCCGACCGGATCGCGGTCATGGACAAGGCGCGGCTCCAGGACTGCGGCACTCCGCAGGAGCTGTACCGCCGCCCGCGTACGGAGTTCACCGCGTCGTTCGTCGGCAATGCCAACCTGCTGCCGGTCACCGTCGCAGGCACCACCGGCGCCGTGGACTTCGCCGGGCACGCACTCGCCGTACCGACCGGCGAGGTGGCCGACGGCGTCACCGCAACCCTCTGCGTCCGGCCCCACCTGGTCGGACTCGGTGACGGCCCCAACGCGCTGACCGGCACTCTCGCCGAGGTCCAGTGGCGCGGCTCCACCCACCGGCTGTACGTCGACATCCGCGGCCACCGGATCAAGGCCGACCTGCGCGAGCTGCGCGAGACCCCGATGCTCGGCGACGAGGTCACCCTGCACTTCGCCGCCGAGGACGCGGTGCTGCTGCCGGCGGGCGCCGGATTCGGGGGAGGGGCTCATGGCTAGCACCGTGGCCGGAGACGTGTCCTCGGGTGCGTCCGGCAGCCGCCCTGTCCTCAATCTCCCCCATAGCCCTAAGGACATGGGAGGGACCCCCTCGACGGGCCTCAGCAGTCTCGTCTGGGCGCTCCCGCCCGTCGCCGTCCTCGCCGTCGTTTTCCTCTACCCGCTGGCCCTCGTCGTCCAACAGTCCGTCAGCCCGGACGAGGGCGGTACCTCGCTCGCCCCGTACGGCGACGTCTTCGCCTCCGCGTCGTTCCGCTCGGCACTGACCACCACCGTCTGGCTCGCCGTCGGCTCGACGGTCGGCTGTCTGGTGCTGGGCTTCGTCCTCGCGCTGGTGATCGCCTTCGTGCCGTTTCCCGGCGGCCGGGCGGTCGCCAAGTTCATCGACGTCTTCCTCTCCTTCCCGTCCTTCCTGATCACCCTCGCCCTGCTGTTCATCTACGGCACCGTCGGCATGGCCAACGGCGTCTGGACGGATGTCACCGGGGCGGCGGACGGGCCCTTCCACTTCCTCACCACCCCGTGGGGTGTCCTCCTCGCCGAGATCACGTACTTCACCCCGTTCGTGATGCGGCCGCTGCTCGCCGCGTTCTCCCAGCTCGACACCGCACAACTGGAGGTGGCGTCCTCCCTGGGTGCGAGGCCGGCCCGGATCGTGCGGCAGGTGATCCTCCCGGAGGCGCTCCCGGCGCTCGCCGCGGGCGGCTCCCTCGTCCTCGTGATGTGCCTCAACGAGTTCGGCATCGTGCTGTTCACCGGCGCGAAAGGCGTCACGACCCTGCCGATGCTGGTCTACAGCAAAGCGATCCTGGAGTCCGACTACCCGGCCGCCTGCGTCGTCGCCGTCGTCAACATCGCGATCTCCGTCGGTCTCTACAGCCTGTATCGGATGGTGAGCCGCCGTGTTGGTGCATAGCCGTACCGGGAAGTGGGCCACCTGGGCCGTGTTCTTCCTGCTCTTCGTCCCGCTGTTCGCGGTGCCGCTGCTGGTGATCGTCGCCGCGTCGTTCACCACCAACTGGTCCGGCGCCTTCCCTTCGGGGCCGACCACCGAGCACTACAAGGCCGCCACCAGCGGCGACTCGCTCCAGGCCCTCACCACCAGCCTGATCACCGCCGTCAGCGCCAGCCTGCTCGCCCTCACCGTGGGCGCCTGGGCCGCGCTCGCCGCCGCCTCGCTGCGAAGGCGCGGACGCCGGTTCCTGGACGGGCTGTTCATGCTGCCGGTCGCCGTGCCGTCCGTCGTCGTCGGTCTCGCCGTGCTCGTCGCGTTCAGCAAGCCGCCGATGCTGCTCAACGGAACGCGCTGGATCGTGATCCTGGCGCACACCATTCTTGTCACAGCGTTTGCCTATCAGTCGGTTTCGGCCGCAATAGTGCGTCTTGACCCGATGTACGAACAGGCGGCGGCCAGTCTCGGTGCCCGCCCGTCCTATGTCCTGTGGCGGATCAGGCTGCCGCTCCTGCTGCCCGCCCTCACAGCGGCCGCAGGGCTCTGTTTCGCCCTGTCCATGGGCGAGTTGAGCGCCACGATGATGCTCTACCCGCCGGACTGGACACCGCTTCCGGTGCAGATCTTCGCGGCGACCGACCGCGGCTCGCTCTTCACCGGTGCCGCTGTCGCAGTGGTCCTCATGGGGACGACGCTGCTCGTCCTCCTCGGCGTCGCCCGCATCCGCACCAGGGCCTCGTACCGCTGACACCCCCGTACTTACTCACTTTCCAGGAGATACGACACCCATGCGCAAGAACCTCCTCAAGCCGGCAGCCGCCGTCACCGGCTGCCTCGCCCTCGCCGCCACCCTCTCCGCCTGCGGCGGGACCTCCGCCGCCTCCGACGAGAAGGTCGTCACCGTCTACAGCGCCGACGGGCTCAAGGGCGAGAACGGCGACGGCTGGTACGACAAGGTCTTCAAGGACTTCGAGAAGAAGACCGGCATCAAGGTCAAGTACGTGGAGGGCGGCTCCGGCGAGATGGTGCAGCGCGCCGTCCGCGAGAAGTCCAACACCCAGGCCGACGTGCTCGTCACCCTGCCGCCGTTCATCCAGCAGGCCGACTCCAAGGGCCTCCTGGCGGCGTACGAACCGGCCGGCTCCGACCAGGTCGACGCCGCGGACAAGGCGTCCGACGGAAAGTGGACCTCGGTCGTCAACAACTACTTCGGGTTCGTCTACAACAAGAAGGAGTTGAAGACCGCGCCCGCCACCTGGGAGCAGCTCCTCGACGGGACGTACAAGGAGAAGATCCAGTACTCCACCCCCGGAGTCGCCGGTGACGGCACGGCCGTCCTGATCAAGGCCATGCACGACTTCGGCGGCAAGGAGCCGGCGATGGAGTACCTGAAGAAGCTCCAGGCCAACAACGTCGGCCCGTCCGCCTCCACCGGCAAGCTCGCCCCGAAGGTGGACAAGGGTGAACTCCTCGTCGCCAACGGTGACGTCCAGATGAACTACGCCCAGTCCAAGGACATGCCGAACCTCGGCATCTGGTTCCCCGCCAAGGCCGGCTCCAAGCCCACCACCTTCGCCCTGCCGTACGCGGCCGGACTGGTCGACAAGGCCCCGCACAGCGCCAACGGCAAGAAGTTGCTCGACTTCATGCTCTCCGAGCAGGCGCAGAAGGACGTCAGCGCGGTCGGCGGCGGCTTCTCCGCCCGTAAGGACGTCGAGGCCACCGACGCCAACGCGACCGCGCTGAGCGGGCTGATGAAGGGCGTGGAGGTCTTCGAGCCGGACTGGTCGGACATCGGCACTCACCTGGACGACTACGTCGGCGCCTGGAAGACCGCCACCGGCAGCTGAACCCCTGCTCCGCGGGTCGTCGCACCCGTAGGGGCGACCGCTGATCCGCATCGGAAAGATAACGGGTCTGGACAGTAGCTCAACTCCTCGCGAAGGCGGGGAGTTGAGCCCATTTCCGCCGGAAGTCCGGATTGTCCCGGATCGGGTAAGGGGCCGCCGCCGCCCTCCGCCACCTGTCCGTACCTCTAAAATCGGTGGTGTCGGCGCTGCACAACGCGGTGCCGCCGGCGTCCCCGCACACGGCGTACGGCAGGAGTCCCACATGGTAGAGCGCAAGCCGATCACATCCTGGCTCA
This sequence comes from Streptomyces sp. NPDC056231, assembly GCF_048270745.1. Taxonomy (NCBI): domain Bacteria; kingdom Bacillati; phylum Actinomycetota; class Actinomycetes; order Kitasatosporales; family Streptomycetaceae; genus Streptomyces; species Streptomyces sp. NPDC056231. The sequence continues at coordinate 25,661 of NZ_JBLVKW010000023.1, read as the reverse complement.
CCGACATGGACGGAGTCCTCATACACGAGGGCACGCCGATACCCGGGGCAGACGCCTTCATCAAGCGGCTGCGCGAGTCCGGGCTGCCGTTCCTGGTGCTCACCAACAACTCGATCTACACGGCGCGCGACCTGCACGCCAGGCTGGCACGCATGGGTCTCGACGTCCCGGTCGAGAACATCTGGACCTCCGCGCTGGCCACCGCGAAGTTCCTCGACGACCAGAGGCCCGGCGGCACCGCGTATGTCATCGGCGAGGCCGGACTCACCACCGCGCTGCACGACATCGGGTACGTCCTGACCGACCAGGAGCCGGACTACGTCGTCCTCGGGGAGACCCGTACGTACAGCTTCGAGGCGCTCACCAAGGCGATCCGGCTGATCAACGGCGGGGCCCGCTTCATCTGCACCAACCCCGACGAGACCGGCCCGTCGGCCCAGGGCCCGCTGCCCGCCACCGGGGCCGTCGCCGCGCTCATCACCAAGGCCACCGGCAAGGACCCGTACTTCGCGGGCAAGCCCAACCCGCTGATGATGCGCACCGGGCTGAACGCGATCGGTGCCCACTCCGAGACCAGCGCCATGATCGGCGACCGGATGGACACCGACGTGCTCGCCGGCCTGGAGGCGGGCATGCACACCTACCTGGTGCTGACCGGCCTGACGACCCCCGCCGACATCGACCGCTACCCGTTCCGGCCCTCCACGGTCGTCGACTCCATCGCAGATCTGGTCGACCTCATCGACGTGAGCTGAGCGCTGTGCGGGGAGGGCCGCCTGCGGGCCTTCTCCGCACCCGCTCGTGCCACGACTGGCAGTGTTCGCCCCATGAGGAGCGTCGTCCGGTGCGAGCGGGCGTGCTGGGCGGCGCGACGGGGCAAAGTCCGCCGGGAGGGGCACCTGCTTCCGGCGGCGCCCGGGGCCTGCCCTTCGGGTCATGCCCGAACCGAAGGGCAGGCCCTGAACGGCCCAGTCCCTCACCCCTGCGGATGCGAAAAGCCGCCGGACGCGTGAACCTGCCATCAGGAGGTTCACGATGCGTTCCATACCCCTCACGTTCTGTGGGGCCGCGGTGATCGCGGCGACCCTGATACCCGGTCCCGCCGCACTGGCCGACTCCGGCTCCGGCACCGGCTCCGGCACCGGCTCCGTGAAGGACTCGAAGTCCCACGCCACCCTCTCGGTGACCCCGTCCTCCCTCGCCCCCGGCGATGATGTGGACCTGCAGGTCGACGGCTGCACGGGCAAGGAGGCCAAAGGGATCTCCGACGCCTTCGCCTCCGATGCGCGCCTCACGGCAGACGACCGCGGCGGGCTGTTCACCCGGGCCAGGATCCGCTCCGACGCCACACCCGGCGCGTACGACATCTGGGTGACCTGTGACGGCGACAACGCCACCAGGGTGTCCGGCACCGTCACCGTCGCCGGCGACCCTTCCGGACCGCTCGCCCCGATCGCTCCGGTCCGGGCCGGTGGCGGAGGCACCGCCGTCCTCACTGAACAGACGGCCGAGCGGGACGGCCCCGGCACCGCGCACGCCGTGCTCGGGCTGGCCCTGGCCACCGTCGCGACCGTCGCCGTGGTCCTCCGCGGCGTCCGCCGCCGCCCGACCGCGGACTGAACGAGATGTCCGCCTCGGACCGCCCGGCCGGAACCGGCCGGCTGCTCACCGGAGTGGCCTGGGCCATCCTGCTGATGGGCCTGTGGCTCTGGGGCCGCGACATCGCCGACGGCTCCGGTGCGATCTCCGCCCCGACCACCGGCGACATCGCGGCGGTCGGGCGCCCCCATGGTGTACCGCTGCCCGCGGCGCACGCCCCGATCAAGGGCGCGGCGCCGGAACGCATCGAGATTCCCTCGATAGGAGTCCGGGCCCCCGTCGTCGTCCGCGGCCTGGACAAGGCGGGGGCGATCGACCCGCCACCGTTCGCGAAACCGCAGACCGTCGGCTGGTACGGCAGCGGCACCCAACCCGGCGCGGCGGGGGCCGCGCTCCTCGTCGGCCATGTCGACACCGAGACCAAACCGGCCGTCTTCTACGGACTGAGCGCGGCCCGCCCCGGCGCGAAGATCCGGGTCGTCCGGACGGACGGCTCGGTCGCCGAATTCACCATCGACGACGTCCAGGTCTTCACCCGGGAACGCTTCGACGCCCACAAGGCCTACGGACCCCACAAGGACGGCCGGGCGGAGCTGCGGCTGATCACCTGCGGCGGCACGTTCGACCGCGCGTCGCACGAGTACAACGCCAATGTGGTCGTCTCGGCGTACCTGACCGGCGAGAAGCCGTCCGCGGGCAAGTCCGCTTAGCGGACCGTCCGGTGGACGAGGTGCACCTGGCCCGGCCGCTTTCCCCCCGGGCGGCCGGCAGGAGGCGTGTGGGCCACTGCGCGTCCCTGTGAGACGCCCAACGTCCTTCACCCAACAGATATTTGATGATACGTCCAGAACCAGTCGCTCTGCGCCGTTCGAGGTCTGGGTGTGTCAGGATGGATTCGTCCGGTCTTGTCCGGGCGCCCAAGGGGGAGTGGATGTACGGCAATTACACCGGCCGGTCCGGGGCGGGGGCGGTGGCGCTGGGCGTGACACTGCTGCTCGCAGGATGTTCTTCTTCGGCCCCGTCCTCCGGTGGCGACAAGAGCTCCGCCGGGAGCGCCCCCTACTGGGTCAACCCGGACGGGAACGCGGCCCGGCAGGTCGCCGCCTACACCAAGGCCGGCAACGGCAGGGACGCCGGCCTGATCAAGAAGATCGCCCGGCAGCCGGTCGGGGAGTGGATCGGCCCGGACAACCCCGAGGCTGAGGCGAAGGGCTTCACCGAGGCGGCCAGGAAGGCCGGCCGGGAGGCGCTGCTGGTCCTCTACAACATCCCGCACCGTGACTGCGGCCAGTTCTCGAAGGGCGGCGCCGCGGACGGTGACGCGTACCGTGCCTGGCTGGAGGGAGTGGCGAAGGGCATCGGCGACCGCCGCACCACGGTGATCCTGGAGCCGGACGCGCTGCTGCACCTGATCGACGGCTGCACCCCGCAGGAGTTCCACGAGGAGCGGTACGACCTGCTCAAGGGCGCCCTGGAACGGCTGAAGCAACTACCGCACACACGCGTCTACATGGACGCGGGCAACGCGGGCTGGCGCACCCCGGACGCGCTCTTCCGGCCGCTCAGGCAGGCGGGCATCGCAGACGCGGACGGCTTCGCGGTCAACGTCTCCAACTTCCAGACTACGGCGGCCAGTACGGACTTCGGGAAGCGACTGTCGGTGAAGGTCGGCAACAAGCCGTTCGTCATCGACACGAGCCGCAACGGCAACGGCCCGTACGACGAGGGCGACCCCGAGGAGAACTGGTGCAACCCACCGGGCCGGGCCCTGGGTGAGCCCCCGACCACGGACACGGGTGAGGACCTGGTCGACGCGTACCTCTGGATCAAGCGGCCGGGGGAGTCGGACGGCGCGTGCAAGGGGGGTCCGAAGGCGGGGGAGTGGTGGCCGGAGTACGCCCTGGGGCTGGCCCGCAACACGAGGTAGTTCCGGACGGGGCCGCCGAGGCCCCGTCCCCGAACGCCGGACACTTCTCAGGGGACGCGCACCCACGTCCCCTTCGACGGTGTCCCCTTCGCATCGGCCACGAACAGCATGTACCAACCCGACGGCACCAGCGCCCGATTCCCCGGCACCGTCACGGCGATACCCCCCGCCGTCCTCTTCAGCCCCAGCGCCACGGACCGCTGGTCCGTGTCCGTCACATGCGTCACCGCGCTCGGCCGCATCAGCTTCGCCGACGTGATCGTCGGTCCCTGCCTGGTCGTGAACACCGCTGTGCCGCCGCGTCGGATGCTCTTCGGCCCGGCCGTCAGCTCCGGCCGTGAGCCGCGGTACAGGTAGGGCGGCGTGTAGATCTCGATGCGCTGCTCGAAGACGCCCAGGCGGGTGTTCGCCTTGTCGGCGTACAGCGAGTCCGAGCCGAAGATCATGACGCGCCCGTCGGGCAGCAGCAGCGAACCCGAGTGATAGTTCCGTCCGACCTGCGGATCCGCCACCCTCCGGTACGTGTCCGTCTTCGCGTCGTACAGCCGCGCCTGCAGGATGTTCGAGCCGCCGCGCCCGCGGTAGTCGCTCGACCCGCCGGTGACGAGCACCGAGTCGTCGGGCAGCAACGACGCGCTCGGGTAGCGCGTGCCCTCGGTGAGCGACGGGCCGTCCCTGAATCTCGGCTCGGCGGCCTTCAGGTCCACGAGCCGGGACTTCTCGCTGGACCTGTCCGACTCGCCCACCCCGCCCCCGCCGATGACCATGAACTTCTCGTCCTGGGCGGGTGGCAGCCGTACCGTCGCCGATGTCTCCATCTCACGGGCGTCGCTCAGCCCGGGGATCTCCTCGAACCTGTTCGTCGCAAGGTCCCAGACGCCCGGCGCACGGCCGACGTCCGCCGGACCGTACCCGGCGTTCGAGCCGGAGTAGAAGAGCCTGCCGTCGTTCAGCAGGAAGACCGCCGGGTAGGTGGGGAACTTCCGGACGATGCCGGTGTACGCCCACTTCTTCGTCCGAGGGTCGTAGACCTCGTCCTTGCCGGGCACGATCTGCCCGATCTCGTCGAGTCCGGACAGGGCGAGGACCCTGCCGTCCTTCAGCGTGGTCAGCGTCGGGTACCAGCGCGCCTCGTTCATCGGATCGACGGTGATGTACTTCTCCGCCACCGGGTCGAACTCGAACGCCTCCCGGATGCCCTGGAAGTCCTTCTTGTCGAGGGCGAGCTTCTGGGCGATCCCGTACACGTTCCGAGTGTCGGAGCCGGAGAGACCGGAGATCCGGTAGTTGTCCTGGGCGCCCGTCCCGTACGTCCTGCCGGACTTCTGGGCCTCGACGTAGATGCGGCCGAGCCCGGGGTCGTTGCGCAGGAACGCGCCGGTCTTCCTGTCGAAGACCTTGGTGGCCTTCTCGACCAGCACGGGGTCCTTGGAGACGAACGTCCTGCCGTTCTCCTTGCCGGTGAACCGGGTGCCCGCGGGCAGGGTGACCGGCTTGTCCGGGTCCTCGTTGTGGACGACCATCAGGCCGCCCGCCTTGGTGACATCGCCCTGCAGCTTCTCGTACCGCTTCGTGCCGCCGGCTATCAGCAGCCGGCCGTCCGGCAGTTGGGTGTGACCGGAGCAGAACATGTCCTTGGGCGTGGGTATGTTCGCGAACGTGCCGGTCCCCGGGTCCCACAGCACGGACCGAAAGCTCTTCGCGTCGAAGTTCTGCTGGTTGTTGCCGGAGCCCGCGACGAGCAGCACCTTGCCGGTGTGCAGCAGCGCGGCATGGATCGTATTGATCCGGAACTCGGACGGGACATCGAGGAAGTCCCAGTGGCCGTTGGCGGCTTTGTACCCCGGCTTGTTGATCGTGTACTCGTGGTAACGCTCGCTGCTGACGCGGTACAGCCACGGCCCGTTCGCGCCCGCGAGCGCCAGTACCACCGCCGTGCTGATCGCCATGCGGCGGGTGCGGCGGCCAGGACGGTACGTCATTGGTTACGTCCCCCCAGGGAGATCTGCACGGTGTGGCCGTCGGGCAACCGGTGCGGTCTTTCCTGCGGGGCATGCGCCGGCTGCGGATCCGGTGTGCCGTCCTGCGGGCGTGGTTTGTTGCGCCGCCGCTTCTTCTCCGCGTGGACGGTGTACCGCCAGCCGAAGATCGGCGCCGCCGTGATCAGCAGCGCCAGCGCGGCCCAGGTGAGCATCGCGGGATGGCTGTGGCCGAGGACGAAGGAGGCGGTGATCGAACCGCCGAAGACCACCACGAAGAAGAGATGGATACGGAAGGTGCCGAACAACGTGTCGGGGCTGGACGAGTCGCCCTTGGGCGTCACCACGAACGAGCTCTTGCGGCGCAGCACGGCATCCATCAGGGATCGCGCGTAGACCGGGGCGGAGAGCGCGGACATCATCATCCCCGCCAGACCGCCGGAGCCCTCCGGCTCGTGCGGGGACACATTGTGCCGCCGGTTCCAGACGTACAGACCGATCTGGAGCGCCGAGGCGTTGCCGTACAGCATCATCCAGACGACCGGGTCGATCTGCACGCCCGAGGCGCCCATGCCCAGGAACAGTGCGCAACTGAGCGCCGCCAGGATCCAGTTCAGGGCGGACATCGGATAGAAGATGATCATCATGGTGTAGTTGAGGAGTTTGCCGGCGGGGAGTGTCCCGATCCCTCTCCAGTACTGCTTGAGGATCGTCTCGTACGTCCCCCGTGACCAGCGCAGCTGCTGGGTGAAGAAGTCCGTCCACGCGGTCGGGCCCTCGCCGACGGCCAGCACGTCCGGGGTGTAGACCGAGCGCCAATTCCGGCCGGTGTGCGGGTTGCGCGCACGGTGCATCTCGAAGCCGGTGGCCATGTCCTCGGTGATCGAGTCGTACAGACCGCCGATCTGTTTGAGGGCGGAGACCCGCACGGCGTTGCTGGTCCCGACGAACATCGGGGCGCCGTAGCGGTTGCCTGCGCGCTGGATCAGCGCGTGGAAGAGGAACTGCTGGGACTCGGCGGCCTTCGTGACGAACGTGTCGTAGTTGCCGTAGACCTGCGGGCCGATCACGAAGCCGATGTCCGGGTCGCGGAAATAGCCGAGCATCCGCTCCAGGTAGTTGGGCAGGGGTACGTGATCGGTGTCGACCGAGGCGAAGAACTCGTACCCGCCGCCGTGCGCGTCGAGCCAGGCGTTGTAGTTGCCGTGCTTGGTCTTCGCACGGTGCGCGCCCTCGGCCTGGTTCCAGTGCGCGACGCCCTTCCGGGAGAAGTGGTGCACCCCGAGCCGGGCGCAGACCTCCCTGACCGCCGGGTCGTCGCCCTCGTCGAGCAGCCAGACGTGCATCAGCCCGCGGTGCCTGATGCGGACCGCTGCTTCGAGGGTCTTCGTCACCATCTCCAGGGGCTCCTTGCCCGGGACGAAGGAGGTGAGGAAGGCAACCCGGGTGCCGGGCTCCGGCACGACCGGGACCGGGTCGCGCGCGACCAGCGTCGCGTGCGCGTTCGACAGGACGTTCATGGTGCGGAAGAGCTCGATCAGACCGATCGAGACGAGCATGACGATGTCGAGGATCAGCAGCGTGTCGTTCTTGAGGTTCGGATCGCGCTGGGTCCAGTGTTCGGGCTGTATCAGCCAGGCGAACAGGCCGAGCGAGACGAGCGGTGCGGCGCCGAGCAGGAGCGCCGCGCGGAGTCTGTGCGGTTCCTGCGAGAGCAGCGAGCGGTACTGCACGGAGTACGGTCTGCTCGGGTCGGGCTGGGTCAGTGGCCCGGCGAGCCGGCTGTAGTGCTCGTAGTCGTAGCGGGGCAGCGCCTCCTTCGGGTGGCGCCGGCCCCCGGTCCGGGGCTGTGGAGGTATCCGCAGCTGCGTGGTCCGGGAAGGGTCGTTGTTCTGCCGGGCGCCTGTCGGCGTCGACGTCATGGGTCATCCCCCTGCGCGCATGCCGGCTGCGCGGTCGGTCGGTCGTCTCGTCCGCCGCGCATCCCCTCGATCGCGGCGGACGACCTCTCTGGCGGGCGCCTTCCCCTCACGGGAAGGCGCCCTTCCGGTCGCCCGGTGCCCCTTCGGCATCCGTCCATGAGCGGGACCCCCATCCCGCGGTACGCGCAAACCGGAACTTCCCCCTGTTGCTGCCCCCAACTGTGTGCGTCATCAGCCCGGTTGCTGCTGAATGACCCCATGACAGGTTGTATGACCCAGGTCGTGATCGCAAGGGTGAAACGGGCTATTTGCCGGTCATATGTGCGATTTGGGTGTCTCTTGTGGAGGGGTGCGTGGGGGTGTACCGAGGGGAGCTTCTCGACCCCCGGGAGGCGGCTCGAGGTCGCCCGCCGGGCGCGGGTGGGGTGATGGCATACGGACAAGGCCCCCTCACGAGGAGTGAGGGGGCCTTGACTTTGCGTGCGCCGCCAGGGACTCGAACCCCGGACCCGCTGATTAAGAGTCAGCTGCTCTAACCAACTGAGCTAGCGGCGCCTGCTGACCTGGACAACTCTACCTGATCCGGGGGAGTACTCCTGACCATTTCTCGACCGTCACGGCCTGTCGGATGGTCGTTTTTTCTGTTTTATCAGTCAATATGCAGTATGTCGGGAGAGTTGGACACTGACGCCCGTACAGATGCGCCCGAAGATCTTGACGAGTGCCGAGGGGATTCGCATGACCGTGCCGGCCTTCGAGGAGTACGCGCCCGCCGTCGACTGCTCCTGCGCGGGGTGCGCCGCGCAACGGCGCGCCGCCGCTTGGTCCCTGCCCACGCGGTACAGAGGGCACCCCGCCGCGCATGGTGCGCGGTGTGTGCTGGTGCTGGCCACGGCGGTGGGCATGGTGCTGGGCACCGGCGTGGCCGAGGCGGCGAGCAGGCATGCGGCCGGATTCGCCCGGGCGGACGGGACGACGGCCTCGGCCGATACGAACCCGGACGACACGAATCCGGACGGTACGGCCCCGGGTGATCCGGACCCGGACGACAGGTACCCGGACGGTACGGAGCTGACCGATACGGACGCGGCCGATACGGACATGGTCACTCCGCAGGGAGAACCCGGTCCGCTGTGGGGTGGGAAGCCGCCGGGTCCGCCGTCGTCCACGGGCTCTCCCTCGGCGCTGCGCAAGTCCACGGC
>NZ_JBLVKW010000023.1:0-16934 GCF_048270745.1 Streptomyces sp. NPDC056231 | reverse complement strand
TCACTCCGCAGGGAGAACCCGGTCCGCTGTGGGGTGGGAAGCCGCCGGGTCCGCCGTCGTCCACGGGCTCTCCCTCGGCGCTGCGCAAGTCCACGGCGGCGGGCGTGGTGCTGAGCACCGGCGCGGCCGAGTCGGCGAGCGGGCACGCAGCCGGGCCGGCCGGATCCGCCCGGGCGGACGGGGTGACGGCCTCGGTCGATACGGCCCCGGGCGATACGGACGCCGGTGCCCCAGGCCCGGACGGCAGGTACCGGGACGGTACGAAGCGGGCCGACAAGGACGCGGCCGATACAGGCATGGTCACTCCGCAGGGAAAACCCGGTCCGCTGAGGGGTGGGGGGGCCTCCGGCCCGCCCTCGTCCACGGGCTCTTCCTCGGCGCTGCGCAAGTCCACGCGGGCGGACATCATCAACCGCGCCAAGAAATGGGTGAGCGCGAAGGTCCCGTACAGCATGGAGAAGTACTGGTCCGACGGATACCGGCAGGACTGCTCCGGCTATGTGTCGATGGCCTGGAAGCTCGACGCCAACGAGTGGACGGGCAGCCTCGCCAAGTACGGAACCCGGATCGCGCGAGCGGAGTTGCAGCCCGGCGACATGCTGCTCTTCCACAACCTGGCCAACCCTTCGAAGGGCTCGCACGTCACGATCTTCGGAGGCTGGACCGACTACACGCACACCCATTACACGGCCTACGAACAGACTCCTCCGCACACGCGCAAGCAGACGACGCCCATGGCCTACTGGACCAACTCGGGCAAATACGTCCCCTACCGCTACAAGGGGCTGGCCACCGCTACCGACGCGGGCAGCGGAACCGGAGCGGGAGGCAGCGGGGCGGCGGCGTTCCCGGGCGCCAGGTCATTCGGTCCGGGCGTCAGCAACACGTACGTCACCCAGCTCGGGCGGACGCTTGTGGACCGTGGCGGAAGGCGCTTCTACAAGGTCGGACCCGGGCCGGGCTGGGGTGACGCCGACCGGCGCGCGACCCAGGCGTTCCAGAAGGCGCAGGGCTGGAAGGGCAAGGAGGCCGACGGCATCCCCGGCCCGCACACCTGGCGCCTGCTGATGAACGGGACCGGCCGCAACATTCCGGTGAGCGGAAGCGGAAGCACGGGTGGCGGCAGCCGGGGGAGCGGTTCGCATGCGGCCCCGGCCTTCCCGGGCCGGGGTCATTTCCGGCCGGGCCGGTCCAGTAGCCATGTCGAAAGGCTCGGCAGGCAGTTGGTGAAGAAGGGATACGGCACGTACTACACGACGGGCCCCGGACCCCGGTGGACCGAGGCGGACCGGCGCAACGTCGAGGCCTTCCAGCGGGCCCAGGGCTGGCGGGGCAGCGAGGCCGACGGTTACCCCGGCCCGGAGACCTGGCGGCGACTCTTCGCGTGAGGACACGGACATGACGGAGGCGGGAATGCGATCCATGGTGTCGGGCAGCTCCGGAGTCCCGGAGGGCGGGAAGGAACGGGAGCCGGTGAGCGGCGGAGCGGACGGCACGGAGGGTGCCGGAGGCGCCGGGGCCGGCTGGGAGGCGGGTGCGGATGTGCGACCGGGCGACGGTCCGGCATCGGTTGCGGGTATGGAGGGCGGGGGCGGCTCCGGTGCGGGGGCGGAGGCGCGGGCCGGCTCGGATGCCGCCCTCGACCTCGTGCTCGACCTGGTCCCGGGTGACGTGACGGACCCCGCCCCGGGTGCGGCCTCGGCCAAGGCCTCGGTGTCGGTTCCGGCTTCGGCTTCGGCTTCGGCGCCGGCCCTTGACTCCGACTCGGGCCCGCCGGCCCTCCCGCTCCTGGACGCCGTGTCCGGCACCACGCAGCCGGCTCGGACCGACCCCGGCCCCGATGCGCCGTACAGCACACCGCCCCCCATGGAGCCGGTGTCCGCCTCGGCCGCCGAAGCCGTCCTCGTGGAGGAATCCGAATCGGCCCCCGTGCCGGTGTCGAAACCCGACGATGCCGTGACCGGTCGGCGGCACGTCGTCATCGTCCGTGAACATCCACCCTCCATCCCTGGCCACCCTCTTTTCCGTGGCGGGTCCGAGCCCCCCGAAGCCGCCGATCCCGCCGGGGGGACCGGCGTCGGCGAGCAGGCGGCGGGCCCGGGGCGGGTGCCTGCGGCGCCCACCAGACCCGCGCCGGCCGGTGATCCGCGGCTGACCGAGAAGCCGTGGACCGCGCTGCCCGGGTGGGCGGGGTTGCTCGCCGGGCTGGCCGGGATCGCCGGCGGTGGGGCGGTGCTGTGGTGGGCCGGCGCGCTGCCCGCCGGGGTGCTCGCCCGGCTCGGGATCGGCTCGCGTCCGTACGACGGCATCGGCATCGGGACATGGGCGGCGCTCGCCGCCCTGGTGGCCGTCGTGTTCTTCGCGCTCGGCGGTCTGGCTCGCGGCCGCGTCGGGCACGCATGGGTGATGACGTTCTTCGGCGACTACCGGGGGAGCGTGCGGCGGACGGGGCTCGTCTGGGTCAGCCCGCTGCTGCTGCGCCGCTGGGTCGACGTACGGCTCCGGCACTGGCGCAGCGAACCGCTGCCCGTGGTGGATGCGAACGGTACGGCGCTGCGCGTCGTCGTCCTCGTCGTGTGGCAGGTCAAGGACACCGTGCGGGCGACGCTCGGGGTGGCGGACCATGAGAAGTATCTGCGCGAGCAGGTCGAGGCGGCGATGGCACGGGTCTTCTCGCAGCTCCCTGCCGACGCGTTCCACGAGGACGCCCACACGCTGCGCAACGCGGAGGCGGTCGGTGACGCGCTGACCGGGATGCTGAAGGCGGAGTGCGAGCCGGTGGGCATCGAGGTGTACTCCGCGCAGCCGACCGGCATCGAGTACGCACCGGAGATCGCTGCCTCGATGCACCGCCTCCGGATCGCCGCCATTGACGCCCGACACCGCGACAGTGTGCTGACCTCGGTGATCGACGCGGTGGACGACACGGTCAGCCGACTGACCTCCCGCGGCCTCGTGGAGCTCGACGATTACGAACGGAAGTCGCTGGTAAAGGACTTGACGGTGGCGTTCTACACCGGACGCAGCGGTGCGGGCGGGGCCTGACGGCGCGTCCGTACCGCGTCCGCGGCGAACCGGAATCCCGTTCCCATTGGTCTGGACATGTTCATGATCCGTCAATAATCTGAGGTCACCGCAGGCCAGGGCTTCAGCTTCCGCTGGCAGTTCACCGCCCAGCACGCCACGACCGACTTCCGGTACTACATCACCAGGAACGGCTGGGACCCCACCAAGCCGCTCACCAGGGCGGCGCTCGAGTCGCAGCCGTTCATAACCGTGCCGTACGGCGGTCAGCGGCCCCCGGCGACCCTGACGCAGCAGGGCACCATCCCCACCCAGAAGACCGGGAAGCACATCATCCTCAGCGTCTGGACCGTCGCGGACACCGGGAACGCGTTCTATGCGTGCTCCGACGTTCAGTTCTGACGTGTAGTCAGTTACCGTTCGGCGCCATGGGGAGCGCAGGCACCGTAGCGGAGCTCGTACAGCGCCAATGGGGCGACCACCGGCCAGGGTTGAAGCACGAGGAAACCGTCCTCAGCCACCACCAGGTCGCCTCCGGAGCTGCCGTGCGGGCCGCGCTCCTGGCGGATCTGCTGTCGGCGGACGGCGAACCGCACCTGGGGGTGCTGCTCGACAACACCCCCGAATTCCCGCTCTGGCTGAGCGCGGCGGCCCTGGCCGGGGCCGCCGTCGCGGGCATCAACCCGACCCGCCGCGGAGCCGAGCTGGCCCGCGACATCCTGCACACCGACTGCCGGGTCCTGGTCACCGAAAGCGCACATCTGCCGCTGCTCGACGGGCTCGATCTGCCGGGCGTACGGGTGCTGGTCACCGACACCGACGCGTACACCGCGCTGCTCGCCGGATATGCCGGGGCGAAGCCGGGCGAGGCGGTGCTCCGGGAGGTCGGGCGCGGGACCCGGATGCTGCTCTACTTCACCTCGGGGTCGACCGGTGCGCCCAAGGCCGCGATCTGCACCCAGGGGCGACTGGCGGCGGCCGGGCAGTCGCTGGTCGACCACTTCGGGGTGCGGCGCGACGACGTCCACTACATCTGCATGCCGATGTTCCACGGCAACGCCGTGATCGCCGACTGGGCCCCCGCTCTGGCGGGCGGCGCCGCGGTCGCCCTGCGCCGCCGGTTCTCGGCCTCCGGCTTTCTCGACGACGTGCGCACGCACGGGGCCACGTACTTCACCTACGTCGGCCGCGCCGTGCAATACCTGCTGGCCACCCCCGAGCGCTCCGACGACCGTGACCATCCGCTGCGGCTCGGATTCGGCACGGAGGCGGGCGCCGTGGATGCGACCCGGTTCCGGGAGCGGTTCGGGGTGCGGCTGGTGGAGGGGTACGGATCCTCCGAGGGCGGCGCGGCGATCCAGCGGACCCCGGACACCCCGCCGGGCGCTGTCGGCCGGTCGTCCCCCCGCGACGATCTGGCCGTCGTCGACCCGGAGACCGGCGAGGAGCGGGCTGCGGCGGTACTCGACGCGCGCGGGCGGCTGCTCAACGGGGACGATGCGATAGGAGAACTGGTCAACCGGGGCCGTACGCCCTTCGAGGGCTACTGGCGCAACGCGGAGGCGGACGCGGCCCGGGTGCGCGGCGGCTGGTACTGGACCGGGGACCTCTTCTTCCGCGACCCGGCCGGCTTCCTCTACTTCGCGGGCCGGACGGACGACCGGCTGCGGGTCGACAGCGAGAACCTGGCCGCCGCGATGATCGAGAACATTCTGGCCCGCTGGTCGGACGCGGCGGCCGTCGCGGTGTACGCGGTGCCGGACCCGGTGGCCGGCGACCAGGTGATGGCGGCGCTGGCGCTGCGCGAGGGGGCGGCCTTCGACCCCGGCGGATTCGCCGCGTTCCTGGCAGCCCAATCGGACCTGGGGACGAAGATGGCGCCCCGCTTCGTACGCATCGTCGCGGCGATGCCGGTCACGGCGACGAACAAGGTGCACCGGGTGGCGCTCCGCCGAGAGGGCTTCCGGAGCGCCGACCCGGTCTGGTGGAACGGGGCCGGCGGACCCTACGAAAGGCTGCGGGGCGCGGAGCTGGCCGCCCTGCTCGGCGAGTACGAGGCGCACGGGCGCGCCCACCTGGTGTCGTCCGGCGACTGAGGACGACATGGTTGACGGCTGTCCGGTACGCCTGCGTGACACGCGTGTACGGGCGGCGGACCGCGAAAAACGCCCAGGGCGGCCCACGTGTGTACGTGAACCGCCCTGGGCGTTGTCTGTGCGCCGCCAGGGACTCGAACCCCGGACCCGCTGATTAAGAGTCAGCTGCTCTAACCAACTGAGCTAGCGGCGCCTGCTGACTCGAAAATAATACCTGGTCCCGAAGGGTGCTGATGACACGCGCCCGCGACGGGCCCGCGGGGGACATCCGGCCTGACCGGACGGCTCCCCTACGGGCTGGGGAGTGACACGCGGGCGGTGAGCCCGCCGCCGGGGTTGGGGGTCAAGGTCAGGTCGCCGTGGTGGGCGCGGACGATACCCGCGACGATGGCCAGGCCGAGGCCGTGCCCGCGGCGTGCGGGGTCCTTCTCGGCCAGGCGTCCGCTGCCGCGCAGGAACGGTTCGGTGAGGTGGTCGACCGTGTCGGGCAGGAGGGGCCCCGTGTTGGTGACGGTCAGGACGGCGCGGCCAGGGTGTACTGGGTCGGGGCCGGTGGCCAGAGTGAGCGATCCGCCGGTGGGCAGGTTGTGCCGCAGGGCGTTGTGGAGCAGGTTCAGGGCGAGCTGGCGGAGCAGTACGCCGTCGCCGGTGGCCGGGGCCGGGTGGATGTCGGTGGAGAGGGTGATGCCCCGTGTCCAGGCTTCCTCACGGACGAGATCGAGGGCCTCTTCGGCGGTGTCGGCGAGACCGAGGGGCTGGGTGGTGGGCGGGGTGTGGTCGAGGGCGGAGAGCTGCAGCAGGGCGTCGGTGACCTCGATGCCGCGCTGGTTGGTCTCGCGCAGCCGGGCCACGAGTCGGGGGTAGTCCTGGCCGTCGGGGTCGGCGGTGGCGACGTCGAGCATGGTGCGGTTGATGGCGAGCGGGGTGCGCAGTTCGTGCGAGGCGTTGGCGGCGAAGCGCTGCTGGGCGTCGAAGGACCGCTGCAGGCGGGCGAGCATCGTGTCGAAGGTGTCGGAGAGATCGGTGAACTCGTCGCGCGGACCGGTGAGTCCGATGCGGTGGTCAAGGGAGCCGTCGGCCGCCCGTCTGGCAGCGCGGGTGATGTCCTGCACGGGCCGCAGGACGCGGCCCGCGATGAACCAGCCGCCGCCGACCCCGACGAGCGCCAGCAGGAGCAGCGTGAGGCCGGACGCTTCGAGCAGGGTCTGAAGGATCTCCTGCCGGGAAGGGGCGCCGCTTTCGTCCCGCGGGTTCGCGGCGGTCAAGGGGTAGTTGGGCACGAAGCGCATGGCCAGGTAGATGACGGCAAGGGTGAACGCGCCCGCGACGACCACGAACAGGGCATAAGTGAGGGTGAGCTTCATCCGGGCGGTCAGCCGCCGCGGCCGAATGGGGCGCGCCGGGTCGTCCGCCGCCGGTGCCGCAGTGGTGGCTCGGTGAGGTGCTGATCGCCGGTTCACCGTCCGTGCCCCGCCGGTTCGTCGAGCCGGTATCCGACGCCGGGCACGGTGTGGATGGACCACGGTTCGCCCAGCCGTTTGCGGAGCGTGGACATGGTGATGCGGACCGCGTTGGTGAACGGGTCGGCGTTCTCGTCCCAGGCCCGCTCCAGCAGCGTCTCCGCGCTGACGACCCCGCCCCGCGCCGTCATGAGGACTTCCAGGACGGCGAACTGTTTCCTGGTGAGCGCGACGTACTTCCCGTCGCGGAAGACTTCGCGCCGGAACGGGTCCAGCCGGATTCCGGCGTACTCGAGGACCGGGGGTGTGCTGTCCTTGGGCCGGCGGGCCAGTGAGCGGAGCCGTACGACCAGCTCCTTCAGGTCGAAGGGCTTGGTCAGGTAGTCGTCGGCGCCGATCTCGAACCCGGTGACCTTCTCGCTGAGGAGGCCCGCCGCCGTCAGCATGAGCACGCGGCAGCCGAGGCGGCGCTGCACGATGGTCCGGCACACGTCGTCGCCGTGCGTGCCGGGGATGTCGCGGTCTAGTACGACGACGTCGTACTCGTTCACGTCGAGGCGTTCCAGGGCGGTGTCGCCGTCCCCGGCGATGTCGGAGGCGATGGCTTCGAGCCTCAGACCTGCCTGCACCGCCTCGGCGAGATACGGCTCGTCCTCGACAATCAGCACCCGCATGCGGCCTCTCCCGCTCTGTTTCAAACCGGCTGATATCCGGCTTCCGGTCCAGCCTACGGCCCTGGAAGGGAACGGTGGCGAAGAGTGATTTCCGCACTGCGGAGGGCTCCTGCCGAGATTCCGGCCGCGAGTCGGACCGGCCGCCGGTCCTGTACCCGGCCATCCCTATTGGAGCGGTCCGGGCCTATCGAAAACGTATGGGGAAATCGAGACGGCCCGACTACACGGCCCGCCCTTGACTCAAGGCATCACCGAGCGGCACCCGCCGCTGTGTCCGAGATGCCTGGAGGCCGCGATGCACGACAACCACGTGGCGAACCGCTCAACCACGGCGGCGCGCCGATTCCCCGGCCGGATGATGGCAGGAATCGGCGCACTCCTGGTTCTGACGCTGTCGGCGATGTGGGTCGTGACGACCCGGAGCGAACCGGCCGCGCGGGCAACCGCACCGGCAGAGCATTCGCCGGACAGCGGCGGAGCACCCGCGGAGGTCCCAGCCGAGGCTGCCGACGACGGTGCCCTGCCGGACGACCGTGAAATCACTCCTTTCGACACCCGCCACGCGGCCGTCACCCGTCTGGACAAGCGTCTGCTGAAGGCCGTGCGGGAAGCGGCCGGGGATGCCCGGAACGACGGCATCGAATTCGTGGTCACGTCGGGCTGGCGCAGCAAGGAACACCAGCAGCGCCTGCTGGAGGAGGGAATCGAGAAGTACGGGAGCCTGGAAAAGGCGCGGGAGTTCGTGAACACCCCGGAGAAGTCGACCCACGTGTCCGGGAAAGCGGTGGACATCGGCCCCACCGACGCCGACGACTGGCTCATCCGCAACGGCCCCGCCTATGGCCTGTGCCAGGTCTACGCCAACGAGATGTGGCACTTCGAGTTGCTGACCGCCCCCGGCGGCACCTGCCCCGGTCCCCTGAACAATGCCGCCGGCTGACGGGTACCCATCGCCTCGCCCTGAGCCGGCAGCGCCGAGCCGGTCCGCGCCGACCCACCCCCGCCTTTGAAGGACACGGCATGCCCGACCTGCACGAAGACCCCTACCCGGATGTGTACATCGGTGGCGGATTCTTCGACCCCGCCCAGATACCGCCCACCGACTCCGAGCCCGAACAGCAGGCCGCCTCCGGGGCAGCACCCGTGCCGGACCGACAAGCCCACGACCGGCCGGACCACATATCCGATCGGCATGGACGTGACTACGGATGGCGCAAGGGCCGGGTTCCGACCGCCCTGGCGGTCATGACGGGGATCGTGCTGGTCGGCCACTCGCTGGTTCCCAACTCGATGGGCAATCCGGGCAGCCTGCTCGAAACCCTGCTGCCCTGGACAGGTCTGGCCGTGCCCGTGCTGCTGTCGGCCGCCTTGCTCCGCAGGTCGGTGCCGGCCGGCGTCGCCGCGCTCCTGGTCGCTGCCGTGTGGGTTGCGATGTTCGGGCAGTTGTTTCTCGGCGGGCGGCCGGATGCCGAGCCGGACCTGACGGTCGTCACCCACAACGTCGGCGCCCCCAACCCGGACCCGGCGGGGACCGCCCGGACGCTGCTTGCCGCCGGCCCCGACCTGGTGGCCCTGGAAGAGATCACCGATGACGCGATGCCCGCCTACCGGAAGGTGCTGAGCCGCCGGCTCACACACTCGGTCCACATCGGCACCGTTGCCCTGTGGAGCCGCTACCCGATCACCGACTCGGAGCGCGTCACCATCGACCCCGGCTGGAGCCGCTCCCTGCGCGCCCGGGTCCAGGGGCCGGACGGCCCGCTCGCCGTCTACGTGGTGCACCTGCCCTCCGTCCGGGTCGGCGTCTCCGGCTTCACCATCGCACGGCGGGACCAGGTCCTGACCGCGCTCGATCATGCAGTCGACCAGGAACGGCAGAAGAAAATCCTCCTGATGGGCGATCTCAACGGCGCCACCACCGACCGGGGCCTCGCCTCCCTGAACTCCCGGCTGACGTCTGTCCAGGACGAGGCGGGGACCGGCTTCGGCTTCAGCTGGCCCGCGGCGTTCCCGGTCGCCCGTATCGACCACATCCTCACCCGGGGCGTCACCCCCACCGCCGCCTGGACCCTCCCCGCGACCGGCAGCGACCACCGGCCCGTCGCCGCCAGGCTGAAGGGGTAGCAGGCGCACCGCCCCCGAGCTCCCAGGGCAAATCACCTAGGGCGTGTTTCGAAAGTAGCGTCGTCCGCCCCTAGGGCGGGCCGGGCGGCGTCCGGTGCGTGCGATCGCAAGGCGGAGGGTCGCCCCGATACCGGTCGTATCGGGGCGAGCCCGACAACGCAGCGAGCGTGCGTGCCAGACGCCGCCCGGCAGGCGGGACTTTCGAAACACGCCCTAGAGCGCCAGTGACAGCAGGACCGGCGCGGCCCGCCGGTTCAGCGCCTCTGCCGCCGAGCGCAGCCGGTGCGCATCCTCGACCGGCAGGGAGAGTGCCAGGCAGCCGGCCGATGAGCCCGCCGTCAGCGGGACGGCTGCGCAGACCGTCCCCACCGCGTACTCCTGGAGGTCGAGCACCGGGACCGTCGCCGGCTGGCTGTCCAGCTTGGAGAAGAGGACCTTCTCGCTGGTGATGGTCCGCGAGGTGAGCCGGGCGATCTTGTGGCGCGCGAGATGGTCGCGGCGGCCGTTCTGGTCGAGCTGGGTCAGCAGGCACTTGCCGATCGCGCTGGCGTGCGCGGCGGACCGGAAGTCCACCCACTCGTTGACCGCGGGGGTGCGCGGACCGTCGGCGTACTGCGTGACCCGGATCTCGCCGTCGACATACCGGCTCATGTACACCGCGGCGCCGACCGAATCGCGCAGCTGGTCCAGGATCTGCTGGAGCTTGTTCTCCAGTGCCTGCCTGCGGGCGGCCCCGGAGCCGAGCAGCAGGAGTGAGGCGCCGATCACATAGGCGCCGTCGGACACCTGCTCGACGTAGCCCTCGCGACGCAGCGTCAGCAGCAGTGAGGCGAGATGCCCCACCGGCAGTCCCGTCTCCCGGGAGATCTGGGTGTCCGTCACACCGGTGCCGTGCTTGGAGACCGTATCGAGAACACGAAGGGCGTACTGCACCGAGTGGAACGGTGCGGTCGGTTCGGGCTGCAAGACCACGGTTTCCCCCACCAGGTTGTGACCGCAAGCTTTTGCACCACGATAGCCGCCAAGAGGCATGTGGCGGAGGCCTGTTGATGAGTTCATCGGTGCGCCCCGGCGCTGTCAGCTGGGGCGCACCTGTCTGGCACATGCCAGAGTCAATAACGATCGACTGACGGCGAGGTCACAGCACCGCGTCGAGGAACTCGCGCGTACGCTCGTGTTCGGGAGCGGTGAAGATTTTTTCCGGCGGACCGGCCTCCACCACCCGCCCTGCGTCGAACATCAGCACCTTCTCCGAGACGTCACGGGCGAAATTCATCTCGTGGGTCACGCAGAGCATGGTGATGTCGGTGGTCCTGGCGATGTCGGACAGCAGGTCCAGCACGCCCGCCACCAGCTCCGGGTCGAGCGCGGACGTCACCTCGTCCAGCAGCAGGATCTCCGGCCGCATCGCCAGCGCCCGCGCGATCGCCACCCGCTGCTGCTGGCCGCCGGAGAGCTGGGACGGGTGTGCGTCGATCTTCCCGGCCAGCCCGACCAGGTCGAGCAGCTCGCGCGCGCGGCTCTCCGCCTCGTCCCGCTCCATGCCCAGCACGCTGATCGGCGCCTCGGTGATGTTCTGCAGCACCTTCATGTTCGGGAACAGATTGAACTGCTGGAAGACCATTCCGATCTTCTTCCGGGACTCGCGCAGATGCTTCTCACCCGCCGGCTTCAGGGCGCCGTCCGGCGTCCGGACATGGGACAGCGGCGCGCCGTCCACCCAGATCACGCCGCCGCTCACCTTCTCCAGCGTCATCAGGAGCCGAAGGATCGTGGTCTTTCCCGAGCCGCTCGGCCCGATCAGTGTGACGTGCTCGCCGCGCCGCACCGAGAAGTCCAGCTCGTCGAGGACGACATGGTCGCCGTACCGCTTGACCACGCGGTCGAAGCGGACCAGGGCGTCCGTGCCCGCGGCGGGGGGCGCGCCGTCCTCGGGCACCGGGGCCGCCGTCTTCTGCAGGGGGAGAGGTTCAGTGGCCAAGGCGCTTCTCCAGCTTTCTCATCAGCAGTGAGGTGGGGTAGCTCGCGACCAGGAAGACCAGTCCGGCGAGCGTGAAAGCCTCGGTGTACGCGAAGTGGTCGGCCCCGTACTTGCGGGCCTCGAAGACCATTTCCTGCACCGTGATCACGGCGAGGAACGGAGTCTCCTTGAACATCGAGATCGCATAGTTGCCGAGGGCGGGCAGCACCTTGCGCACCGCCTGTGGCAGGACCACGGCCTGCCAGGTCCGCCGCGGCGACAGCGAGAGCGCCCGGCACGCCTCCCACTGGCCCTTCGGCACACCGTCGATTCCGGCGCGGTACACCTCGGAGGTGTAGGCGGCGTAGTGGATACCCAGCACCACGATGCCGATGGTCAACGGCTCCACCGAGGTGAAAAAGGCTGCCGCGCCCACCAGCTGGACCAGCAGCGGGGTGGACCTGATGAACTCCATGACGGCCCGCACCGGCACCGTCACGAACCGGCTCGGCGCCCGGCCGGCGACCGCGACGGCCAGCCCGAGTACGGCCGCGACGAGCGTGCCGAGCACGGTCGCCAGCAGTGTGACCTCGAACCCTTGCAGAACCAGGGGCAGGACGTCGCCCGCGGCGTTCCAGTCGAAGCCGTTCACCGGGCACCTCCGGCGGTCGTCGCCACGGCGTCCACCGCGGAGCGGGTGCGCAGCAGGGAGCCCGCGCCGGTCGGCAGTCCGAGCCGCCGCTTGGCGGTTCGCTCCAGCAGGTTCATCAGCAGGGTCAGGGCGTACGCGAGGACGAAGTAGACCGCCAGCAGGGTCAGATACGCGGTGAGGGTCTCACCGGTCCGGTCGCGCAGTTGCTGGATCACGGTCATCAGATCGGCCGCGGAGATCAGCCACAGCAGCGGCGTGCACTTCAGCAGCTGGATCAGCAGATTGGTGAAGGGCGGGATCATCTGCACCCAGGCCTGCGGCAGGATCACCTTCCGCATCCGCTGGAACGGCGTCAGGTTCAGCGCGACGGCCGCTTCGTGCTGGGCACGCGGTACGGAGTTGATGGCGCCGCGCACCACCTCGGAGCCGTATGCCCCGTAGTTGAGGCCGAACGCGACGACGCCGCAGAGCAGCGGCGTCAGCTCGTACCCGGTCAGCGGCGGCATCGCGTAGTACAGCCAGAACAGCTGGATGTAGAGCGAGGTGCCGCGGAAGAACTCCACGACCACCCGGGACACACCGCGCACCGGGAGCATCGGGCTGATGGCCATCAGCCCGAGGGCGAACGACAGGAGCAGGGCGAGCAGCGAGCCCAGCACTGTGGCCTGGAGGGTGACCCACAGCCCCGACCGGAGCTGGGGGAGATTGTCGGAGAGGGCGGAGAAGAAGTCGCTCATGCGGCGCTGTCCGTCCCTGTCGGCGTGACCGGCCGGGCCGGTCCCGTCAGCCCTTGCACAGATCCGCCGTCCGCAGCGTGGCCGGCGGGAGTTCGGTGGCGCCGAAGCCGTACTCCTGGAGCAGCTCCACATAGCGCGACCTGTCGGACACGATCTTCTTCAGCTCGCGGTTGAAGGAGTCCCGCAGGTCCTCGTTGCCCTTGCGGAAGACGGCGCCGCCGGGGCTGTACTGCTTCTCCCCGTCGAGCTCCGGCAGGAACGCCTCGGTGACCTCGGTGCCCGGGTTGGTCTTGGCGAGCCAGCGCAGCGAGATTCCGGTGAGCAGGAAGGCGTCGATCCTGCCGCCCTTGACCGCGTCGGCGCCGTCCTGCGGCTTCTGCAGTGTCTTGATCTTCTCCTTCGAGATGCCCGCGCCCTCGGCGTACGAGCCCTCGACCGCACCCGACATCACACCGACGGTGATACCGGCGGCCTTCGCCGACGTCAGGTCCGTGACGTTCTTCGGATTGCCCTTCTTCACCATCAGCGCGGTCGGCGAGATGAACTCCGGTTCGGAGAAAAGGGCGTTGGCGCAGCGCTCGGGGGTGATCGCCATGCCCGCGCTGACCACGTCGTACTTTCCGGCCTGCAGCCCGGGTATCAGCCCGTCCCACTCGGAGAGAGTGGGCTTCAGCTCCTCGATCCCGAGCGCCTTGAAGATCTCCCGGTGCAGGGTGGGCGCCTCACCCTTGAGCTCCTTGCCCTCCAGATAGCCGTACGGGGCCTCGTTGGCGTACGCGACCCGGACGAAGCCCTGCTTGCGGAGCTTGTCGAGCGCCCCCGCGCCGTCCGTGACACCGGAGCCGGTCTTGCTGCACGCCGCGAGCGCACCGGGCACGACGAGCAGGCCGCCCACGGCTGTTGAGCGGCTGAGAAAGCTCCGACGGGACAGGTTCGGGAAGTCGGCCATGGTTCGCAATCTCCTGGAACGGACGAACAGTTCGGACAGCCGAGCGCCTGCCCGATCCCGTACGTCTATGCAGGAAGTGGTCCGGTGTGACCGAACGGTGTCCGGAAGGTGACCTCTCCGTGTCTCAAAACGCAGACGTGTCAATGCCGTTCGGGTCGCCGGGGACATCCGGTGAGGGGACGTACCCGCGCCGCATGTCGACCACGTTCGGCAACGGCTCCCCGGCCGCCCACCGTTCGTACATCTTCACGAACTGCTCCCCCAGCCGGTCCCGCCAGCCCACGGTGTCGCCGCTCATGTGCGGGGAGACGATCAGCCCCGGTACGTCCCACAGTCCACTGCCCGGAGCGAGCGGCTCGTGCTGGAAGACGTCGAGCGCCGCGCCCGCGATCCACCGTCGGCGCAGCGCGTCGGCGAGATCGTCCTCGACGACCATCGGGCCTCGCCCCACATTGATGAAGCGGGCCGAAGGCTGCATCAGCCCGAAGAACCGCGCGTCGAACATTCCGCGCGTCCGTTCCGTCAGGGGCGCCGCGCAGATCACCCAGTCGGCGAGCGCCGCCAGCCGGTCCAGATCCTCGGCTCCATGGATGGTGCGCCGCGCCGTACGCCCCACGAGTGCCACCTGGACGCCCAGTGCGTCGAGCAGCCGGGTGATCTCCCGGCCGATCGGCCCGGCCCCGACGACGACCGCGCGGGCGCCCGCGAGCTGCTGCGACTCGCGGTGGTGCCAGCGCCGCCGGCGCTGCAGCTCCAGCGTGCCGGGGACATCTTTGGCGAACGCGAGCACCAGGCCCAGCACGTATTCGGCGATCGGCTGCTCGAAGATGCCCCGCGCGTTGGTCAGCACGGTGCCGGACCCGGCCAGCTCCGGGCAGAGCAGCCGGTCCACTCCCGCGCTGGCCGTGTGCACCCACCGGGGCCGCGGTCCGTCGCCGGGCCAGGCGGCGCGTACCGCGTCCGAGGTGAAGTCCCACACCAGCAGGGCGTCGGCGTGCGGCAGCTCCCCGGCGAGGCCGGCTTCGTCCACGTAGCGGATGCGGACCCGGCCGGTCAGCCGGCCGAGGCGCGGCGACGGGTCGGCGTCGAGAACGAGGAGGGTGGGCTCTGACATCAGGGAGTGTTCGCCTCGTCAATGTCTGAGATGTATGGATTGACCACGCTCGCACCCGGGCCCGCGCCCGTCAACGCCAAGGTCGGCAGGGGTGCGGGCGCCGGGGGAATACTGGGCAGTGGGGAGGGCAGCGGCAGTGCACCGGTCCAGCAGTGCAGGAGGGTGAATATGACGACCGTCGGTTTCCTCTACCCGGGCCATTTCGCGGACGGCGACTTCCCGCGCATGGAGGTCATGCTCGACACCACCATCAGGCTCGTCGTCAACCGCACGGAGCCGGGCGAGGACGACCGCCGTACCGAGATCCTGCGGCAGCGGGGCGCACCCGAACGCCTCGCCGCCGGGGTCGAGGAGCTGCGGCGCGCCGGTGCCGAGTCGGTGGTCTGGGCCAGCACCGGCGGGAGTCTCGTGTACGGGTGGGAGGGTGCCCATCAGCAGAGCACGGCTCTGGCCAGGGCGGCGGGGCTGCCCGCGTCGAGTACGTCGCTCGCCTTCGTCCACGCGGTACGGGCGCTGGGCGCCGCGCGTGTCGCGGTCGCCGCTCCGTACACCGAGGAGATCGCCGGGCTCTTCGGCGATTTCCTGGCCGCCGCGGGCGTCGAGGTGGTCGCCGTGCGCGGCGGTGGCGTCACCTCCGCGGCCGCGGCCGCGGGGTGGGGGCTGGACCGGCTGAAGGAGCTCGCGGTGGCCGCGGACCGGCCGGACGCGGAGGCGGTACTGCTCCCGGACAACGCCGTGCACACTGCCGCGCACGTCCGTGACCTGGAGGAACTCCTCGCCAAACCGGTCCTCACCGCGAACCAGGTGGCGGTGTACGAGGCTCTGCGGCTGGCCCGTCGCCGCACCTGGGCGCCCCAGCTCGGCACACTGTTCGCCACCCGGGAAGCGCCGCCCGCGCCGGTCGGGAAGTGACCGGCCGGGAATAACCGGAGACAACCTCCTGTTAGCTTCCCCCGGACGCACGAGCATCACCGGAGAGGCCTTCACGTGGACAAGAACCGAGGCGACGAGAACCGAGGCGACGAGAGTCGCGGCGACGGCATTCGGGGCAGGGCCGAGGGAACGGCTTCCGTGCCGCTGTCGGTGCTCGACCTGGTGACCGTCGGCCAGGGCCGCACCGCGACCCAGGCGCTGCGCACCAGCGTGGACATCGCCCAGCTCGCCGAGCGCCGCGGCTACCATCGCCTCTGGGTCGCCGAACACCACTCCATGCCCGGCGTCGCCTCGTCGTCCCCGGCCGTGATCCTGGCCCACCTCGCCGCACGCACCGAGCGGATCCGGCTCGGCTCCGGTGGGGTCATGCTGCCCAACCACGCCCCGCTGGTCATCGCCGAACAGTTCGGCACGCTGGAGGCCATGGCCCCCGGCCGCATCGACCTCGGCCTCGGGCGCGCCCCCGGCACGGACGGTGCGACCGCCGCCGCGCTGCGCCGCACGGACCGGCTGGGCGAGGGTGTCGAAGACTTCCCGCAGCAGCTCGCCGAGCTGACCCGGTTCCTGGACGACGACTTCCCGGACGGCCACCCGTACGCGCGGATCCATGCGGTCCCCGGACCGGTGCAGGGTCCCGCGGGCCGCCCGCCGATCTGGCTGCTCGGCTCCTCCGGCTTCAGCGCCCGGCTGGCCGGGGTCCTGGGTCTGCCGTTCGCCTTCGCCCACCACTTCTCGGCGCAGAACACGATTCCGGCGCTCGACCTGTACCGGGACTCGTTCAAGCCCTCCGCGGTGCTGGACGCCCCGTACGCCCTGATCGGCGTCTCGGCGCTGGCCGCCGACGAGGAGCGCGAGGCCCGCCGCCAGGTCCTGACCGGTGCCCTGTCGATGCTCCGCCTGCGCACCGGCCGCCCCGGTCTGATCCCGACGCCGGAGGAGGCGGAGGCCTATGCCTTCAGTCCGGTGGAGCGGGAGTTCGTCGACAGCTGGCTCGGCAATGTCATCCACGGGACGGCGGACGAGGTGCGCAGCGGCCTGGACGACCTGGCCAAGCGGACCGGGGCGGACGAGCTGATGATCACGGCCAATGCGCACGGCGGGGAGGCGCGGCTGCGTAGCTACGACCTGATCGCGGACGCGTACGGGTTGCGTGGCTGAGGTCCGTGCCGACCGTTCCGCCTTCGAGCGCCGGGCGGGCCTGAACCCAGGCC